>JANYCD010000087.1 GCA_025360425.1 Sterolibacteriaceae bacterium
AGTAGCAGCCGGCGATCTCGCTCCAGTATGTCGCCTGATAGCGTTCGTCATCGCCGTGGAGGGTCCGGAGCATCGACGGCCAGGGCTGCTTGATGACGAGGAATCCCCCCTGGTTCGGTCCAACCGCCTTGCCGTCTCGGGTGACGATCTCAGGAACGATCCCTGGAAGAGGACGGGTCGCCGAGCCGGGAACGGTCGGCACCGCGCCTGGCAAGGGGGCGATCATGATCGCGCCGGTCTCGGTCTGCCACCAGGTGTCGACGACCGGGCAGCGGCCGCCGCCGACTTCTCTGTGATACCACTCCCATGCGGCCGGGTTGATCGGCTCGCCGACCGACCCGAGGATGCGCAGGCTCGTGAGGTCGAAGCTCTTCGGATGGACCTTGTCGTTGCTCTCGGCGGTCTTGATGAGGGCCCGGATCGCCGTCGGCGCGGTGTAGAAAACGCTGACCTTGTGCGCGTGAATCGTTTTCCAGAAACGACCAGCGTCCGGATAAGTGGGGACGCCCTCAAACACGATCTCGGTGGCGCCGCAGGCCAGCGGACCATAGGCGATGTAGGTGTGGCCGGTGACCCAGCCGATGTCGGCGGTGCACCAGAAGACGTCGTCGGGCTTGATGTCGAAGGTCCACAACGTGGTGAGTTTTGCGTGCAACAGATAGCCGCCCGAACTGTGCTGTACACCCTTCGGCTTGCCAGTGGAACCGGAGGTGTAAAGTAGGAACAGCGGATGCTCGGCGTCGACCCATTCCGGCTCGCAAGTGTCGGATTGTTTGGCCGTGAGCTCATGCCACCAGTGATCGCGCCCTGCCACCATGTTGCAGGCGCCATCGGTACGCTTGTACACAATCACCGTCTTGATCTGGTTGCTGCCGGTGAGCGCGATGCCCTCATCCACTGCGGGTTTGAGCGGCAGCCCCTTGCCGCCACGGCACTGCGCGTCAGCAGTGATCACCGCCACCGCGCCGGCGTCGAGAATGCGCTCTTCCAGGCTCTTGGCCGAAAAACCGCCGAACACCACCGAATGGATCGCGCCAATGCGCGCACAGGCCTGCATCGCCACCACGCCTTCGACCGACATCGGCATGTAGATGATGACGCGATCGCCCTTCTTGATGCCTTGCGCGCGCAGCGCGTTGGCGAAACGGCAGACCTTGCCCAGCAATTCCTGGTAAGTAACCTTGCTAACCTGGCCATCGTCGGCCTCGAAAATGATGGCGACCTTGCCGCCGAGCCCGGCTTCAACATTTTTGTCGAGGCAGTTGTACGACACATTGAGCTGGCCGTCGGCGAACCACTTGTAGAATGGTGCATTCGACTCGTCGAGCACCTGCGTGAACGGCTGCTTCCAGGTCAGGTGTTCGCGTGCCAGCCGCGCCCAGAATCCGCTGTAGTCACGGTCGGCTTCCGTGCACAGCGCCTCGTAGGCCGCCATGCCGGAAATGGTGCCCTTGCCGATAATCGCAGCGGACGGGGGAAAGATGCGGGTCTCGTTCGACACCGATTCGATGACAGTGCTCATGGTGCAACTCCTGGTTTATGTTTTTGAACTCCTGCCACTGCGAAATTCAGGGTGCCGCGAATTTCGTCGCACGTTAACAAATGATGCGACATTTCAAATCGAAGAGGAGCCTCCATCGACCAGGATCTCGGCACCGGTGACATACTGGGCCTCGTCGGAACAAAGATACAGCGACGCGTTGGCGATGTCTTCCGGCATGCCCCGTTTGCCCATGGGAATCGACTCTTCCAAAGCCTTCATCATGTGGTCCGGAACGTCGCCCAATATTGGCGTCTTGATTACGCCGGGGAATACCGTATTGACCCGCACACCCTGCCGGGCATACTGTATCGCTGCCGACTTGCTCATCAGGCGCACCGCGCCCTTGCTGGCATGGTAGGCAATCGACCCCGGGCTGCCGACGACGCCATACAACGATGAAATGTTGACGATGGCGGCATTGCCGCTTTTGAGGAGTTCGGGCATGGCGGCTTTCATGCCCCACCAGACACCGGTCTGGTTGATGGCGATCATCCGGTTCCATCCCTCGTTGGTCTCGGTATCGACCTCGCCAGCGTGATAAATGCCGGCGTTGTTAATCAGCGTGGTCAGGCTGCCGAAACGCTTGACGGCCTCTGCCACGGCCGTTTTCCAGTTTGCTTCATCGGCCACGTCCAGTTTGAAGAAAGCCACTTCGCCACCCTTGCGATTGGCCTCATCCACGACACCGCGACCCATTTCTTCCTGCAAATCACAGAGCAACACCCGCGCGCCAGCCTCGGCGAAAATTCGAACATGGGCGGCGCCAATCCCACTCGCGCCTCCAGTAATCAATGCCACCTTGTTGTGTAAACGCTTGCTCATGTCGCTCTCCTCCAGATAGTTTTATTAGCCCCGAATCGGCGGACCAAATTACCACAGCAGCATGTGGCAATCTTTCGTCAGGTGGAAGTAAAACCTCCATCGATCACAATCTCCGCCCCCGTAACGTATTGCGCTTCATCGGAACAAAGGTAAAGCGATGCATAGGCAATGTCTTCCGGCACGCCGCCCCTTCCGATTGGAATCGCGTCCTCCAGCGCTTTCATGACGTCCGGGGGAAGCGCTTCCACAATTCCGGATTTGATGAGATGCGGAAATACCGAATTCACGCGCACCCCCTGACGTGCATACTGTACCGCGACCGATTTGCTCATGACGCGCAGCGCGCCTTTGCTGGCATGGTAGGCCAGCGAACCCGGACTGCCGACGATGCCGTAGATCGAGCCCATCATCAAAATCGATGCATTGCCGCTTTTAAGAAGCTCGGGCATGGCAATTTTCATTCCCAGCCATGCGCCGGTCTGGTTGATGGCAATGATGCGGTTCCATCCTTCAACGGTTTCGGTATCCAGTCCGGCGGGTTGGTAGACACCGGCGTTGTTGACCAGCGTCGTCAGGCCACCGAAGCGTTTGACGGCTTCGGCCACGGCCTGCTTCCAGTTTTCCTCACTGGCAACATCGAGTCGGAAGAACGCCGCTTCACCACCCTTGTGGTTGATGTCATCAACCACGCTACGCCCCATTTCTGCTTGCACGTCGCAGACCAGAACCTTTGCCCCGGCCTCGGCGAAAACCCGGGCATGGGCGGCGCCGATACCACTTGCGCCGCCGGATATCAGTGCCACTTTGTTCAATAATCGCTTGCCCATTGTCCTTTTCCTCCTGGTTATTTTTGGGTGATCCCGATATTACCCGGTAGGAGGCTGAAACCCAGTTGGCTGATGTTCCGTAAATCATCAGCGCTCGGCATCCAGAGGCCTGAATGTTAAAATCTTTCCATATCCTTTCTCGCATCTGGAGCACACGATGAACAAATTCGTCAAGGCCATGGAATCCTTGATTTTCTGGAGCCGATGGCTTCAAGCGCCACTCTACCTGGGCCTGATCGCCGCGCAGGGCGTCTATGTCTTTCAGTTCATGCACGAACTGGGGATGCTGATCGCAAAAGCCGGTAGCCTCGGCGAGAATGACATCATGCTGATCGTGCTGGGTCTGATTGACGTGGTCATGATCGCCAACCTCCTGATCATGGTCATCGTCGGCGGATATGAAACTTTCGTTTCCCGCCTCGATCTGGAAAATCACCCGGACCAGCCGGAATGGCTATCCCACGTCAATGCCGGCGTACTCAAAGTCAAACTGGCCACCGCGCTGATCGGCATTTCTTCCATTCACTTGCTCAAAACCTTCATCAATGCGGAACACCTGGCGGACCGGGTGATCATCGCCCAGGTTTCAATTCATCTCGCCTTTCTCATCTCCGCGATCGCCATCGCCTGGACCGACAAGCTGATGACCGGCACCCTGATCATGAGCAGCAAAACTCAACACTAACCCACACATCATGACCACCATCAAACAGGACGATCTGATCCAGTCCGTCGCCGACGCCTTTCAGTTCATCAGCTATTACCATCCACTGGACTATATCAGGGCGCTCGGCGATGCCTACGAGCGCGAGCAGTCTCCAGCGGCGAAAGATGCCATCGCCCAGATCCTCACCAACTCGCGCATGAGCGCCGAAGGACATCGCCCGATCTGCCAGGACACCGGTATCGCCGTGGTGTTTCTCAAGGTCGGCATGAACGTGCAATGGGATGCCACCATGGGTGTGCAGGAGATGATCAACGAAGGCGTACGCCGTGCCTATCTAGACAAGGACAATCCGTTGCGTGCATCGGTGCTGTCCGACCCGGCAGGCAAGCGCAAGAGCACCAAGGACAATACCCCGGCGGTGGTCCATTACGAAATCGTGCCCGGCGATCATCTTGAAGTGATCTGTGCAGCAAAGGGCGGCGGCAGTGAAGCGAAGTCCAAGTTCGCCATGCTGAATCCCTCCGACAATCTGGTGGATTGGGTGCTCAAGACCGTGCCGACCATGGGCGCCGGCTGGTGCCCGCCCGGCATCCTCGGTATCGGCATCGGCGGCACGCCGGAGAAGGCCATGTTGTTGGCCAAGGAGTCGATCATGGCGCCGGTGGACATTCAGGACCTCATTGGAAAAGCCGCGCGCGGAGAAAAACTCGTGCGCACCGAAGAATTGCGCCTTGAGCTCTACGAAAAAGTTAACGCACTCGGCATCGGCGCCCAGGGGCTGGGCGGCCTCACCACGGTGCTCGATGTGAAGGTGCTCGACTATCCGACCCATGCCGCCAATCTGCCGGTGGCGATGATTCCGAACTGCGCCGCAACGCGCCACATTCATTTCGAACTCGACGGTTCGGGTCCGGCCAGGCTGCAAGCGCCCAGCCTCGAAGACTGGCCCAAGGTGACATGGCAGGCCGATACCAAAACCGCCACGCGTGTTGACCTCGACACGCTCACCAAAGAGCAAATTGCCGCCTGGAAGCCCGGCCAGATTCTGCTGCTCAACGGCAAGATGCTGACCGGCCGCGACGCCGCCCACAAGCGCATTCAGGACATGCTGTCCAAAGGCGAACAACTGCCGGTCAGTTTTAAAAATCGCGTTATCTATTACGTCGGCCCGGTCGATCCGGTGCGTGACGAAGTGGTCGGACCGGCCGGCCCCACTACCGCCACACGCATGGACAAATTTACCGAGATGATGCTGGCGCAAACCGGACTGATCTCCATGATTGGCAAGTCCGAACGCGGCCCGGTTGCCATCGAGTCGATCAAGAAACACAAGTCGGCCTATCTGATGGCCGTCGGCGGCGCCGCCTATCTGGTGGCAAAAGCCATCAAGAGCGCGAAGGTGGTGGGCTTCGCCGACCTAGGCATGGAAGCCATTTATGAATTCGACGTGAAAGACATGCCGGTGACCGTGGCGGTGGATTCGGCAGGCACCTCCGTGCATGAAACCGGACCGAAGGAATGGCGTATCAAGATCGGCAAGATTCCAGTCGTTGCGTGACTGGACGCACAGCGCATGACCATTGAACGCCACGGCACCACGCCGCGTTACTCCAATCTTGTCGCCCATGACAGCACCGTCTACCTGGTCGAGGTTCCTTCATCGCTTGATGCCGATATCACTACGCAAACCAAAGAACTTCTCGACAGTGTCGAGTACCAGCTCGCTTATGTGGGCAGCGACAAGTCGCGTTTGCTGCTGGTCACCGTCTACCTGCGCGAAATGGCTGATTACGATGCGATGAATGCGGTCTGGGATGCATGGCTACCGCCCGCTACCGCACCGGCCCGGGCCTGCATAGAAGCACGTCTGGCGCATCCGGACTATCGGGTGGAAATGGCCGTCATCGCAGCGCGATGAGTAACGCGACACGACATACCAAACTCACCCCGGCTACTCTGGCTTTGCTGATGCTGCCACCGCTGTTTTGGGCTGGCAACGCCGTGGTCGGCCGTGCCCTGGTGGGCCAGGTCGCGCCGCTGGCATTGTCGTTCTGGCGCTGGGCGGTTGCCTTTTTGATGATCCTGCCGTTCACCGCCCATGGAATTTATGCGGCGCGCGCGGTGATTCTGGAAAAATGGCGCGACCTCTTGCTGCTCGGCGTCGCCGGGATCGGCGTCTATAACTCGTTTCAATATCTCGCGCTGCAAACTTCGCCGGCACTCAATGTGACCCTCATCGCGTCATCCGGCCCGGTGTTCACCCTGATCACAGGTGCGCTGTTCTTCCACACGCCGGTATCGCGCCAGCAGGCTTGCGGGGCTGTGTTGTCGATACTGGGCGTGCTGTGCGTGGTGGCTCATGGCAGCGTCGAGCAATTGCTGTCGCTGCGCCTGACCGCGGGCGACGGCTACATCCTGTTCGCCGTCGCGGTGTGGAGCATTTACACCTGGCTGCTGCGCACACGGCGGCCGAACATCCCGGCTGCGCCTTTTCTCGCTGTCCAGATTGGTATCGGCGCCATCGCCATCCTGCCGTTCTATGTGGCCGAATCCATCCTAACCGACACCACAATGACACTGAATGCACCTGTCATCGCCGCGCTGGCCTTTATCAGCTTGTTCCCGTCACTGGTCGCCTACTTCTGTTGGGATCGCGCCGTGGCCCGCACTGGTGCAGCCCTGCCGCCCTATTTCGTCAATCTGACGCCAGTATTCGCGGCACTCATGGCCGTCGTATTTCTGGGCGAGCACATTGCCGTGTTCCACCTCATCGGCGCCTTGCTCATCTTCGCCGGCATCATGATCGCCAACTGGCCGACAGGACGCACATCATGATCGGCGTGTTCGACAGCGGCTTGGGCGGCCTTTCTGTGCTGGCCGCAATCGCCCGCGCTCTGCCGCAGGCGGATCTGATTTATCTGGCCGATACTGCCCACCTTCCCTACGGCACCAAATCCGATATCTTCATTCGCGAACGCGTGCTGGCCATCGGTCAACATCTCGTTACGCTCGGCTGCGATGTTCTCGTCGTCGCCTGCAACACGGCCACCGCCGCAGCCGTTGAAGCCCTGCGCCAACAGCATCCGCAAATACCGGTAGTCGGCATCGAACCTGGCATCAAACCGGCCGCAGTGGATTCGCGAACGCGCCGTATCGCCGTGCTGACGACTGAATCAACTTCGCGCAGCGAACGCCTGCGCAAACTGATCAGGGACCACGCCGGATCGGTCGCGGTCGATGTTGAAGCCTGTCCCGGCTGGGCGACGCGTGTTGAGATGCTTGAATTCGACGATCCGGCTTTCGCCACCGAAATCGCGGCAAAAATCGCACCCCTGCTCGATAGCGGTATCGACCGATTGGTGCTGGGCTGTACCCACTATAGTTTTCTCGCCGCGCTGCTCAATCCACTGATTGATGGGCGTGCTGAACTGGTGGATGTTGCGGAAGCCGTGGCGCGTCAGGTGATGCGCATCTCAGGAATCCGGGCACGTGGCAATGCGCAACTGTACTTGCTTGCAACCGCGGCGCCGGAGCGCCTGCGCTCGGCATTGCCCCGGCTGGGGTTGGACTGGCTTGCCGCGCATGCGACTGATGCGGAAAAGCTTGTGGATTTATAACTTATCGCAACAGGTCGCGATTACGCAGCCCATGCCGCGATGAATTGCCGCCAGTGCGGAAGCTTGATCTCGCTAAGATGTTTGCGCACGACGGCAACTTCGTCATCGTGTTCGGCGGCGTTGAGCATGCCGCGCATTTTCTGGAAGCGTAAGTACACAAGGTAAGTATTGACGACATCGGTTTCGCAGTAGTCGCGGATGTCGTCGATGCGGCCGTCGAGCCAGCCCTGCCATACTTGCGACCCATCCATGCCGAGTTTGCCCGGTAACCCCATGAGTTTCGCCAGTTGGTCAAGTGGTGCGCTGGCGCGTGGCTGGTACATCGCCAGCAGGTCCATCAGGTCAAGGTGCCGCATGTGGTAGCGGCCGATGTAGTTGTTCCACTTGAAGTCGCGCGCGTCGTAGGACCCGCCCTCGCCCATCTCCCAGTAGCGCGGCGCTGCGACACCGTGGATCAGACCGCGATAGTGCAACACCGGCAGATCGAAGCCGCCACCATTCCAGGAAACAATTTGCGGCGTGTATTTCTCAATGCCGGAATAAAAGCGCTGGATGATCTCGGCTTCATTGAGTTTGGGTTCGGCCAGCGACCAGACCTTGAAACCTTCGTCGGAACGCATGGCGCAGGAAATGACGGCGACTCTTTGCAAGTGATGGGGAAGAAAGTCGCTGCCGTTCTTGACGCGCTGTTTCTGGAACGCGAATTCGGCAACTTCGCTTTCGGCAAGATCCGCCGGCAATTCGTGCAGCGCCCGCAGTCCGGCGATGTCGGGAATGGTCTCGATGTCGAAGACGAGGACGGGGGTCATGATCGCGTTAAGAAATCAGATGCAATGCGTCTGGTACAACTGCTTTTTCTTAGTTCATTTTTTCTGCCATGCCCCAGTGGCGCTTTGCACCCACCAACCGGCTGGCGCCCGGTCGATCCAGCGTTGGGCGAAAGTGGCGCGAATGTCGGTCTCCCAGGCGGGATTGCCGTTGATGCGGGTGATCTCGCGGTACAGGGCGGCACGATCTTCGTTCTCGGTCGCGACCAATTTGCTCACCGCTTGACGCTGGGCCAGCGGAACTGTCGCGGGATCACGCAACGCCACGGTTCCATCACGGGCCAGACCGACCACTCCCGAGTTGTAATACGGTTCCAGTGCACGATGACGCTCTGCCATCGAACTTTTCAACTGGGTGATCGCCGGCGAATCCACATCCAGATTGCCTTGCTGGGCAAAAGCAGCGGCGGCGAACAGCCAAAGTGTAATCGCGAGATTTCTCATGGTTTTTCCTTGTTTGCTGGTGGCGGCATTTGCGCATCGTCCGGCTTGGCGCCACTGCCCTGCGTTTGCCAGACTTCGTCGATGATTTTGTCGGCCGCTTTTTCAGCGGCGGACGCCGGAAAATAGATGTTGACGGTCACGCAGGCGGACAGTATCAAGCTTATAGACAGCAGAGACAATCTCATGAGATTCACTCCAAAAAACAGACGTATGCAATTTATCTTCCGCATTTATTCGATCACCGCTTTGCTTTTTCCCGCGATCACCGCTTGAATCCGCGTTACCAGCAGGTTCCAGTCGATGTTGCGATTGTAGCCGATCATCTTGACGGCCGGGATGCCCGAGCCTTTGACCAGCACATAGCCCTTTCCATCTGGTTCGATGCCTTCCAGCGTACATACCTTGTCTTTCAACTTGCAGCCGATACCGATGCGATCGTAGCCGAAGGTGTTGAAGAAACTGACCGGGCTGGCCTTCACCGCCGCAGCACCGGCAGCGCCGCCGATGGCGGAAATATCCTGCAATGCGCCGCGACTGATGGTGCGCGGGTAATCACCGGGACTGCTGGCAAACCTGGCGTCGAAGCTCAATGGTTTCCAGCCCTGTAGTTCGAGACTTTTCACTTCACCGTCGAGACGGCCGGTGATGCTGCCAAACGAAAAAGTACGCGTCAACATGCCAAGATCGAGCCTGCGCATTTCGACATTGGCGAGAAAGCGCTGGCGCCGGCTCATCGGCTCGATCACTTGTAAATTGCGGGCGGTGATGCGGCCGTCGAATACATCAATCACCATGGCACCGCCAAGCGAGAAGATGCTCCGCTCGTAGGTGGCGTCGGGCACGCGCGCGGTCAGGGTTCCCGACAACGGCGGGATCTTGAGCGCGGCGGAAATCTTGGGCAGGGAAACAGCTTCGATGCCGCCGGAGAAATTCCAGCGCCAGTCGGCCTCGGGCCGGGTGGCGTGGAATCGATCGACATACAGACGTCCATCAAGCAATGGGATCGAGACATCCTGCATGCGCACATTGTCACCATGCAGCGTTGCAGGGATGTTGAAACCACCGAGCGGCAACTCGCCCCAGCGCCCGGCGCCGACGGCAATCTCGGCGCGCGTGTCTGCGTTCCACAGCCAGGGAACACTGGCGTTGATGGCGGAGAATTCCAGATAGCCATTGCCATCGGCGAGGGTTGCATTCTCCAGACCGACAAAGAAGGATTGCAGACGACCATCGGCCCATTCACCGGACAACCGCGTATGACCACTGGCATGCAGCTTTGGAATCGCCAATTGATCCAGCCAGGGTTGCACCCATTCGTCGACCGCGCTACTGAGATCAATCTCGTCGGTGACAAAGCCCCAGCGCATCGGCTTGCCGAGCAGGCGGTCCCAATTCAGCGCGGCGGTTACGCTGCCGACCTTGTCCAGTGTCAACCGGAACAGGCTGATGTCGAGCGTCCTGCTATTCAATGTACCGCTGGCTTCGCCACGGATGCCGGCCTTGCGGTACCAGGGTGCCCAATACAATTCACCTTGCGGCCATTCCAGCCTGGCCTGCCATGCCCAGCCATCGCCGTGCCGGTCAGCGACCGCGGTCAACTGCGCGGCAATACCGTCACCGGCATGATTGCCGTCGGGACTGTTGAAAGCGACGCCGCGCAACACCAACTTTAAGTCGGCGTGATTGCTGCCAGCAACGAGCGTCAGATCAGCCCTTCCGCTAGCCCCATACGGCAAGATCCCGGAACCCAGCGTTTGAAGGTGGGCCAGGTCGACGTCACGCAACGTGAAATTCAGCACCCGGGATGAGAAGACATAAGAAAAGGAAAGTTTGATTGGCGGCTGCTTGCCGCTGTGCAACAGCCCTTGCGGGCATTCGATATGGTTGTCGCTGAGGCGAAATCCATCGCAGTGCAAGTGCAGGTCGTGAACTTCAGTCGACGACGAGCGCAAACGCTTGATGAAAATATCTCCGATGCCGTGATCAAAAGGGTTTATGTCGACGCGGATGCCCTCTGCATCAAAAGCCGGATGGTGAATCGTGTCGACGCTCAGCGAAATGCTTTGGGCGTGGACAGACAGCGCCGCTGCCAGCATGGCTAGCATGGCTAGCAGCGCGACAAATTTATGCTGGGAAAATTCCTGTGGAAAGATACCGGTCACCGCGATCACAGACAATGGTGACGATCACCGCATTGCTCACCTCCGATGCAATGCGCAGCGCCACCTGTAGCGCACCGCCGGAGGAAACGCCGGCGAAGATGCCTTCCTCGGCGGCCAGGCGGCGCGTCATCACCTCGGCGTCGCCCTGGCTGATATTTTCGACACGGTCGACGCGTGCCTTGTCGTAGATTTTTGGGAGGTACGCTTCTGGCCACTTGCGGATGCCGGCGATCTGCGAACCCTCTTCAGGTTGACAGCCGACAATGGTGATCGCCGGATTTTTTTCCTTGAAAAAACGCGAGCAACCCATGATGGTACCGGTGGTGCCCATGCTGGAAATGAAGTGAGTGATGCCACCCGCCGTGTCGCGCCAGATTTCCGGGCCGGTGCCTTCGTAATGGGCCAGCGGATTGTCCGGATTGGAGAATTGGTCAAGCATCAACCCCTTGCCTTCCTTGACCATGCGCTCGGCCACATCACGCGCAGACTCCATGCCGCCAGCCTTGGGCGTCAGAATCAGTTCAGCGCCGAACGCACGCATGGTCTGCACGCGCTCCACGCTCTGATGTTCGGGCATGATCAGCACCATGCGGTAACCACGCATCGCCGCGACCATGGCCAGCGCGATGCCGGTGTTGCCCGAAGTCGCCTCGACCAGCGTGTCACCGGGACGTATGCTGCCGCACGCTTCGGCGTGCTTGATCATCGACAATGCCGGCCGGTCCTTGACCGATCCGGCCGGGTTGTTGCCTTCCAGCTTGGCCAGGATCACATTGTTGCGCTGCGCGTTTTCTGCGCCGGGAATGCGCTGCAAACGCACCAGCGGGGTATTGCCGACGAAGTTTTCAAGTGTGGGGGTGCTCATGCGATGCAATGATACCGGACTCGAAAGGTGCCCTGCGTAGTCGCCCTCGGGAAAGCATCGTTGCGAACCTAAGATATCCTCATCTCGGTACGAATCCGAAATCCAAATCGACGGCCTCGTTGATGTACATCATTTCCACGCTGAAACCGTCGACGCTGAAGGCATAGCTCACCTCGACGTTCGGCGGAACCAGGAGTTCGCAATTGGCATGGTGACCGTTCTCGAAAACCCGGGCACGGGTTTTTCGGTAAGGCTCGGGCGTGCGGGCGCCAAGCGCAAAGTTCATATAGCCCTGATCGCTCACCCGATGGTCCGCAGGCCATGCTTGCGGTTTCGAGTCGATGTATTCCACCACTTCGACGAATAGATCTCCGGCCAGCAAGGTCAAGGACTTTCTTCTGGCCCCGGCCAATCCCCACAAGGCTTCGTGCTCGGGGCCATGCAGCGTGATATCGACCGGCACCATGCCGAGCGTATCAACAAAAAACTGCCTGGAGCGCGCAAGATCTGGAACCGATACGCTCATGCTGCGCACCACGACGTTCACTTCGGGGCGAAGCCGCGGCGGTGCATCCGGCATCCGGATGTCGCGCTCCATCAATTCAAGCAGATTGCCGATAGGGTCACGCACGCAAACGCGCCGATCGCCAGCCGCGCCCAGCGGTGCGGTGATGGGCTTTATTGCTTCGGCCGCCAAGCGCCCGAGCGTTGCATCGAAATCGGCCACATGGATGCTCAGCAAGCCGTAGCCGATATCCGAAAGCTGGCGTTGCGCCGGCAGCGGTCTGGATTCAGGTTCGAGATATTTAAACAATTCGACCTGGAAAAATTCGTTGCGGTCGATCAACCATGCCACCCCGAGCTTGGTGTTCGGCACGCCCAAACCCTGGAGTTCGGCGATATCGGCCCCGCCGAACTCCGCCGACCCGGCGCTCAAGAACCCGAACATGCGTCGGTACCAATCTGTGGTGGCCTTGTTGTCAGGTCCGCAAACCAGTGCAACCTGTGTCGCAACCATACCGTGCGTCGTAGCTGTCATCGTGGCCTCGCCTTTCAGAGTATTAGACGGTCATGCAGGAGTAACGACCATTACATCATCGGACTTCAAACGCGCTTGCGCATATTGGGCCACGCCCTCTTCCACCGTCGCAAATTCACCGTCGTAGCCCGCCTCGCGCAATCGGGTCAGGTCGGCCTGAGTATAGCTCTGGTATTTTCCTTTCAGCGCTTCGGGAAAATCGATGTATTCGATGATGCCTTGCGCCACCATGTCAGCAAGCGCCAGCACCGGCTTTCCTTCGACAGCACGGCAGGCATTCACCGTTGCAACGGCGACATCGTTGAATGGCTGGGCGCGTCCGCTGCCCAGATTGAAAATACCGGAGCCACCCCGGTCGAGAAAATGCAGGTTGACCCGGACCACATCGTCGACGAAGACGAAATCGCGGCGCTGCTCACCATTGCCATAACCATCACAGCCTTCAAACAACTTGACCTTGCCTGTTGTGCGGTACTGGTTGAAATGGTGAAAGGCCACCGAAGCCATGCGGCCCTTGTGCTGCTCGCGCGGACCGTAAACATTGAAGTAGCGGAAACCCGCCACCTGGGAATTGGCGTCGATCAAGCGGCGGCGCACCACCTGATCGAACAGGAATTTCGAGTAGCCGTAGATGTTGAGCGGTGCTTCGTGTTCGCGCGACTCTTCGAATACATTGCCGCCGCCATAGACCGAAGCCGACGATGCATACAAAAACGGAACTTCCTCATCCAGGCAATAGTCGAGCAGGCTTAGCGAATAGCGGTAATTGTTGGCCATCATGTACTGGCCATCGGTCTCCATCGTGTCCGAACAGGCGCCCTGATGCAGGATGGCTTCAATGCTGCCATCGAAATGGCCGCCCTCGATCAAATGCATGAACTCGCTCTTGTCGAAGTACTCTGCGATTTCGCAATCGACCAGATTGCGGAACTTGTCGGCTGGCTCAAGATGGTCGACGGCGATGATGTCGGTTACACCGCATTGGTTGAGCGCCTTGACCAGATTTGCGCCGATGAAGCCGGCAGCGCCGGTGACAATGGTGTAGAGCATGGGTTTATTCAATCCTGAGTTCAGCCAGTGAACAGGCCGCCGTGCCAAGCTTGCCAACGACGATACCGGCGGCGCGATTGGCGATGCGCATGGCGGCGACCAGATCGAGTCCGCTCGCCAGCATCACCGCCAGCGTGGCGATCACGGTATCACCGGCACCGCTGACATCGAACACTTCGCGCGCCTGTGCCGCAACGTGCGCCTCGCCTTGCTCCGAGAATAGCGTCATGCCTTCTTCCGAGCGCGTCAGCAGCAGCGCTTCCAGGCCTAGATCGCGGCGCAATTTTTGCGTTCGCTGCGTGAGTTCCTGTTCGTTGTTCCAGCGTCCGAGCACTTCGCGCAACTCCGAGCGGTTGGGTGTAATTACCGTGGCACCGGCATAACGCGTGTAGTCGTCGCCCTTGGGGTCGACCAGCACCGGCTTGCCTGCGGCGCGGGCGCTCTGGATCATCGCGGTGATATGCGTCAGGCCGCCCTTGCCGTAGTCGGACAATATCACGACATCGCAATCCGGCAGACGCTGTTCGAATTCGGCGAGCTTGGCGGTAAGGACTTCGTGAGTAGGTGCATTTTCAAAATCGATGCGCAGCAACTGTTGCTGACGGCCGATGACGCGCAACTTCACCGTGGTTGCCAGTTGCGCGTCTTCATGCAAGCTGGCAGCGATGCCGGAATCCGCCAGCAGGCGCGACAGGGTCTGGCCGGCTTCATCCGCCCCAACTACCGATAGCAGGGCGGTATTCGCGCCCAGCGCCGCGCAATTGCGCGCGACGTTGGCGGCGCCGCCGGGACGTTCCTCAGTACGCTCTACCTTGACCACCGGTACCGGCGCTTCGGGAGAAATACGCGACACCTCACCGAACCAGTAGCGGTCGAGCATGACATCGCCGACAACAAGGACGCGGGCTTTTGATGTATCCGGTATTTGCATCAATTCCTCACAAAAACAGCATTCACCACGAAGGGCACAAAGAGCACGAAGAAAACCTAAGGTGATTTATTGTATTTCTTGGTGCCTTTTGTGCCCTTGGTGGTTACGCGCTTGTCATTTTCTGCCTATCGCAAAATACTCCAACCCCGCACGACGCGGATGTGCTGGATCGTAGAGATTGCGCCCGTCGAAAATTACCGGGTTTTTCAATTTTTTCTTGATGGCATCAAAATCAGGGCTGCGAAACTCCTTCCACTCGGTAACGATGGCCAGCGCATCGGCGCCGGTCAGCGCATCCATCGGTGTTTGCGCGAATGTGATGCGCGCATCACTGCCATAGATGTGGCGGGCTTCGGCGATGGCAACCGGGTCGTAGGCGCTCACCTTCGCACCGCGTTCAAATAATTCACCGATCAACACGCGGCTCGGCGCCTCGCGCATGTCGTCGGTATTGGGTTTGAACGCCAATCCCCACAGAGCGAAAGTCTTGCCCGAAAGGTCATTGCCGAAACGTTTTACGATCTTGCGTGTCACCACGTGCTTCTGGATTTCATTGGCTTCTTCGACGGCCTGCAACACTTGCAAGTGCTGACCCGACTCTGCCGCGGTGCGAATCAGCGCCTGCACATCCTTGGGAAAACAGGACCCGCCATAGCCGCAACCGGGATAAAGAAAATGGTAGCCGATACGCGGGTCGGAACCGATTCCCTGGCGCACCAGTTCGATGTCCGCGCCCAAAGTCTCGGCGAGATTAGCCAGTTCATTCATAAAGGATATGCGCGTCGCCAGCATGGCATTGGCAGCGTATTTGGTCAGCTCGGCCGAACGCACGTCCATCATGATCAACCGCTCATGGTTGCGCTGGAATGGCGCATAGAGCTGACGCATGAGTTCGATCGCCTGCGCATCTTCGGCACCGACGATGATGCGGTCGGGTTTCATGAAATCCTCGATCGCCGCACCTTCCTTGAGAAACTCCGGGTTGGAGACGACGCTGTAGGGAGTATCGACGCCACGCTTCTTCAGTTCTTCGGCGATGGCCGCGCTGACTTTGTCGGCCGTGCCGACCGGGACCGTGCTCTTGTCGACCACAACCTTGTATCCCGTCATGTGCTTGCCGATATTGCGTGCAGCGGCAACGACATATTGCAGATCGGCAGCGCCGTCCGCGTCGGGCGGGGTGCCCACCGCGATGAATTGCATGGTACCGAAAGCGACGGCTTCCTCGACATTGGTAGTGAACCGCAAGCGGCCAGCAGCCTCATTCTTGCGTACCATCGCCTCCAGGCCGGGCTCGTAGATGGGAATGCCCCCTTCATTGAGAATGCGGATCTTGTTCACATCCAGATCCAGGCAGAGCACGTCGTTGCCGACATCTGCTAGACAGGTTCCAGAGACAAGTCCGACGTAACCAGTGCCGACAACCGTAATTTTCAAAACAAAATCTCCTTGTTCACCACAAAGGGCACCAAGGGCGCAAAGAAATCCAAACCCGTTTCTGCCGTTCTTGGTGCCCTTCGTGCGCTTGGTGGCTCATGGGGTTAGGTCAAATTCCTCTGTCCGTTTAGGCGGATACGTTTCCCATCCGCCGCACGCCGGGCAGCGCCAGTAAAACTGGCGCGCCTTGAAACCACAATTATCGCAACGATAACGCGCAACGCGGCGGGTATGGCCGTGGATCAGATTCTTCATCAGTTCCAGATCCGGGCGGCGTTCCGCCGACGCCATCAATATCTGCGCTTCGAGCAGTTTGTCGAGCCCGAGCAACGTCGGATTGCGCCGCAGTTCATCGCGCACCAGCGTGTAGGCCGCTTCCGGCCCGCCCAATGCCTGCTCAGCCTGAACCACGGAATCAAGCAGATCCAGTGAAGGATGCCGTTCAAGATAAGCGCGCAACAATTGGATGCCTTGTTCGGTACGGCCAAGTTTGCGATAGGCCTCCATCAGCTTGCCCGCCACCAGCGCGACATAAACTGCATTCTGTGTTTCAACCCGGGTCCATGCCTCGATCGCGGCATCGCTATCGCCACAACTCCAGGCCAGGTCGCCTTGCAGGATGGTGGCCCGCACACATTTGCGGTTGGCGGCAATTGCCCGCTCCAGATAACGTCCCGCCTCGGCGGTTCGTCCATGCAACAGTTCCGCAGATGCCAGTTCACAACAGAACTCGGCGATTTCTTTTTGCCACAAGTGATCAGCATGCCCCGGCAGCGACTCGGCGATGGCGATGGCCCTGGCCCAGTCCTTTTCCTGCTGGTAGATTTCAAGCAGCGATTTCAGTGCTTCCTCGTCGCGTGAAGTCGAACGCAGCTTGAGGAAAATTTCCTCGGCACGATCAAGCAACCCGGCTTTCAGATAATCCTGACCCAGTTCCGATAAAGCGTGCAGACGCTGTTCATCGGAAAACCCTTCGCGGCCAACCAGATTCTGGTGAACGCGGATGGCGCGATCGGTTTCGCCACGGCGACGGAACAGGCTGCCCAGGGCAAAATGCAATTCGACTGTTTCCGGATCGACCCGTGCGGCTTCGAGAAAGGCTTCAATCGCCTTGTCTGGCTGCTCATTCAGCAGAAAATTCAGGCCGCGGAAATAAGAGCCTGGCAGCGCGCGCGACTCGCGTACCAGTTGCTTGATATCGATGCGAGCGGCAACCCAGCCGAGGGCAAAAAATGCCGGCAAGGCCAACAGCCACCATAACTGGATTTCCACCGTTCAGTCCTTCTTGTCGACGGATATGCTGCCCCCGCGCCACCGACCAAGCTCGATGCGCTGGCGGATCAGCGTGGCAAACGCGGCACTCAGGCCAACCACAGCACCGATGGCAAAAGTTGTCAGTACGATCAGGGACAGTGGCGCCTGCACGCTGTGATCAAAAAAGAAGCGCAGTGCCACAGGCGCATCATTCTTGATCGCCAGACCAAGCAGGACGATGAATACCGCCAGACGCAGCAACCAGACTAGATATTTCATCGCTCTCCGGATACCGGCGGCACGGGCAGCGATGCCACCCGTATGTTGATATCGGCGCGGTCAGCCCAGCTGATCCACGCGCTCGCGCAACTCCTTGCCAGCCTTGAAATGCGGCACATACTTGGCCGGCACCTGCACCTTGTCGCCCGACTTCGGGTTGCGCCCGATACGCGGCGGCCGATAGTTGAGCGCAAAGCTGCCGAATCCGCGGATCTCGATGCGATCACCCCGGGTCAGGGACTCGATCATCGCATCAAGGATCATCTTTACCGCGTAGTCGGCATCCTTGGCCACCAGTTGGGGGAAACGAACCGCCAACCGGGCGATCAGCTCGGACTTTGTCATGGGCACCCGAAGCAAGTTTTAGTTCTGATTCAGCTTGGCCTTGAGCAGGGCACCCAGATTGGTCGTGCCGCTGCTGGCGGAATTGTCCGCAGCCAGTTTTTGCATGGCCTCGTTTTGTTCAACGTGGTCTTTGGCCTTGACCGACAGATTGATCGCTCGGGTCTTGCGATCCACATTGATGATCAACGCCTCGACGGTATCGCCTTCCTTGTAAAGGGTGCGCAAATCTTCGACGCGATCGCGGGCGGCCTCGGAAGCACGCAGATAACCTTCCACATCGCCATCGAGCTGAACCACTGCACCCTTCGCATCCAGGCTCTTGATGATGCCCGTGACCAGGCTGTTCTTGTCGTGGGTGGCGATATAGTTGGTGTAGGGATCGCCTTCCATTTGCTTGACGCCAAGCGAAATGCGTTCCTTTTCGACATCAATGGAAAGCACCGTGGCCTCCACTTCGTCGCCCTTCTTGTAATTCTGCTTGGCATCTTCGCCAGGAACATTCCATGACAGGTCGGACAGGTGAACCAGGCCATCGATACCACCGGGCAAGCCGATGAAAATGCCGAAGTCGGTAATCGACTTAATGGCACCGCGAACCTTGTCGCCCTTCTTGTGGTTGAGCGCGAAATCGTCCCACGGATTCGACTGGCACTGCTTCATGCCCAGCGAAATACGGCGGCGTTCTTCGTCAATCTCCAGGATCATCACTTCGACTTCGTCACCCAACTGGACAACCTTGGTCGGATGAATGTTCTTGTTGGTCCAGTCCATTTCGGAAACGTGCACCAGACCTTCGATACCCTGCTCGATCTCGACAAATGCGCCGTAGTCGGTGAGGTTGGTGACCTTGCCGAACAGACGGGTATTGGCCGGGTAGCGACGGGCGATTCCCACCCACGGATCTTCGCCAAGCTGCTTCATGCCGAGCGAAACGCGATTCTTTTCCTGATCGAACTTGAGCACCTTGGCGGTGACTTCGTCGCCGACGTTGAGCACTTCGGACGGATGCCGCACACGACGCCATGCCAGATCGGTGATGTGCAGCAGGCCGTCGATGCCGCCGAGGTCCACGAATGCGCCGTAATCGGTGATGTTCTTGACCACGCCCTTGACGACGGTGCCTTCCTGCAATGTTTCGAGCAGCTTCTGGCGATCTTCGCCCATGCTCGATTCGAGCACCGCACGACGCGACAACACCACGTTGTTGCGCTTGCGATCCAGCTTGATGACCTTGAATTCGAATTCCTTGCCTTCGAACGGCGTGGTGTCCTTGACCGGACGGGTATCGACCAGCGAACCCGGCAGGAAGGCGCGAATGCCGTTGACCATGACGGTCAAACCACCCTTGACCTTGCCGGTGATGAAACCCTTGACCAGAATGCTGTCGGTCAGCGCCTTGTCGAGATCGTTCCACGCGGCGATGCGCTTGGCTTTCTCGCGCGAGAGACGGGTTTCGCCATAGCCGTCTTCCAGCATCTCGATGGCGACCAGAACGAAGTCTCCTGCCTTGGCGTCAACTTCGCCGGCTTCGTTGCGGAACTCATCAAGGGGAATGAAACTTTCGGACTTCAGGCCTGCATTGACGACCACATGATTCTGGTCAACACGGATAACTTCGGCGGTAATGACTTCGCCGGCGCGCATCTCCTGGCGGGACAGGCTTTCCTCGAACAGGGCGGCAAAACTTTCGACAACTGCTGACATAGTGATTTATAGACCTATACACACTCCCGGCAGGGAGCGGAAAGTTGAAAAAATTGCCGGCAACGGGCGCCACCGACAACACCTAATGCGAAAGACGATCCTTGCTCCAACCCAGTATCGCCGCCACAGCCTGCCCAATCGTGAGATCGTTGGTATCGAGCAATTCCGCGTCCGCACCCTTCTGCAACGGAGCCAGGCTGCGTGCGGCATCACGCCGGTCACGCTCCTGCAGGCTCTGCAAAAGGACGGCCATGCTAGCAGGAAGCCCCTTTGAGATCAACTGTTTATAACGGCGTTCGGCGCGCACTTCGGCACTCGCGGTGAGGAACACCTTGAGATCGGCCCACGGAAACACCACCGAGCCCATGTCGCGGCCCTCGGCCACCAGTCCCGGCCAGCGCCGGTAGGCATGCTGCCGGGCCAGCAAGGCCGCTCGCACCGCAGGCAGGGCGCCGACTTTGGACGAACCGACAGAAATATCTTCAGTTCGAATGGCTTCGGTCACATCGACGCCCGACAGCAGGATGCGATCGCCTTCGAACTCCGCGGGCAAAGCCGCTGCGATTGCGGCAACCCCACTGTCGTCATCCCATGCCACGCCCGCCTGTTTGGCCGCCAGCGCAACGAGTCGATACAGCGCACCGCTATCAAGATAGTGATACCCCAATTCCGCAGCGACCTCGGCGGCCACCGTGCCTTTGCCCGATGCAGAAGGACCGTCGATGGCGATCACTGGCGCGGTGACTTCGGCGAAGCAATCGAAATATTCGGGAAAGGTCTTCGCCACGCAACCGGGGTCAAGAATACGCACCGGCACATTGCCCAGTGCCGCCAGAGACAAACACATCGCCATGCGGTGATCGTCGTATGTGGCGAATGAAGCGTGAGGAGTGAGGAGTGAGGAATGAGGAGGAAAAATCTTTAGGCAATCGACGCTTTCTTCTACCGTCGCACCCAGCTTGCGCAGTTCCGTCGCCATGGCGGCGATCCGGTCGGTTTCCTTGACGCGCCAGGATGCAATGTTGCGCAAGGTGCACGGTCCGTCGGCGAACAGGGCGGCGACCGCCAGCGTCATAGCGGCGTCGGGAATGTGGTTGCAGTCGAGATCGAAAGCCTTGAGTTTTCCCGATTCTGGCGCGCGTGCTTGGATCCAGTTGGGTCCCATCTCTATGCGCGCCCCCATGGACGTCAAGGCATCGGCAAAAGCCACATCGCCCTGGATACTGTCGCGACCCACGCCGTCGACCCGCACTGGGCCGCCGCCGGCGGCACCGGCAGCGAGGAAGTAAGACGCCGACGAGGCATCGCCTTCGACATGGATAACGCCGGGACTGATGTAACGTTGCCCGCCTGGAATCGTGAACCGCGCCCAACCTTCACGCTCGACTCTTACACCGAAGCGCGCCATCAAATTCAGCGTGATCTCAATGTAGGGTTTCGAAATCATCTCTGTCGTTATCTCGATCACAGAAGTTTTACCTGTGAGCGGCAACGCCATGAGTAAGGCAGTCAGGAACTGTGATGACACATCGCCTCTGACCTTGATCGGAACAGACACGTCGATACTGGCAGGGAAAATTTCCAGTGGCGGATAACCTTCCTTATCTACATAACGCACAGCAGCGCCGATCTGCTGCAAGCCATCAACGAGGTCGCGTATCGGGCGCTGGTGCATCCGTTCCACGCCAGTCAGTATGTAGTGGCCCCCGGATAGCGCCAATACCGCAGTCAGCGGCCGAAACGCCGTACCGGCATTGCCAAGATACACCGCAGCTTGTTTAAGGGGAAAACATCCTGCATTCCCTTTCACCCTATAGCTATATTCTTTGCCACGTTGCCATTCCGTACCCAGCTGACGAAGCCCGCGCAGCATGTGTTGCGTGTCTTCGGAATCGAGCAAATCACGTACTTCGGTTTCACCCTGCGCCAGCGCTGCCAACAACAGTACCCGGTTGGAAATGCTCTTTGAACCCGGCAGGCGAACGACGCCGGCGGCGCGGGTCAACGCGGGTATATCCAGATGGTCCATTGAATTACTCGCCCGGTGGACTCAAGGAATCCAGCCAGGCATTGCGCGTCGTGCGGGCATTGTCGAACATGGCTTGCAGCCCTGCACCATCGGCGGCGGCGAGCAATACCCGCGCCTTCAGCAATTCGGCCATGTAGGCATCCACTTCGGCGATCAGCGCGCTGCGATTGGCAAGGCAGATGTCGCGCCACATTTCCGGATGGCTGCCGGAAATGCGCGTGAAATCGCGGAAACCGCCTGCGGCGAAACCAAAGAGCTGGTCGGTATTTTCACGCTGGGCGAATTCATTCACCAGCGCATAAGCGAGCAGGTGCGGAAGATGGCTGACCGCGGCAAATATCCGGTCGTGCAACTCCGGCGTCAGTTCGCTGACCGTAGCCCCACACGCCTCCCACGCTGCACGCAGGCGTGCGACGGTGGCGGACATGTTTTCCGGAACCGGAGTAAGCACCACGCGCCGTTCCCGATATATATCTTTCGATGCCGCTGCGACACCACTTTTTTCCGCACCGGCGATGGGATGTCCGGGAACAAACTGCGCGATCTTGTTTCCCAACGCTGCTCGGGCAGCAGCGGCTACGTCCTGCTTGGTACTGCCGGCATCGGTGACGATGGTATTCGGGCCTAGGTGCGGCGCCAATGCCGCCATGACCGCCGGCATCTGCCCCACCGGCATGCCCAGCAGGACCAGATCTGCGCCATCAAGCGCATCCTTCCAATTTTTTGCGATGGCATCGATGACGCCCAGCTGCTTTGCCTGCTCAAGCGGTGCGGCAGTGCGTCCCAGGCCCACCACCTGACCTGCCACGCCGGCCGCCTTGAGCGCCAGCGCGAACGAACCGCCGATCAGACCGACGCCGCAGACGACGACTTTATTGAACATGACGGTCACTTCAATGCGCTTTCAAGTGCCTCAAGAAAGCGCACATTTTCGCGCTCCAGACCGATGGTCACCCGCAGGTATGCAGGCATTCCGTAGCCGGCGACCGGTCGCACGATCACGCCCTGCTTGAGCAAACGCTGATTGACGCCGGTGGCATCGCCGACCTTGAAGGCGATGAAGTTTCCGTGCGACGGAATGTGTTCCAGGCCCAGCCGCTTCAGCCCGGCAACAATCTGCTCCATGCCCGCGCGATTGAGTTCGTAGCTTTGCGCGAGGAACACGTGGTCGCCCAGAGCTGCTGTCGCCGCTGCCAGCGCAAGGTTGTTAACGTTGAACGGGTGCCGCACCCGGTTCATCAGGTCAGCAACCTCGGGGCAGGCGATGCCGTAACCGACGCGCAAACCGGCCAACCCGTACACCTTGGAAAAGGTCCGCGTGATGACAAGATTGGGAAACTCGGCGATCCATGCCGTCGTATCGGCTCGCTCGGCGGGTGGCAGGTAATCGTTGTAGGCCTCGTCAAGCACCACGACGACATCGTCGGGAACGGATTTCAGGAAAGCCTTGACCTCCGTCGCCGGCAGGAATGTGCCGGTCGGGTTGTTCGGATTGGCAATCCACACCAGGCGCGTGTCAGACCGAATCGCCGTGCGCATGGTTGGTAGATCGTGGCCGAAGTTTTTTGCTGGCACTTCGATGCACTCGCCGCCCGCCGACATCGTCGCCAGCGGATACACCGCGAAGGCATGCTGCGAAAAAACAGAAGAACGACCGGGCGCGAGAAACACGCGCGCGGCCATATCGAGCACGTCGTTCGAACCATTGCCGAGCACCATCTGATCGTGCCCAACGCGAAAACGTTCGGCCAGCGCAGCAACCAGGTCGAACTGGTCCGGATAGCGCTCAACGCCAGCGATGGCCTGCTCGACCGCAGCCCGGGCCTTGGGACTCATGCCGAGCGGATTTTCGTTGGACGCCAGCTTAATGATGCGCTCCAGCGGCAAATCCAGTTCGCGCGCCACCTCGGTAATCGGCTTGCCCGGCGTGTAGGGCGAGATGCCGCGGACATACGGCGGCGCCAGTTCGGCAATATTCTTCATCGGGAATCGAAGTTCACAACACTGCAGTCGGATAGGAGCCGAGTTCCTTGACGAAGCCGGCACGGCGACGCAATTCTTCCAGCGCTGCGGCAACCGGCGCATCGAGCCGGTGTCCCTCGATATCCATGTAGAACACGTACTCCCAGCGGCTGCCGCCAAAACCGCGCGCCGGCCGTGACTCGAAACGAGTCATCGACACTTTATTCATGGCCAGCGGTGCCAGCAGATCGTGCACTGCACCCGGCTTGTTCTGTGCCGAACAGATCAGCGATGTCTTGTCTTTTCCCGAAGGCCCCGCATCGTGCGTGGCAATGACCAGGAAACGCGTCGTATTGTCCGGGTCGTCTTCGATGTTCGCGTTAAGGATGTTCAAGCCGTAGCGCTTCGCCGCAGCCGCACCGGCAATTGCGCACGCCGTCGGATCGTCAGCGGCGAGGCGCGCCGCTTCCGCATTGCTGGTTACCGGCAGGCGCTCGATGCCCGGGAGATTACGATTCAGCCATTCGTGGCATTGCCCCAACGACTGCACGTGCGAGAAGAGCTTGGTCACCCCTGCCAGCGACTGGCTGGCCATCAGGTTGTGATGTACCGGCAAATTGACTTCGCCGCATATCCTGATCGATGAATTCAGCAGCAGGTCCAGGGTGCGACCGATCGCGCCTTCGGAAGAGTTTTCCACCGGCACCACGCCGTAATCGGCATTGCCCGATTCCACCACGCGAAACACGTCGTCGATCGAAGCATTCGGCAACAGGGTTGGCGACGAACCAAAATGTCGTGTAACGGCGCTTTCGGAATAGGTACCGGCAGGGCCCAGATAGGCGACGCGCAACGCCTGCTCCAAAGCCAAGCAGGCCGACATCACCTCGCGGAAGATGTTGTGGATCGCCGCTTCAGTCAGGGGACCGGGGTTTTCTTCGATCAAGCGACGCAGCACCTGCGCTTCGCGCTCGGGGCGATAAACGACATTGCCCTGCTTGATCTGGCCGATGCGATGGGCAAATCCGGCGCGCTCGTTGAGCAGGCGCAGCAACTCGCCATCAACGCGGTCAATCGCGCTGCGCAGTTTGCCTAACTCTTCACTGTCATCGGCCATGTTGCCATCCCCGTAAGTTCGCCCTCACCGCCCAATTCTCCGTTGGCCGCACCCGCGAAACCCTGCGCTACTCAAGGCAGCGGCAGGTAACGCACAGCCAGCACGCCCTCGATTTTCCGCAGCGCTGCAATAGCCGCGTCGGGCACCTTGCTGTCCACATCCACCAGGGTATATGCCATGTCGCCCCGGGATTTGTTGATCATGTTATGGATATTGAGGCCGGCCTGCGCCATGGCCGTGGAAATCTGGCCGAGCATGTTGGGCACGTTGGAGTTGGCCACGGCAATTCGAAAAGACGACTCGCGCGGCATCGTCACATTCGGGAAATTCACTGCATTCTGGACGTTGCCATGCTCCAGATAGTCGCGCAGTTGATCCGCCACCATGACGGCACAATTCTCCTCCGCTTCACCGGTCGAAGCGCCGAGGTGTGGCAGGGCAATGACCCGCGCATGGCCGTTGATGCGCGGACCAGGAAAGTCGCAGACGTAGTAGCCCAGTTTCTTGTCATTCAGCGCCGCGAACACCGCGTCCTCGCTGACCACGCCTTCGCGCGAAAAGTTGAGCAGAACAGCGCCCGGCTTCATCTGGCCGAGGTTGTCGGCGTTGATCAGATTTTTCGTCGCTTCCACCAGCGGCACATGCAGCGTAACGAACTGCGCGTGCTTCAGCACATCGGCAACACTGACCGCCCGCTTGACCTGTGAAGGCAGGCTCCAAGCGGCATCGACGGTGATTTCGGGATCGTAGCCGTACACGTTCATGCCGAGCTTGATGGCGGCATCAGCGACCAGGCATCCAATTTTTCCAAGGCCAATCACACCCAGCGTCTGGCCGGCGAGTTCGTAGCCGGCAAAATTCTTTTTGCCATCCTCGACCTTCTTTTCCATGTCTGGATCGGCCTTGTCGAGACCGCCGACGAACTGCAGCGCCGCCGGCAAATTTCGAGCGGCAAGCAGCATACCGGCGAGCACCAGTT
The DNA here is from genome assembly GCA_025360425.1 of Sterolibacteriaceae bacterium. Classification (GTDB taxonomy): domain Bacteria; phylum Pseudomonadota; class Gammaproteobacteria; order Burkholderiales; family Rhodocyclaceae; genus JANYCD01. Next base: position 25,901 of record JANYCD010000087.1, read on the forward strand.
CCTTCACCGCATTGGCGTTGGCGCCGGGCGCATTGAACACGGGCACGCCACGCGCGCTCATCGCCTTGACCGGGATGTTGTTGGTACCGGCCCCGGCGCGGCCGATGGCCTGCACGCTCCTGGCAATATCCATGGCATGCATGTCGGCGGACCTTACCAGCACGGCATCCGGACTCTTGATGTCCTTGCCGGCGACATAACGTTCGACCGGCAGACGCTTCATGCCCGTTGCTGATATCTGGTTGAGTATCAGTACCTGAAATTTTTCAGCCATTTCAGTTGCCATGCTTGATTTCGAATTCACGCATGTAATCGACCAACGCCTGCACGCCTTCAATCGGCATCGCGTTATAAATCGAGGCGCGCATGCCGCCGACCGAGCGATGGCCCTTCAACTGCACCATGCCACGCGCCTTGGCGCCTTTCAGAAACTCTTCATCAAGGGCTTCGTCCTGCAGCGTGAATGGCACATTCATGCGCGAACGATCGGTGACGCGCACCGGGTTGTGGAAGAACTTGCTCTGGTCGATGTAGTTGTAGAGAAAATTGGCTTTTTCGATGTTCTTTTTTTGCATGGCCGCAAGACCGCCATGCCTCTTCAACCACTTGAACACCAGCCCGGCGATGTAGATCGCATAGGTCGGTGGCGTGTTGAACATCGAATCGTTGTCAGCGTGGGTCTTGTAGTCGAGCATGGTCGGTGGTGTCGGTACTGCCTTGCCGATCAGATCATCGCGCACGATGACGATGGTCAAACCCGCCGGACCGATATTCTTTTGCGCGCCGGCGTAGATCAAGCCGTACTTCGCCACATCCACCGGCTTGGAAAGAATGTTCGACGACATGTCGCACACCAGTGGTACATCACCAACTTCAGGCACCCAATGGAATTCGACGCCGCCGATGGTTTCGTTGGCGGTGTAATGCACGTAGGCGGCCTTCTTGTTCAGCTTCCACGTCGACTGACCCGGTGCATAACTGAAGTTCTTGTCTTCGCTGCTGGCGATGACATTGACGTCACAGAAAGGCCTGGCTTCCTTGATGGCCTTTTTCGCCCATTCGCCGGTACTCACGTAGTCGGCAGAAGTCTTACCGCACAAAAGGTTGATGGGAATCATCTCGAACTGGAGCGTGGCACCGCCCTGCAGGAACAGCACCTTATAGTTGGCGGGTATCGCCAGCAACTCGCGCAAATCGGCTTCCGCCGCCTCGGCAATGGAGATGAACTCCTTGCCGCGATGGCTCATTTCCATGACCGACTGGCCGCAACCGTGCCAGTCAAGCATTTCCTCGGCGGCCTGACTCAACACCTCGGCGGGGAGCGCGGCGGGGCCTGCGCTGAAATTGATTGCTCGGCTCATTCTTCGTCTTGCTCCTCTTCTTCGGTTTCTATGACTTTTTCGATGCCGGCCAGCAGCGTGCCGTCATCCAGGTTGATCAGGGTCACGCCCTGGGTCGACCGGCTCATCTCGCGGATGTCCGTGACCGGGGTACGGATCAATACACCACCAGTGGAAATCAGCATGATTTCCTCGGTCGTCTCGCCGGCCTGCACCAGCACCGCCGCGACCACCTTGCCGTTGCGATCGGAAGTCTGGATCGCGATCATGCCCTTGGTGCCACGTCCGTGCCGCGTGTACTCGGCAATTGGCGTGCGCTTGCCGAAGCCGTTCTCGGTCGCAGTCAACACAGAATAACTTTCGCTGTCGGCGACCAGCATCGAGATTACGCGCTGTCCCTCTTCCAAATTCATGCCGCGTACACCGCGTGCCTCGCGGCCCATCGGACGTACATCGTCCTCGTCGAAACGCACCGCCTTGCCGGAATCGGAGAACAGCATCACATCGCAGTGTCCGTCGGTAATGGCAACACCGATCAGGTGATCGCCATTGTCCAGGCCGACCGCGATGATGCCGGCCTTGCGCGGATTGGCGAAGCTGGTGAGCGGCGTCTTCTTAACCGTACCCATGGCCGTGGCCATGAAGATGAAATGCTGCGCGTCGAATTCCTTGACCGGCAGCACCGCGGTGATCTTCTCGTCTTTTTCCAGCGGGAACAAATTCACGATCGGCTTGCCACGCGCATTGCGCTGGCCTTCCGGCGCTTCGTAGACCTTGAGCCAGTACACCCGTCCGCGACTGGAGAAGCACAGCATGAAGTCATGCGTGTTGGCGACGAACAGATGGTCGACAAAGTCATCTTCCTTCACCGACGCCGCCTGCTTGCCACGTCCACCACGCTTTTGCGCACGATAGTCGGCCAGTGGCTGGCGTTTGATGTAGCCGCCGTGCGACATGGTCACCACCATGTCCTCACGCGCGATCAGATCCTCGATATTGATGTCGGCAGTGTTGAGTATGATCTCGGAACGACGTTTGTCGCCGAACTGCGTTTTGATCGCGGTGAGTTCGTCACCGATGATCTGCGTGATGCGTTCCGGTCGCGCCAGAATGTCGAGCAGATCGGCGATCTGCTCCATCACTTCCTTGTACTCGCTGACAATCTTGTCCTGTTCTAGACCGGTCAAACGTTGCAAACGCAGTTCAAGAATGGCCTGAGCCTGCGCATCGGAGAGCAGATAGCCTTGCGGCGACATGCCGAACTCGGCCGCCAGGCCATCAGGACGTGAAGCCTCGGCAGACACGGCACGCGCCAGCATGTCGGCGACCAATGCCGAATGCCATGACCGTCCCATCAATCCACGCTTGGCATCGGCCGGTGTCGGCGCCGCCTTGATCAGGGCGATGATTTCGTCAACATTGGACAACGCCACCGCCAACCCTTCGAGGATGTGGCCGCGCTCCCGTGCCTTTTTTAGTTCAAACACCGTGCGTCGCGTCACCACCTCGCGTCGGTGGGCGAGGAAGGCAACCAACATCTGCCGGAGGTTGAGCAGTTGCGGACGGCCATCAACCAGGGCCACCATGTTCATGCCGAAGGTGTCCTGCAACTGCGTCTGCTTGTAGAGATTGTTGAGCACGACTTCGGCGACTTCGCCGCGCTTGAGCTCGATCACCACGCGCATGCCCGACTTGTCGGACTCATCCTGCAAATGGGAGATGCCCTCAATCTTTTTGTCGTTGACCAGCTCGGCGATTTTCTCCAGCAGCGTGCGCTTGTTAACCTGGTACGGCAGCTCGTCGACGATGATGGCCTGACGGTTGCCTTTTTCCAGATCCTCGAAATGGGTGCGGGCGCGCATGATGACGCGGCCACGGCCGGTCAGGTAGCCATCGCGCACCCCACCCGTGCCATAGATCAGACCGGCGGTGGGAAAGTCCGGCGCCGGAATGATCTTGATCAGTTCTTCAATGTCCAGCTCGGGATCGGCCAACAGAGCCAGGCACGCCGCTACCACCTCGTCGAGATTGTGCGGCGGAATGTTGGTCGCCATGCCCACCGCAATACCGGAGCTGCCATTGATCAACAGATTGGGAATGCGCGAGGGCAGGATCAACGGCTCCTGCTCGGAACCGTCGTAGTTGGGGCCGAAGTCGACCGTTTCCTTGTCCAGATCGGCCAGCAACTCGTGGCCGATGCGCGCCATGCGAATTTCGGTGTAACGCATTGCGGCCGCGTTGTCGCCGTCGACCGAGCCGAAGTTGCCCTGGCCGTCCACCAGCATGTAGCGCAACGAAAAACTCTGCGCCATGCGCACGATGGTGTCATAAACCGCGGTGTCGCCGTGGGGATGATACTTACCGATGACATCGCCGACGATACGCGCCGACTTCTTGTAGGCCTTGTTCCAGTCGTTGGAAAGTTCGTGCATCGCGAACAATACACGGCGGTGAACCGGCTTCAGTCCGTCGCGCACATCGGGCAGCGCCCGCCCCACGATTACGCTCATCGCGTAATCGAGGTAGGAGTGGCGCATCTCGTCTTCCAGGCTGATCGGCAGGGTTTCTTTGGCGAATGTTGAAGTCATAGGCTGATGCTGTTTTTATGTCCGGCCGAAAGGATGAGATTTTACCATGCCGACCAGCTTTATCCGCCCCTTACGGCACACCCGGAACCTGCCCTGGCACTCGCCAGATACTTGTTGTATCCGATTGAGTAGTTTGATTAAATCGGGCAATGACAAGCCCACTCGAAACCTCACCCTCACCCCGCAAGATCGACCTGTTGATCGAGGCACGATGGATCATTCCGATCGAGCCGAAAGGGGTCGTTCTGGAAAACCACGCACTGGCGGTGGATCGCGGACACATCGTCGCCTTGATGCCCATTACCGAGGCCGAAACATGTTTTGCGCCAGAGCAACGCGTTTCGCTGCCTGGCCACGTGCTGATGCCCGGCCTGGTCAATCTGCACACCCATGCCGCCATGACCTTGCTGCGGGGCTATGCCGACGATCTGCCGCTGATGCGCTGGCTACAGGAAAAAATCTGGCCAGCCGAAGCGAGACATGTTTCGGCGGATTTTGTCCGTGACGGCACACTGCTGGCGACGGCTGAGATGCTGCGCGGTGGCATCACCTGCTGCAATGATATGTATTTCTTCCCCGAAGCCAGCGTTGAGGCCATGCAGCGTTCGGGCATGCGCGCCGCCATCGGCATCATTACCATTGAGTTCCCCACTGCTTATGCCACCGATCCCGACGACTATCTGGCCAAAGGGCTGGCGGTACGCGATCGCTATCGGGACGAATCGCTGATCAGCTTTTGCCTGGCGCCTCACGCGCCCTATTCGGTCTCGGATCGCAGCTTCGAGCGCATTGCAACGCTGGCCGGGCAGCTCGACTTGTCGATCCACATTCACGTGCATGAAACCCGCGGTGAAATCGACGAGAGCCTCCGGCAATATGGCGTCAGGCCGCTCGAGCGCTTGCGCCGTATAGGTTTGTTGGGTCCGGGCCTGATCGCCGTGCATGGCGTGCACCTTAATGCCGAAGAAATCGATCTGCTGGCGAAGTACGGCAGCAGCATCGCCCATTGCCCTACTTCAAACATGAAACTGGCCAGCGGCGGCGCACCCGTCGCAGCGGCGCTGGCCAAGGGGGTTCGCGTCGGGCTGGGCACCGATGGCGCCGCCAGCAATAACCGCCTCGATCTGTTTCAGGAAATGCGCCACGCCGGCCTGCTGGGGAAGCTCGTCAGCGAAGATGCCGCCGTGCTGGACGCCCATACCCTGCTCGGCATGGCAACCCTGGAAGGCGCAGCAGCGCTTGGACTGGACGGCAAAATCGGTTCACTGGTGCCAGGCAAGGAGGCCGATCTGTGCGCTGTACGAATCGACGACTGGATGCTTCAGCCGTGTTTTGATCCGGCTTCGCACTTGATCTATGTCGCCGGACGGGAAAATGTCAGTCATGTCTGGGTGGCTGGCAGACCTGTTGTAAGCGCCGGACAGTTACATGACATTGATATGTCAAAGTTGATGGAAATCGCAACGGTATGGCAAAATACCATCAGATCGTGATGTGCAGGCCTGAGCAGGCCTGTCATGCACAGGTTTTCCGGTAATCAAAGTTACGAAAGGCATCATCATGAAATCAACGTTTGTCCGTACGTCCGTTCTGCTTGGCACACTATTCGGTTTGACCCTTCCTGCGCTGGCCCAGATTTCTCCGGTCAAGGACATTGTGCTTGACGTCAATAGCAGCACACCCTTGCCCTATGTCATCGATGTTCGCGGTGTAATCGCCCGCAGCGGTACCGGGCTGTGCTGGCGCACTGGCTACTGGACCAAGGAACTGGCCGCCAACACGCCGGTGGTCGGTGGAGAATTCCCCGCCGGCTGCTATTGCGACAAGGATATTTTGATGGCGGATGCCAACCTTAAAGACAAGTGCGAGGCGCCCGCAGCACCTACTCCGCCAGCGCAGCCGGCCGTGGCGCCTGTAGTGAAACCTTCCGCCGACAAGATCACGCTGGCCGCCGACGCCCTGTTCGACTTTGACAAAGCCACGCTGCGTCCCGAAGGCAAGGCGAAGCTTGACGATTTGGCGTCGAAGCTGGGCGCCATCAAGCTCGAAGCCATTATCGCCACCGGGCACGCCGACCGTTTCGGCTCCGATACCTATAACCAGAAGTTGTCCGATAAACGCGCCAATGCGGTCAAGAGTTATCTGGTTGCCAAGGGGGTAGATGCCAACCGTGTCTACGCCGAAGGCAAGGGCGAGAAACAACCCAAGACCAAGCCGGACGAATGCTTAGGCAAGAAGAGCAAGAAGGTCATCGCCTGCCTGCAGCCAGACCGTCGTGTTGACATCGAAATCATCGGCACCAAGTCCACCAAGTAAGTCCGGTTCTGCCGATGTAAAAAAAGGCCCTGCGCTGCAGGGCCTTTTTTATTGGATAAACTGCATCCCATGGTCACTACAGCCCCCACCAATTCCGATCCGCAGGAACTCGCCAAGTTCAGCGAACTTGCCCACCGCTGGTGGGATCCAAACTCCGAGTTCAAGGCCCTGCACGACATTAATCCCCTGCGGCTCGACTGGATCAACAAAAGTACTGCACTGCAGGGCAAGCGCGTACTTGATGTTGGCTGCGGCGGCGGACTGCTGTCCGAAGGCATGGCCGAGCGCGGCGCCAGCGTTACCGGCATTGATCTTGGTGACAAGGCGCTCGCCGTAGCACGCCTGCACCTGCTGGAAAGCGGCCGCCAGGTCGAGTACCGCAAAATCGCCGTCGAGGAACTGGCAATCGAACAGCCGGGTACCTTCGATGTGGTGACTTGCATGGAAATGCTGGAGCATGTGCCCGACCCGGCCAGCATCGTCAAAGCCTGCGCCACTCTGGTAAAACCCGCAGGCACGGTGTTCTTCTCCACCATCAGCCGCAACCTCAGGGCCTATCTTCAAGCCGTGATCGGCGCCGAATATGTGCTCAACCTGCTGCCGCGCGGTACCCACGACTACGCCAAACTCATCCGCCCCGCCGAACTCGCGCACTACTGCCGTGACGGCGGGCTGCAGGTCGGTGAAATCATTGGCATGGGTTACAACCCCCTCACCAAAATCTACTCGCTCAACAACGACCCCCGCGTCAATTATTTGATGCGTACTGTCAAGTCGTGATCGAGGCGGTACTTTTCGATCTCGACGGCACACTGGCCGACACCGCGCCGGATCTGGGCGGCGCCCTCAACCGCCTGCTGCTGGAAGAAGGCCGCGTGCCACTCCCCATGCCGCTGCTGCGCCGGCACGTCTCAGGCGGTGCGCGCGCGTTGATCGGTGCCGGCTTCGGACTCACTGCGGAAAGTGCCGATTACCCGCGCCTGAAACAGCGTTTTCTCGAACTCTACGAACAGCACATCTGTGTCGACAGTCGGCTGTTTGACGGGATGTCGGAATTGCTGGCCGGCATCGAGGCCGCGACATTGCGTTGGGGCATCGTCACCAACAAGATCGAAAGATATACCCGACAGGTTGTGGCCGGTCTTGGCCTCGCAAAACGCGCCATTTGTGTCGTCAGCGGCGACTCCACGCCCAATCCCAAACCCCATCCCGAGCCCATGTTGCTGGCATGCCGACTGGCTGGCGTCAATCCGCAATACGCGCTCTACATCGGCGACGACCTGCGCGACGTGCAAGCCGGCCACGCCGCCGGCATCCGTACCATTGCTGCCGCCTGGGGTTATCTCGGCGAGGGGCTGCCCATCGAACAATGGAAGGCCGATGGCATCGCAGCGAATCCCGCCGATGTGCTCAGGCTGATCAAGTCCGCGTGCTAAAATCCGGTAGTGCCTGAACTTTACGAAACTTTAAGGTTGCGGCGCCATCTTAAGCAGTACCACATGGGGGCGACTTGGCTTCGACGTGGGTTACAAAGCAGCGCAGTGCATACCGAGGGCCAGTGACCTCGTAAATCCATCTGGAAAACCACAAACGCCAACGACGAGCGTTTCGCTCTAGCCGCTTAATACCGGCTGGCTCTGCACCGGACTGCTCACGGGCCGGGTTGCGCAAGCGACAGCAGAGTCATTAACGTGAGATAAGGATCCGCCTTGCCGCGCGGCGGATCACGAAAATTCAGCGGATCGCCTGTCGCCAGCTTGCCCGGCGGCGTACGACAGGCTAAATCAAATGACGAGGCTAAGTATGTAGAACTGTCTGTAGAGGGCTTGCGGACGCGGGTTCAATTCCCGCCGCCTCCACCATAATTTGAAATCCCAACTCTTATCGGTTGGGATTTTTTTGTCCGAAGCCCCAGTGTTGGCGCGGTTTCCGGCCATTGCCTCGCGCGCGTCACCCGCGCTACCGCACCAGTTTTTGCACGTTGGCAGTCTCTCTGCTCGCAGTTTTCTCTGTTTGCCTCGCGCGCGCTTTCGACACTACACTCAGTATTCATGCGGGTTTGCGCGGTGTGGGTTGTAATTAGAAACTGCTGTACAGGCGGCGACTGAGAGCCGAGAAATCGAAAAAAAACCGCCCGGAGGCGGTAGCTGGAACGTGGGTGTCATTCTCAAACGGTTGGCAAAAGTACCCTGACCTGGTCTTTCCACGTGGCGGGCCACGGGCATCGCATCAACTGCTCCAGCGCCGTTTCCGACGTGCCGGCCAAGCGTTCCATGACCACCGGCGCAAGTAAGGTCAGCCGCATCAGGCGGCGCACCTGCGTCACATTAATATCCTCGGCCGCAGCGATTTCTGCCACCGATCCAAACCGTTCTTCATCCAGCAACCGCTGCCAGTGATAGGCCAGCCCAAGGGCGCGCAGCAGTGCAGTGTCTTGCTCCGAATCGCGAGCATGTTGCTCCCTGCGCGCCTCTTCCATGAATTCCTGTGGCGCATCCAACGGCGTGATGATTTTCATTTTTATGCCGCGCTTCACCAAAGTCCAGGGCACAAAAGTTTCCAGTTGCACGCCGCCGGCAGGTGACGGCAATTGATACGTGACGGCGTCACCCTGGTACCGCCCCCGGTGTTTTCTGCTCATGCATCCTCCTTAAATCGCTGCACGATCTGGCGTTGAGCCTCCCAATCCACAGGTATCGGGTTTCGCTGAAACCAGATCAGGTTCATTCTGCGCGGCTGCCGGCCGGTCATCAAAAGCTCGATGATATCGGGCGCCAGCAGGGTGAGGCGCATCAGCTCGTTGGGCACGGACGGGTCCAGGCCTTCTGCCCGAGCGACGTCTGAGCCGCTTTGCATCGCCCCGGTGTCGACCAGATGCTGCCAATAAAAGCCCCGCGCCAGCCCTTCAGCAGCGTCACGTCGTGGACATGGCGGTCGTCCGTAACCAAGCGCCTTGACCCCTTGCGACGAAACAACAATGGCACGAAGGTTTCCAGTGAGTCATCCATCAGGCTTCTGCCTCCAGCATTTCGGCACCGATGCCGCTGGGCGCGAATTCCCCAATCAGCGCGTTCCAGCCAATTTCGCGCCATTTCACCTTGATGCCCTGAACCTCGCCCGTGTGGACAAGGTCTATGCGATCAATCATCAGATTCGCAATTCGATGGCGTTCGGCCGGAAACAATTGTTCCCACACATCGTTCAGTCGCCCCATCGCCATCACCGTGGTCGACTTGTCAATTTGATCCCCATTGCGCTGAATACACCGCACCACCGATGCAATCGACTCGGGGCTGGTCAGCACGGTGCGGATCTGCGCGATCACCGCACTCTCAATCTCGGGGGCCGGCAGGCGCTCGTAGGTCTTGCCTGGTGCACCAAATCGGCTCTCCGACTTGGACACGTAGTAGTGGTACTTGCGCCCGTTCTTGCGTGAGTAGGTCGGATACATGCGTTCGCCAGACGGCGCGTAAAGCAATCCAGGTCACTCATCGCGGTCTCGACTATCCGCTTTGTATTTTTACGGTGCCAGTCGAGTTCGGCTAAGCGAACCCGATGAGCAGGCCGGCCCAACTGGAGGAAATGGCGCCTGCTAATGTATGCCTCGCATCCGCAGAGGGTTCTTCATACATAACCGGCATCATTCTCCCCGTAGCCGTCCAACACGTTGTCCAGTAACATTCAACGCCGTCCAAGTGACGGCGTTTTTCTTTTGTATATCTCAAAGGGATTTCCAAAACAGTCAGCAGCTTCAAGCAGACGTCTCAACAATAATGCTTCTTTGATTGAACAATGAGGTTTGTAGTGGAAAATCCTGTCAGGCGAATATTGTTTGCGAGTTTGATTGGCAATACGATCGAATTCTTCGATTTCTACACTTACGCCAATGCTGCGGTACTGGTCTTTCCGAAATTATTTTTTCCGGCATCGGATCCCGCTGCCGCGATGATGGAGTCATTGGCAACGTTTGCCATCGCTTTTTTCGCACGGCCCATCGGTTCGGCTTTTTTTGGCCATTTCGGGGATCGCATCGGTCGTAAAGCAACGCTGGTCGCTGCATTGCTGACCATGGGAATATCAACCGTGGCTATCGGGCTTCTGCCCACTTACGCGGCTATTGGCTCCTTGGCACCGTTGCTATTGGCCTTGTGCCGATTTGGCCAGGGACTCGGCCTTGGGGGCGAATGGGGTGGTGCAGTGTTGCTTGCAATTGAAAACGCTCCACCAGGACGACGTTCCTGGTTCGGAATGTTTCCCCAGTTGGGTGCCCCAATCGGCTTTTTGCTATCGGGAGGCGTGTTCCTGCTGCTGAGCCATTGGCTTACAGACGAGCAGTTTTTCAGCGTCGGCTGGCGCATCCCTTTTCTGGCCAGTGCAATCCTGGTAATCGTAGGTCTTTACGTGCGATTAAGGATTACTGAAACCCCGGCGTTTATAAAAGTGTCAGACACCAACAAACGCGTCAAGCTGCCAATTTTTGTGGTATTTCGGCGCCATGGTCGAATGCTGATCCTGGGTACATTGATGGCAGTTTCAACCTTCGTGCTGTTCTACCTGATGACGGTTTTCTCCATGAGCTGGGCCACGACCATGCTCAAGTTTTCCCGACCGGATTTCTTGTTGGTTCAATTGTTGTCCGTGTTGTTCTTCGGATTGACGATTCCAATTTCTGCGGTATTGGCCGACCGGTACGGTGGTCGTCTTACTTTGATGGTGGTTTCAGCTGCGATTGCTTTATTTGGATCGCTGTTCGCGCCAATGTTTGGCTCCGGCGATTTGGGATTGATTACCGTTTTTCTTTCGCTTGGCTTGGGGCTGATGGGAATGACTTATGGCCCTCTGGGTAGCGTGCTTTCCGAGCTATTTCCGACGGAGGTGCGCTATACAGGGCTGTCGCTCACATTCAACCTTGCCGGAATATTGGGTGCATCGCTGGCCCCTTATACCGCCACGTGGCTGGCCAGAAATTACGGGCTTAATTTTGTCGGCTTCTACTTATCCGCCGCAGCACTATTGACGCTCATGGCCCTGCTGATAGCGGGACGGGAGGCACGGCCCCAGCGACGAACCTAGCATTACGTTGCAGCAGGTCCACTTCGTCACCCAGGATATGGGCGGCTTCATTGAGCAAGACATCCTTGGCATTCTTGCCTGATTTTTCAGCCGCCTGCTCATTGGCCAGGCTACGTTCATTTGCCTGCAGGCCATCATCCAGAATCGCTCCTTTGTTGCCGGCGGCGTTCTCGGCAACAGCAGCTTCCGGGGGATTCGCACCCTCATCTTTCCCCGCCGCGCACGACGCGATCCGGACCTCTTCGGCATCACGTTCCTTGCGTCGCTCCGATTCGTTCAGTGAAATCAGGTTCTTTTTTCTCTGAAGGTTGAAATTGGAAATGCTTTCCTGCAGGCAAATGAAACTCTTGTCACCCTTTACGCGCGCTTCATGGCGTGTCAACAGAGCGGGTTGCAGATATTTCAGGTCACCGATCGGTGAATAGCGGGCAGCCGGGACTTGCATCCAGGGCAAGGCGTTGTCAAAGCTTGATTCACCAAAGTTTTCAGCGTCGGTGACAGCAGGAAAGCTGATATCCGGCGTTACACCCCGCAGTTGCGTGGTGCCTCCATTGATTCGGAAAAACTGAGCGATGGTCAATTTCAGTTCGCCGAATGTTGGTTTGTCATTTTTTGCGATCTGATCAAGATCGATCATGGTTTGCACGGTGCCTTTGCCAAAACTGGATTCGCCGATAATCAACCCACGGCCATAGTCCTGAATCGCAGCGGCAAATATCTCCGATGCCGATGCCGAGCCCCGGTTAATCAGCACGCCAAGAGCACCACTCCACGCGACGCCGAGATTGGGGTCCCCCTCAATAACAACCTTACCTTTGGCGTCACGCTGTTGCACCACGGGCCCTTGTCCGATAAACAAGGCGGTGAGTTCAATGGCTTCCGCCAATGAACCACCACCGTTATTTCGCAGGTCCACCACCAAACCGTCAATGTTTTGCTTTCTCAGCTCGTCCAACAGATGCGCTACATCACGCGTTGCGCTTTTGAAATTCTGGTCACCTTGTTGTCGCGCCTGCGTATCTTCATAGAAAGCAGGCAGAGATATCACGCCTATTTGACGAGTGGTACTTCCGTCCGTCACCGGAATAACAGATTTCTTGGCGGATTGCTGTTCAAGGGTGATCTTTTTCCGGATCAGAGAAACGCGCCGGTGTTTCCCATCCGGGCTCGCGTCAACAGGGAGCACATCAAGCAGGACGGTCGTATCCGCTGTGCCCCGAATCAGCGCAACAGTATCGTCAAGGCGTAACCCCTGGATATCTGTCATGGTGCCGTCCTCGCCTTCGGCGACCCCCACAATGCGGTCTCCGATCTTGAGTTGACCCGAAAGGGCTGCAGGACCACCCGCGATGAGTTCCCGAATCGTGGTGTAGTCGTCCTTCTCCGCCAGCCCTGCGCCTATCCCGACCAGGGAAAGTTTCATCGATATGTCGAAGTCCTCAGCTGCCCGGGGGCCCATGTAGTTCGTGTGGGGCTCAATGGCCATGGTATAGGCGTTCATGAAAGCCTGAAAGGCATCCTGGCTCTTTAGTTGAGCAATGCGTTTAATGGAACCCACGTAACGCTTATCCAGAGTTTTGACGATGCTCTTGTCGTCCTTCCCGGCGAGTTTGAGCCGCAGCCAGTCATTCTTGACACGCTTCCGCCATACTTCGCGCATTTCCGCTTCGGTTTTCGGCCAAGGTTCTTTTTCGCGCTCGTATTGATAACCCTCATTTCGCCGAAAATCAAACCCTGTCTTGAGTAAGGTTCGGGCATAAGCAAAGCGCTCGGATAATCGCTGTGCGTAGAGATTGAAAATGGTAAAGGGGGCCTTGAGATCGTCGTTGATTATGGCGTCGTCGAGCTGAGTGCGAAGACCTGTTAAACGATCAATGTCGGACTGAACGAAAAATAGTTTCTCCGGATCAAGCGACTTCAAATAACGATCGAATATCTTCTCCGACATGGCATCGTCGAGTGGCACCGCTTTGTAGTGGTACCGGGTCAGCACGTCAGCCGCAAGGTGCGCCGCTTTAGTCTGTTGCAGGGTGGGCTTGAAGACCAGCGGAAGTGGTACGTTCAGATCAAGCGATGCGGCTTGCGCTGTAGTCACCAGGACACACACCAACCACAGAAACTTCATTTTCATTTTTACTCCATTACAAGGCTCAAAAGACTTCAAGCGTGCCTTACCCTAAACCTTTTGGCGGTATAAATCTGCTGCTTCCATAAAATGCTTGCGGAGAACAAGCGGGGCAGAAATATTATTGATGGGCTCGGAAGTCGATCCGGTGCCACGAATGGTCACAGTGCCATAGTCCAGAATCCGGCCCAGGACAGTTTGCGACACATTCAGGCTTTCGACTTTATCCAGAAACATCTCAACGGTGTTGCGGGAGACCAGTCCGGTTTTCGCGATGAGTCGTTTGTCGGTCACTGCGAACTCCGTTGTCTTGTAGGCGATATAGGCCCAACCAAAAAATATCAAACCCAAACCGAACGCTGGAAGCAGCAAGATACCGAAGAAGATAAGCCAACCAAGGGACCATTTGCTTACATGGCTCCGATACACGACCGTCTCGCCAGACATCAAATTACTATCTACATACGATGCCATGTGCTTCCCCAAAGTGATGGCGCAAGTTCAAAGCAGAATAGTACGCTTTGAACCAAAACCGCACTCCCGAATTTGTGTGTTATGCCGGTGTGTTACCGGCCAGTATAAAAGATAGCATTATCAATCGGCAGCGTCTGTGCGCCAAGGGACACACCGATACGGGTCAACGATATCCACAGCCGCAAGTCATCAACCGGCAACTGATGGATTTTTTTAATTCGAACTTGCTGGAGTCGCAGCGACCGCCGGTGGTGGAGCCGAAATTTTTGTCGCGGTCATCATTTCCATCTTGAGTGGAACATCATTGTCGGTGGCGTCGACCTTTTGCGGCGCTAGCAACGTAACGCGATCCGCCGGCGCGCCGGCGGTTTTCATTTCCGCCATCACGGCTTCGCCGCGTGCCCTGGCCAGCGCTAGCAGGCGCTCGTCGGTAACGATCTCCTTGTCGCGCAGCCGCTGGTAAAGCACGGTATGAAAATCAGCGCCCTTGAGCCTGGCGACTTCGCTTTCCGTCAGGTCATGCTTGTCGCTGAACACGGTACTGAGACGCGAAATCAACTTGCCCGCCTTGCCCTCTTCCAGTTGGCCAGGGTTGGCCGAACGGAAACCTTCCTTCAGCGCAACCAGCTCGCCCCGACCGACACGATCGACAAACAAGTCTTCGAGCGCCGACTGTGTTTTTGGTTGGCCGGTGGACATGGGACCGGGGTCGCCCTGCGGATCAACCTGATATCCGGCCTTGTCGGCCACTGCACGGCGCAGTTGCAGATCCTGAATGGCGACACGGTCGGTATCGGCGTAGGTGCCATGCACGGCAATCGCGAGCGCGGGACGCTTGCCCATGGATCCGGCGAGCTTGACCACCTTTTCGCGTTCCGGTGGAGACAGCCGCGCGCGGCCGGCCTCAAACGTGATCGCATCAAAGCCCTGGTCACTGCCGAACAAGGCACCGAGTGCGCGGAACGGTGACGTAACCGCCTTGGTCAATACATTGACGATCACTTTCCAGACAATGCCGCCAAAGCTGAACTGCGGATCATCAAGACTGCCCGACACCGGCAGGCCGAGATCGATGCGGCCATCGGAATCCTGCAACAGCGCGATGGCGAGATCGAGGGGCAGGTCCTTGGCCTCTGGACTTTTCACGCGCTCGCCCAACACCAGTTGATCCATGATCACCTTGTTGTTGCCAATCATCTGGCGGTGCTTGATCTTGTAGTCGAGGTTGAGCGAGAGCTTGCCCGATTCGATCTTGCGGCCGGCAAAGGTGGCCGTATACGGCGTCAACCGCGTCATCTCGATATTGCTGAAGATGACTTTCAAATCCATATAGTCGGTGGGATCAAACAGATTGACTTGACCTGCTGCATGGGCCACGCCGTAATCGTCGACCTGACCATTCAGTTCGATCTGACCAGGCGCACCGGGTCGCGACGAGAGGCCGTTGACCGTGCCATGCAGATGATGAATGCGCGTGCCAAATGGCAACGCCAGTGAATAATCGGCGAACTCCATTTCACTGCCGGCAATACGCAGGCGATCAATGTCGAGGCGATAAGGCGGTGCGCTGGCGGGCGATGTGGCAATGGCAGCAGATGGTGCTGGTGCCGCAGTTGCTACAGCAACGGGCCGTGGTCGAACTACCCGCGAGAGATTGATCGTCTTGTCCTTGGCGATGATCAATTGCGTATCGAGGCCAACAAGGGCAAGGTCACCGATCTGCAACGCCGCCGGCGTGGCTTCGATCTTGCGCGCCGTCAGCGACTTCCAGACCATGAAGTCGGCCTTGGTGCCATCTTCCGTCAGCCGCAGGTTGTTCACCGTGAGCATGCCGCTGTAGCCAGTTACATCGGGACCATAGCGCGCCCGACCTTCGGCCGAGACGGCGCCGTTGGCCAGCGTCAGCGTGGTGACCGCACCGAGATAGGGCTGTACCGCCGTGAGCGACAGGTCGACAAGCTTGATCTGCATATCGACCGACGGCGTTGCGGCAACGACTGTGCCTTCCGCTTCAAAGCGCCCGCCGGCACTGGCATTGAACCATGCATGCAGCGGCCATGACGTGTCGAGCTTGTCGCTAATATCGTCGATGTTTACTGCGATGTCCTGCAGGCCGACTTGCGCCGCTGGAGAAATTGTCTGATCGTGAAAATCGGCGCGCAAGCCGCTCAATGCAACGTGATCGACGCGGTAGTGCCAGCCAGTCGAAGTCGCCTGCGGCTGCGCGGGCACTTCTGTCTGCCTGGTCAGCGGAGCAGCGTTTGATTCAGGCAGCGGCAGCATGTCCAGCACATTCAGCCGGCCTTGCCCATCGCGCAAAAGATTCACGCCACCACCCGCGAGTACCACCGAGCCGATGGTGACGTTGCGCTGACGTAAATCGAAGCGACCATCCTTGAGCACGATGCTGTCGAGCGCAAGCAGCGGTAACGTATCCTTTGCCGTGCGTAACGTGAGACCGGCAAGTCTGGCTTCAAGCTGATCGAGTACCAGATCAACCTGCCCACCCGATTCGCTGAGTCGATAGTTGGCTGACAACCCCGCCGTGCCTTGCGGCGGCGCCATGCGCAAGGGCAGTTTGATCAGCGGCGACAGCTTGGCGAGCGATACCTCTTCGACATCGAAGTGTCCGCTGACGGCCAGCGGATTGAGTGTCATGTCGCCCTGCCACAATATCCTGGCGCCAAAGTCGGTATTTGCCGACAGCCGATAGCGTCCCTTGTCATCGGGCAAGGTGGAAAGATCTTCGAGATGCAGATCGAGCGGCTGAATACGGGTCGCAAATCCCGGATTGGTGCGTTGATCTGCAAGTGCGATAGCGCCGCCAGTGATGGACAAACTGGTAACTTCCAGCCGTGTCATCGGCGCTGCTGGTTGTGGTTTGGCTGGCTTGCCTTGCAACGATTCGAGCAACGCGCTCCAGTTGAGTTTGTCGCCGGGCAACTCAATGACATTGGCCTCAAGGCCATCCAGACTGATGGCATCGAACACCCAGGCGCGACGTACAATGCTGGTGGTGGAAAAGTCGACCAGCAGTTCCTTGAAGGCCAACAGCGGTGCACCGTCCGGCTGCACCAGATGCAGGTTATGGAGCGTCAGGCTGAGTTTGAAAGGGTTGAATTCGGGCCGGTCCATGGTAAGACGATGGCCCGTTTTTTCAGAGATGAACTTCTCGGCCTGCGACTGCAGCACACGCGGCAACAACAGCCATGTACCCAACAGATAGACCAGCGCCAGAACAAACAGCGCAATGAGGAAGGAACTGCGTGAAGGCAGGCGCATGGGCTAACCACGTCGAACATTGATGACGGATGCTATCAGAACACCCGCATCATGCAGACGTCGGCTAGCCTGCCATCTGGGCTTCGAATTCCTTCATGTCGAAATAGTCACGCCAGGCGACGATTTTTCCGCCCGAGCATTCGAAAATGCCGACGACCTTGATTGCCAGCTTCTTGCCGTCTTTCAACACAAAGCTGTCGACGCGTTCATTCAGCACCGTGCCCGCAGCGTTCTCCGCAGAATGCAGAACCTTGAAAGCAACCCAGTCGGCACCGTCGACGAACGGCTGGATGAATTCTCGTATCTGCGCATGGCCCACCAGCCTGGGCATCGGCATGTTGTGATAGACCGCGTCAGGCGCGAAGAACGCCATGATCGCATCGACGTTGCGGGCTTCCCACGCGGCGATGAAACGGCTGACAATTTCAGTGTTGTTTGACATGGAATGGTCCTGATAAGAGTGTTGAATAGATTGCCGACAAAGCGTCAATGACAAGCGTGGTTCAAGGCTCGTGATCCGCCGGACCATCCCCGGTCAGCCGAATCAGCAGAATATGTTCGCAAGCCTTGAACCCGGGCACAGTAGAAAGGATCGCAGGCCTGTGGTCAAGAGAGTCGCGCTCAGCCCAGATCGAACAACAGCAGCTCCGAATCCTCATCGGCGGCGATGACGAGTTCCTGCTCCGCCTCAATTTTGGCCGCATCGCCGCTCTTGAGGGCAATGCCATTGACGCGAATGGCGCCACTGACAAGGTGCGCATACCCAAGCCGTCCTGCCGCAAACGCGTGCGACACTTGCTCGTCCGAATTCAGCAGACTTGCATAGACATCCGCATCCTGATGCACAGTGACGCTGCCCTCGCGTCCGCTGTGTGACGCGATCAAGCGCAGCCGGCCGCGCTTGTCTGCGTGGCCAAAAAACTTCTGCTCGTAGCTCGGCGCCATACCGCCCTGCTCCGGCTCCAGCCAGATCTGGAGAAAGTGCACCGGCGCAGCGGGCGAAGGATTGAACTCGCTGTGTTGCACACC
>JANYCD010000044.1 GCA_025360425.1 Sterolibacteriaceae bacterium
TCCCACTCTATCGTTGCAGGTGGCTTCCCCGAAATGTCGTAGACCACGCGGTTGATGCCGCGCACTTCATTGATGATGCGGTTGCTCACCCTGCCCAGCAGGCTGTGCGGCAATTCGGCCCAGTGGGCCGTCATAAAATCCTGCGTCTGCACCGCCCGCAACGCCACCACGTATTCGTAGGTACGGCCGTCGCCCATCACGCCGACGCTCTTCACCGGCAGAAATACGGCGAACGCCTGTGAGGTTTTGTCGTACCAGTCGGCGGCGCGCAGTTCATCGATAAAGATAGCATCGGCACGACGCAGCAGATCGGCGAATTCGGGTTTCACTTCGCCAAGTATGCGCACACCCAGACCGGGACCGGGGAAGGGATGGCGATAGACCATCTCGTGCGGCAGGCCAAGCGCAACGCCCAGTTCGCGCACTTCATCCTTGAACAGTTCGCGCAGCGGCTCAAGCAATTTGAGCTTGAGCGTATCGGGCAGGCCACCGACATTGTGGTGGCTCTTGATGGTGTGTGCCTTCTTCGTCTTCGCGCCAGCAGATTCGATGACATCCGGATAGATGGTGCCCTGTGCCAGCCATTTTGCATTGGCGCGCTTTATCGATTCGGCCTGGAACACTTCGACGAATTCGCGGCCGATGATCTTGCGCTTCTGCTCCGGGTCGGTCACGCCTTTGAGGTGGCCCATGAACTGCGCAGTGGCGTCGACATGAACGACCTTGACGCCAAGATTGTTGGCGAAGGTCTTCATCACCTGCTCGGCCTCGTTCAGGCGCAACAAACCGTTGTCGACGAAGACGCAGGTGAGCTGATCGCCGATGGCCTTGTGGATCAGTGCGGCCGCTACAGAGGAATCAACACCGCCAGAGAGGCCGAGAATCACTTCTTCGTTACCGACCTGGGCCTTGATTTTCGCCACTGCCTCGGCCACGTAGTCAGGCATGTTCCAGTCGCGGCCGCAGCCGCAGATATCGTGCACGAAGCGTGAAAATAGTTGGCTGCCCTTGAAGGTGTGAGTCACCTCGGGATGAAACTGAACGGCGTAAAACTTGCGCGCCTCGTCGGCAATGCCGGCGATCGGCGTCGCCGGATTCGAGGCGATGATCTTGAAGCCAGGCGGCAGTTGGGTGACCTTGTCACCATGGCTCATCCAGACGTCGAGCAAGCCGTGACCCTCGGCGTTGCCGCGATCCTGTATGCCTTCAAACAATTTCGAATGGCCATGGGCGCGTATCTCTGCGTAACCGAATTCGCGCTTGCTGGAGCTTTCGACCTTGCCGCCCAGTTGGGAAGCCATGGTCTGCATGCCATAGCAGATGCCCAGCACCGGCACACCCAACTCGAACACGACTTGCGGTGCGCGCCATTCCTCCGCCTCGTAAACGGAATTCGGGCCGCCGGAAAGAATAATTCCCTGCGGCGCAAATTCGCGGATGAACGCGTCGGAAACATCATAGGGATGCAGCTCGCAATAGACCTGCTGCTCGCGCACCCGGCGGGCGATCAACTGGGTGTACTGGGAACCAAAATCGAGGATGAGAATTTTCTTGTGGGCCATGACGCTATCCGAAAAATGCGCTCCAAAAAAACCGGGGCGGCCTCAGCCGCCCCGGTTCCCGTGAAAATGTTCAATCAATATGATAGTTGGGTGCTTCCTGCGTGATCTGCACATCGTGTACGTGGGACTCGCGGATGCCCGCCGAAGTAATTTCGACAAACTCGGCCTTGGATCGCATGTCTTCAATCGTCTTGCAGCCGACATAACCCATCGAAGAACGCAGCCCGCCCATCAACTGATGGATCACCGCGCCGACCGGGCCCTTGTAGGGCACGCGGCCCTCGATGCCCTCGGGCACCAGCTTTTCGACGCTTGAGCCGTCCTGAAAATAACGATCGGCGGCGCCATCCTTCATCGCGCCGATGCTGCCCATGCCGCGATAGGATTTATAGGAGCGGCCCTGAAACAGCACGGTGTCGCCCGGCGCTTCTTCGGTGCCGGCAAACAGGCCGCCCAGCATCACGCTGTGTGCGCCGGCGGCGATGGCCTTGGAAATGTCGCCCGAGTAGCGGATGCCGCCGTCGGCGATCAGCGGGACGCCGCCTTTGGCCATGGCATTCGCAACGTTATCGACCGCCGAGATCTGCGGCATGCCGACACCGGCGACAATCCGCGTGGTGCAAATGGAACCGGGGCCGATACCGACCTTGACGCCGTCGGCGCCATGATCGACCAGCGCCTTGGCCGCATCGGCGGTGGCAATGTTGCCGCCGATGACCTCAACCTTGGGGAAATGCTTCTTGACCCACTTGACGCGCTTCAGTACCCCTTCGGAATGACCGTGGGCGGTATCCACCACCAGCACATCGACGCCCGCTTCAGCGAGCAGCTCGGCACGCTCTTCGACACCTTCGCCAACGCCGATGGCGGCGCCGACCAGCAGGCGGCCGAAGTTGTCCTTGGCGGCATCGGGATGTTCGGAAGACTTGAGAATGTCCTTTACCGTCATCAGGCCGCGCATTTCGAATTTGTCGTTGATGACCAGCACGCGCTCCAGACGGTGCTTGTGCATCAGCGCCTTGGCCTGTTCAAGCGTCGCGCCCTCCTGCACCGTGATCAGACGCTCTTTCGGCGTCATGATGGCGTGCACCGGCTGATCAAGATTGGTTTCGAAGCGCAAATCGCGATTGGTCACGATGCCGACGACACGCTTGCCTTCAACCACCGGCAGGCCGGAGAATTTGTGGGCGCGGGTCAGGGCGAGTACTTCACGCACCGTCATGGTTGGCGGAATGGTGATCGGATCCTTGAGCACGCCGGTCTCATAGCGCTTGACCTTGCTCACTTCGGCGGCCTGTGCCTTGGGCGAAAGATTTTTGTGCACGATGCCGATGCCGCCTTCCTGGGCCAGGGCAATGGCCAGTCTGGCCTCGGTCACGGTATCCATCGCGGCGGAAAGCAGCGGCAGGTTCAGGCTAATGTTGCGGGTCAGGCGGGTGGTCAGGCTGACGTCACGGGGAAGCACTGCGGAATGGGCAGGAACCAGGAGGACGTCGTCAAACGTCAGCGCCTTCTGGAGGACTCGCATGCTGTTTTCCTCATTGGCAAAGCAGCATTATACGCAGGTCGGACAGGCCGACAAAGCAGCAGGGAGCAGTGCCTGCCCGGGCTGCATCCTCAGTAGCTCGCACGGGATTGACGACTTACCCATGCAAGCCACAGCAGGGCCAACCCGGTCAATGCCACCGGAACCAGCGAACCGACGTTCAGCCACTGCCAACCCTTCGTGGTCACCAAGGCACCGGAAGCGAAGGAGGTCAATGCCATCGTGGCGAACACAAAAAAATTGATGGCAGCCTGCGCGCGATCTTTCTCTTCAGGGCGATAGGCTTGCAATGACAACGTGGTGCTGCCGGTGAACAGGAAATTCCAACCCACGCCAAGAAAAAACAGCGCAATCAGAAACTGATGAATATCGACTCCTGACAACGCAATGGCAATGCAAGCCAGGTTGAGGACGACACCCACTCCCATAATGTTCAGCACACCAAAACGCTTAATCAGGTGACCGGTGAAAAAACCCGGCGCAAACATGCCAATCACATGCCACTCCAATACCAGCGCCGCATCGTCAAACGGATAACCGCACACTTTCATCGCCAGCGGTGTAGCGGCCATCAGCAGGTTCATCACGCCAAAGCCCAACGCCGCACATGCCGTGGCGACGATGAACACCGGCTGACGAATGATTGCCGATAATGGCCGCCCCTTGTCCACATCCGTTTTTCCGGGTGGCAGCGACGGGAAGTTGATAAAGGCCATGATGGCAATGGATAACAACGCCACCACAGCCAGCGCCAGATAAGCGCCGACGAACGGTACTTCAAACATATTGCGTGTGCGGCTCGCCAGATTGGGTCCGAGCACCGCACCCAACAGGCCGCCGGCCAACACCAGCGACACCGCTTTTTCGCGAAAGTCCGGTGTACTCAGCTCGGCGGCGGCAAAGCGATAGAGCTGGCCGTTGGCGCTGTAGTAGCCCGCTATCACGGTAGCGGCAACCAGCAGCCAGAAACTCTTGTCCATCGCGGCCCAGGCGCACAACAGGGCCGATACAAAAGCCACCAACAGTCCGATCTGGAACGATCCCTTGCGTCCGTGCGCGCTTTGCATACGCGCTACCAAGGGCGTGGACAGTGCTCCGCCCACCACGTAGCCCATCACCGGCAGCGTCGCCATCCATCCCTGCGGTGCCAACGACAGTCCCACCAGTCCGTTGATGGCGATGAACACAATATTGTTGGTGAGAAACAGACCTTGGGCTGCAGCCAGCAGCCAGAGATTTTTTTTGTTCACGCGGAAAGGTTCAATGCCATGTGAGATAGACGACTGTTTTCACGGGCCCGGAGATGGATCGACTGGCGCCGCTGCGCCCTTCTTCATAACCTTGCCCTCCGCGGCACGGCGGCGCCTGACTTCCTTGGGGTCGGCCAGCAGCGGACGATAGATTTCCACCCTGTCCTTGTGCCGCAATGGCGTATGAAGTTTGCACAGCGTGGCGTAAATACCGACCTTCGATTTGGTCAAATCGATTTCCGGGTACTTCTGCAGCAGGCCTGAGACTTCGATCGCCTGCTGCACGGTTGCCGGGGGCGAGAGCCGGAGCTTGACCAGCTCCTGACAATCCGGCCAGGCGTAGGCCACTTCGATGTCGATGGCGTCAGACTGCGCCATGGATTTGCCCGGCACGCTTGACGAACGATTCAACAAAGGTACTGGCGATCCTGTTGAACACCGGACCCAGGGTTTTGCCCAGCAGTACGTTGGAAAATTCGTAGTCGAGACGGAACTCAACCTTGCAGCCACTCTCGCCCAAGGGCAGGAAGTGCCACCCGCCTTCCATGCGTTTGAGCGGGCCATCGCGCAGTTTTATGTGCATCGTAGTCATCGGCTGCTTGTCGTTTTCGGTGGAAAAATCAAACTTGATACCGTGATAATTGACGCGGATCGTGGCTACGGTTTTGGTATCGGTGCGCTGGTGAATTTCAGTACCCGCACACCAGGGAAGGAACTCGGCATAACGCTCGACACTGTCCACCAGCACAAACATTTGTGACGGCGTGTATTCCACCAGGGCAGATTTTTCCACGACTGGCATGCTATTGCTGCTGTGCCTGCGTTGCGCTATCGGGCGAATCACCATCCCATGTCTCCGGTGCGCGGCGCAGATCGAGCGTCGCTGGATAGTCCGGATTTTGCCCTTCGCGTTTGACGTGCATCGGACCCGGCGTGTGGCCGTGCTCCCAAAACCGGGCGCGACGCCGCGCTTCGGCCTCATTGGCGTTGACCGGGAAGGTATCGTAGCTGCGCCCGCCGGGATGCACGACATGATAGGTGCAGCCGCCGATGGAACGACCACTCCAGGTGTCCACCAGGTCGAAGACCAGTGGCGAATGCACGCCAATGGTTGGATGCAGCGCCGATGGCGGCGCCCAGGCACGGTAGCGCACCCCGGCAACATATTCACCGCGCACGCCGGTGGGGGCCAGTGGCAAGGGTCGTCCGTTGCAGGTGACGTTATGGCGTGCATCATTCATGTGCCGCACCTTGACCTGTAGCCGCTCCACTGAGGAATCAACATAGCGCGAGGTGCCGGAAGTGGACACTTCCTCGCCGAGTACATTCCAGGGTTCGATGGCCTGGCGCAACTCGATCTCGATGCCCTGATACACCACGGTGCCGAAACGCGGGAAGCGGAACTCGTGAAACGGTGCGAACCACTCATGCTCGAAAGCATAGCCGGCCCGTTGCAAATCAAGCACCACATCGCGCATGTCCTGTGCGACAAAATGGGGCAACATGAAGCGGTCGTGCAGTTCGGTACCCCAGCGGATCAGGCGACCGGTATAAGGCTGCTGCCAAAAACGCGCCACCAGTGCCCGCAACAGCAGCATTTGCATCAAGCTCATCTGCGCATGCGGCGGCATTTCAAAGGCGCGGAACTCGACCAGCCCGAGCCGGCCGGTCGGGCTGTCCGGCGAATAGAGTTTGTCGATGCAGAACTCGGCGCGGTGGGTATTGCCGGAAAGATCGACCAGCAAATTCCGCAACAGCCGATCCACCAGCCAGGGTTGAATGTTTTCGACGCCGGGTCGCAGTCTTTCGCCCATTTGCTGCAAGGCGATCTCCAGTTCGTAGAGACTCTCATGACGTGCTTCGTCCACGCGCGGCGCCTGGCTGGTGGGGCCGATGAACATGCCCGAAAACAGATACGACATGGCGGGATGGTTCTGCCAGAATTTGATCAGGCTCATCAACACATCGGGCCGGCGCAACATCGGTGACTCTTGCGCCGTCGCGCCGCCGAGCGTGACGTGGTTGCCGCCGCCGGTGCCAGTGTGGCGGCCGTCGAGCATGAACTTTTCAGTGCCGAGCCGGGTCTGGCGCGCATCTTCATAGATGGCGCTGGTGTTCTCCACCAGTTCCGCCCAGGAGCTGGTCGGTGTCACATTGACTTCAATCACGCCCGGATCCGGTGTGATCTTGAAATCCTTGATGCGCGGATCATGTGGCGGCGTGTAGCCTTCAATCCGAACCGGCATCGACAGCTCCGCAGCAGTGTCTTCCACCGCATGCAGCAAGTCGACATAGTCCTCAAGCAACAGTAGCGGCGGCATGAACACATGCAACACACCGTCGCGCACTTCGGCGCATATCGCGGTATGGATGATCTCGCGCGGGTCGTAGCTGGCCTTGTTCGGCGCCATGGCCTTCGGCTTCGTTCTGACGCGCAGTTGGGGCAGTTCTTCTCTTGTTTCGAATGGATCACGTTCAAATTCGACTTCCTTGTCGTTGGGTGCCACCCAGGGCAACGATGCCAGCGGCAGCCGCAGTCCCATCGGGGAATCGCCGGGAATCAGGAACAGGTGCCCGCGTTTAAGTGGCCACGGACTGGAACGCCAACCCAGCGCAACGGGTTTGCCCTTGATGCTGGCGCGGGGAATCGGCTTGAGCGGCAATACACAACCCACCGCCAGGCCCAAGTCAGCGGAAATCAGCTCGACCAGGCGGCGTCTTTCTTCATGCTTTTTCAAATCGGCGCTGAACAAGTCGAGGTTCTCCGGCCAGCGTGATTCCTGATCGACAACATTGACAATGTCTTCATAAGCATCAATCACAAAGCGCTGGTCCAACCCCAGATGCACGATCAAGGCGGTGACAAAGCGCGCGGCGTCGCCGCGCGCACGTTTATCCTTCAGATCGCCATGATCGAGCAGATCGGCCCGACGCCAAAGCGGCTGACCATCGGCGCGCCAATAGCAGCCGAGTGCCCAGCGCGGCAAGGGTTCCCCTGGATACCACTTGCCCTGGCCGTAATGCAGCAATGCGCCGGGTGCGAAACGCTCCTGCAAGCGTTTGAACAAAATTCCGGCCAGTTCCCGTTTTTTCGTCGACAGGGCGGCGATATTCCATTCCGGACCTTCCATGTCGTCAATGGAAACGAAAGTAGGCTCGCCACCCATGGTGAGTTTTACGTCGTT
This sequence comes from Sterolibacteriaceae bacterium, assembly GCA_025360425.1. Classification (GTDB taxonomy): domain Bacteria; phylum Pseudomonadota; class Gammaproteobacteria; order Burkholderiales; family Rhodocyclaceae; genus JANYCD01. Next base: position 7,544 of record JANYCD010000044.1, read on the forward strand.
CTTTACCAGCTCCTTGTCGACGCTGTAACCGAGATCGAGGATGGCCTGCCATTGCGCCCCGGTGTAGGGCTTGGTCACGCGCGGATCTTCATGTATGCGCGTCACCGTCATGGAAAAATCCATGTGTGCTTCGCATTTTCCGGTGGCGCCGATCACCGGCGCCGCCGAAGACGGCGAGGCAGTACAGGCCAACGGAATATGACCCTCGCCAGCCAGCAGGCCCGATGTGGGATCGAGACCGATCCAGCCCGCGCCCGGGACATAAATTTCGGTCCATGCATGCAGGTCGGTGAAATCTTTTTCCGGTCCGGAAGGACCATCAAGCGCCTTGATGTCGGCGGCCAGCTGGATCAGATAACCGGACGCAAAGCGTGCGGCGAGGCCGAAATGGCGCATGGCCTGCACCAGCAGCCAAGCTGAGTCGCGGCATGAACCCAGCTTGGATTCGAGCGTCTGTTCTGGCGTCTGCACACCATGTTCCATGCGCACGACATAGCCGACGTCACGCTGGGCGCGACCATTAAGTGCCACCAGGAAATCGATGGTGCGCATCCCGGGCTGAACCAAGTCGCGCCGCGCCGCGGCAACCCATGCCTTAAACTGATCGCCCGGCGGATCCGTGTCCAGATAGGGCGTCAATTCCCGCTTCAGTTGCGGCGGATAGTCGAAAGGAAATTTCTCGGCGTACTCCTCCATGAAGAAGTCGAAAGGGTTGATAACCGTCATGTCGGCGATCAGGTCGATGACGACATCGAGGTAATCGGACTGCTCCGGGAATACCAGTCGCGCCAGCCAGTTGCCGTAGGCATCCTGTTGCCAGTTAAGGAAATGTCCGCTCGGTTCCACCGTGAGCGAATAGCTGAGGATCGGCGTGCGGCAGTGGGCTGCCGGACGCAATCGAATCTCGTGGGGCCAGAGCTTGACCTGCCGGTCGAAGTGGTAACGGGTTTGATGATTCAGGGCGACGCGAATAGTCATCTTTGGAGTGAGGCGTGAAGAGTGAGGAGTGAGGAGTAAGGAGTGAGGAGCAAAACCTGCTTACTGCAACGGCACTGCGACCACAAACGCTACCAGCGAAGATCTACAGCCGAACGAGGGGGTGTCCAAACCTGCTTTTACTCATACTTTCTCCTCACTCCTCACCCCTCACACCGTTCTAACTCCATTCAAAATTCGCCAGGTTGGTGAACGCGCGCCGCAATCCTTCGCCCCATTGCTGGCGCAGGCCGCGCATGTAATCGTCTTTCTCGTCGAAGCGCCGAACTTTGGTGACTCGCAAACTGTCACGGTCGTAGCACAGCAGATCGATGGGCATGCCGACCGATAGATTCGATTTCATGGTCGAGTCGAACGACACCAGCACACACTTGATGGCATCGTCCAAATTGGTGGAACGTGTGATTACGCGATCGAGGATGGGTTTGCCATATTTGGTTTCGCCGATCTGGAAAAATGGCGTCTCTGGCGTCGCCTCGATGAAATTTCCCTCGGAGTACACCTGGAACAATCGCTGCTGTTCGCCTGCAATCTGGCCGCCAACAATAAAACTGACGCCGCTGTCCACATTGCTTTGCTCCAGATACGGGCCATCGCGTTCGCGTACCGCGCGCAGTGAAATGCCCACCAGGTCAGCCACGTCATACATCGAACCGACATTGGCCAAATTCGGACTGCCATCATTGCGGCGAATGTTCTGCTCGATCAGGTTGAGGGTGGCCTGCGTTACCGCCAGGTTGCCCGATCCCAACGTCACCACCACCCGGTTGCCGGGAAACTCGAACACCTTCATTTTGCGAAAGGTGGCGATATTGTCCACACCCGCATTGGTGCGAGAGTCGGATGCAAACACGATACCGGCGTCAAGCATCGCCGCTGCACAATAGGTCATCAGAAATCCTCTAGCTGTTCTGGCATTGCTCATCCTTCGACCATAATGGAAGTGGGCAATTACGCAAAGTCGGATTAAGCGCCACTAATACCGGAAACTCTCAGTTTTCTTCGGGCCAGAAATAGCTGGTATTGATGTAATCGCCCAGCGCATAGATTCTGTCAAGAAAACGGGTGAGATACTCATGTAGGCCCTCGTCTTCGATAATGTCCTCAATCTGTCCATAGCGCAACTCCGCATGCAACAAGCCCGACTGGCGCTGAAGTTCCCAGGATCCGGCGCCGTCGATTTCGCTAACCAGGCGATCCACATCCTTCATGCAGGCATGCAGCGAGCGCGGCATATCGGCGCGCAGGATCATCAGCTCGGCCACCCGGCGCGGCGTGATCACGTCGCGATAGACCTTGCGATAGGTTTCAAACGCGCTCACCGAACGCAGCAGGGCGCCCCAATGGTAGTAATCGGCGGCGCCACCGACGTCCTCAAGGCTGGGCAGCAAAATGTGATATTTGACGTCGAGTATCCGCGCCGTGTTGTCCGCTCGCTCAAGAAACGTTCCAAGCCGGATAAAGCGGAAGGCGTCATCGCGCAGCAGCGTACCGTAGGTAATGCCGCGCGAAAGATGGGAACGTTCCTTCACCCACTCGAAGAAATTCGACACACCGTCGTGCGGGATACCTTTCTTTCGTATCGCCTGGATCTGGATCCAGGTGTGATTCAGCGCTTCCCACATTTCCGAGGTAATGCTGCCCCGCACTGCGCGGGCGTTTTCCCGCGCCGATTCCAGGCTGGTGAAGATACTGGATGGATTGGTGTCGTCCAATCCCATGAAATGGATCACCTGGTCGGCATTGATGTCGATGTCGCGGCTGGCGAACTCCTCATACAGACCACTGATGGTGAGCATCGCGTTCCACTCCTGGAAGGGCTCCAGCGTGGCGTGCTTGAGCAGTGACATGCGATAAGTGACATCGAGCATGCGTGCCGTGTTTTCGGCCCGTTCCATGCTGCGGCCCATCCAGTAGAGATGATCGGCGGTGCTGGATAGCATTATTGTTCCAATACCCAGGTGTCCTTGGTACCGCCGCCCTGGGACGAATTGACAACCAGCGAGCCCTCCTTCACCGCCACTCGCGTCAGTCCGCCTGGCACCAGCGTAACGACTTTGCCGGAGAGGACGAAGGGGCGCAGGTCGATGTGGCGCGGCGCGATACCATTGGCGACGAAGGTTGGGCAGGTCGACAGCGCCAGGGTCGGCTGGGCGATATATTTTTTCGGCGTGGCAATAATTTTTTCGCGGAACTGCGCAATCTCTTTTTTGCTCGCGGTCGGCCCTACCAGCATGCCGTAACCACCAGAGCCTTGCACTTCCTTGACCACCAATTCTGGTAAGTGCTCAAGGACGTATTTGAGATCATCGCTCTTGCTCAATTCCCAGGTCGGCACGTTGGACAGAATCGGCTCTTCACCGCAGTAAAAACGGATCATCTCCGGTACGTGGATGTACATCGCCTTGTCATCGGCAATTCCCGTACCGACTGCGTTGGCTAGATTGACCTTGCCGTTGCGGTAACACTCGAAAAGACCGGGCACACCGAGCATCGAGTCCTTGTTGAAAGCCTGCGGATCCAGATAATCGTCGTCGATGCGGCGATAGATCACGTCCACCCGCCGCCGGCCCTGCGTGGTGCGCATGAACACGGTGCCATCGGCGACAAACAGATCGTTGCCGTCGACCAGCTCCACACCCATCTGCTGGGCGAGGAAGGCATGCTCGAAATAGGCGCTGTTGAACTGACCAGGCGTCAGCACTACCACCGTTGGATCCGGCACGCCGGGCGGTGCCACGGCGCGCAGGTTTTCCAGTAGCAGATCGGGATAGTGTTCCACCGGTGCAATCGCTTGCCGCGCAAAAAGTTCGGGAAACAGCCGCATCATCATCTTGCGGTCTTCCAGCATGTAGGACACGCCCGAAGGCGTGCGCAAATTGTCCTCCAGCACGTAGTACTCACCGCTTTTATCGCCATTGTCGGCACGAACAATATCGATGCCGGCAATATGGGCATAGATCTGTCCCGGTAAATCCACTCCCACCATCTCGCGGCGGAACAAGGCATTGCCCAACACCTGTTCGGCCGGAATGCGGCCGGCCTTGAGAATTTCCTGGTCGTGATAAATGTCGTGCAGAAAAGCGTTGAGCGCCTTGACCCGTTGCCGCAGGCCGGCCTCGACCATGCGCCACTCGTCGGCCGGGATAATGCGCGGCACGATATCGAACGGGATCAGCCGCTCCGTGCCGGCCTCTTCGCCATACACGGCAAAGGTGATGCCGACCTTGTGGAAGGCCAGCTCCGCCTCCTCGCGCTTGCGCGCGATCACCTCCGGCAGCGTTGAATCCAGCCAATGGGCATAGCTCGCGTAATGGCCGCGCGTCTGCCCGTCGGAGGTGTTCATTTCGTCATAGGCAGGTTTCATGGGGCGACCGCGTTGTCAGCAATTGAGCCCGATATTGCAGGAAGCATGCCTAGCCTGAACCGCTGCTTTCCAATGCCCTATGCGCATCAAGGCTCCGCTTATGCACCATCTCAGCGCAATCGCGCCATGGCTTGGTGCGGCGGACAGAATGTTTGCCCTGTCCGCCTTGTTCCCACTGCTTACATCCGCTCAAATACGCCCGCGATACCTTGTCCACCGCCGATGCACATCGTCACCAGACCATAGCGTTTGCCGGTGCGTTGCAGTTCGTACAGGCATTTCACCGTCAGGATTACGCCCGTCGCGCCGACCGGATGACCCAGCGCCACCGCGCCACCATTCGGGTTGACCTTGGCAGGATCGAAACCGAGCCCCTGCGTGACGCACAAGGACTGCACCGCAAAGGCTTCGTTGGATTCGATGACGTCGAGGTCGCCCACCTTCAGCCCGGCGCGCGCCAGCGCCAGCTTGACGGCCGGGATCGGGCCCTCGCCCATGTAGGCAGGATCAACACCGGCGATGCCGTAAGACACCAGCCGCGCCAACGGCTTCAAGCCAGCCTTGGCAGCCGCTTCGGCTTCCATCAGCACCACGGCGGCAGCCCCGTCATTGATGCCTGAAGCATTGCCGGGAGTGACCGTGCCATCCTTCTTGAAGGCCGGCTTGAGTTTCGCCAGCCCATCCATTGAAGCATCAGCCTTGGGGTATTCGTCGGTATCGAACATTACCGGTCCCTTGCGGGACTTGATCTCAATGGAGACGATCTGCGACTTGAAATGTCCTGCGGCAATGGCCGCCACCGCACGCTTCTGACTCTCCAACGCAAACTCATCCTGCTTGTCGCGACCGATGCCCCACTTGGTGGCGATATTTTCGGCCGTGATACCCATGTGGTCAGTACCGAACGGATCGGTCAGCGCACCCACCATCATGTCGATCAATTTGGTGTCACCCATACGTGCGCCCCAGCGCACGCTGGGCAACAAGTAGCCGCCACGGCTCATGGATTCGGCACCGGCGCCGATGGCGATGTCAGTATCGCCCAGCAGGATGGATTGCGCCGCACCGACAATAGCCTGCAAGCCCGAGCCGCACAGGCGGTTCACGGTGACCGCACAGGACTCCTTGGACATGCCGGCATTGAGAGCCGCAACGCGTGAAATGTACATGTCGCGCGCCTCGCCGTGAATCACGCTACCGAGAAACATGTGGCCAATCTGCGATGCATCGACCTTGGCGCGAGCGATGGCCTCCCTGACGACAACAGATGCCAGATCACACGGCGCATAGTCCTTCAAGGTGCCGCCATAACTGCCGATCGGCGAACGTGCGCCACTCACTACGACAACTTCTCTTTTTCCTGGCATTACATTTCTCCTTGACTAAAGTCCTTAACTTACCCAGCTCGCAACCCACAGCAGGGCCATCAACAACAAACCAAGCACCATTGCGCGCCACACCAGGCCAACAGCACTCTGCATGAAATCAGCGTCCGCATCTTCGCCAAGACCGATCTCCGGCCGATCACCAATATCGAGGCTCTCATGCACCGGCATGCCAAGACGTACGCCGAGCGCACCCGCGCCGCTGGCCAGCAATATACCGGCTGCCGGATCGCCCCATCGCGCCGCCTGGGTACGCCAGCACAGCACGGCGTCTTCAAAATCGCCAACGATGGCAAAGGCACTTGCCGTCACACGCACCGGCAGCCAGTCAATCACCGCAAAAGCACGGCGCGAAAATTCGCCGAAGTGACCGAACTCCTGATCCGAGCGCTCACCCCATTGCGTATTGAAAAACAGCGCAAGTCGATACAGCAAAGCGCCTGCGGGACCAAGCACAAAAAACCAGAACAGCGGCGCAAATACGCAACGATGCGAAGCAACCAGCGCTTGCTCAATCGCCAGCCGGGCGATTTCGCCGGAACTCAACCGGTCACTGGAGCGACCGCGCCACTCGGCCATGATACGCCGCGCCTGATCCAGCTCACCCATGCGCAATGCGAGGTGCAATTCGGAAAAGTAATGACTGAACTGGCGGAAACCCATCGTCAGATAGAGCACCCCGACAGCGAACAGAAAAGCGGCAACCGGTTGCAACCAATGCAGCGCGCCATACAGCGCGCCCAGCATGATAACCGGAACGACAACTGCCAGCCCCCAGGCAACGGTTCCGTGCCGCTTCTGCCCATCATTGAGTTTGGCTTCAAGAAAATCGGCAAAGCGGGTCAACGGCACACTCACCCATTTCCTGACGGAAAGCGGGCGCAATTGCTCAAGGGCGAGGGCGACGATGACGGCGAACAGGGTCATTGCTGAGGGCGCGGAGGAAAAGCGGGAAATGCGACCATCAAGATACCACAGGCAAGGTGCCGCTATCCGAGCAGGAAGCGCTGCAGATTAACGATCATACCTGCCGTGACGCCCCATATATAGTGCCCTTGCCATGGCATGGCCCAGTACTCGCGCCGTTGTCCGTCGCGCTCGAGGCTGTCTCGCCTCCAGTTGGCCTGATCGAGCAAAAACACCAGGGGCGGTTCAAACACATCGGCCACTTCGAAATCGTCGAGCTTGAGATTGAGCGGCGGGGTAATAAGTCCGACCACGGGGGTAATGCGAAACCGGCTGCTGGTCCAGAATTCCGGCATGACCCCGATGACTTCCACTTGCGCCAGATCCAGCCCGACTTCCTCGTTGGCTTCGCGCAACGCGGTGGCTGTCGGGTCGGAATCGGATTTGTCGCGACGTCCGCCCGGAAAGCTGACCTGCCCGGCATGATCGTTCAGATGCGCGGTGCGCTGCGTCAGCAACACCGTGATACCCGTTGGCCGCAACACCAGCGGAATCAACACCGATGCATGGGTGGAATTTTCCACCACGTGGCCGATATCCAGCGTTTGTCCGGCAGCCGCACCGGCTGCAAAGCGGCTGCGCAGCCAGTCTGCGGTAGGTGCTAATTCCATCGATAACCTGTGGAGAATACGTCGGCGCTAGAATGCAACGACTCGATTATGGAACACATCGGCATGAATGCAGACACCAAACCCGTCGCTATTTTTCGTCATTCCGCCAGCGAGGGGCCCGGCTATTTTGCCACATTCCTCGACACCCACAGGATCCCGTGGGCACTGATCCGCATTGATGAGGGCGAGTCCGTTCCCGCCTCGCCGGAAGCCTATGCTGGTCTCTGCTTCATGGGCGGCCCGATGAGCGTGAACGACGAGCTGCCGTGGATTCCGCACGTACTCAACCTGATCCGTGAGGCGATGAAACAGAACATTCCCGTCATCGGCCATTGCCTCGGTGGGCAGTTGATGTCCAAAGCACTGGGTGGCACGGTAAGTCGCAATCCGATGAAGGAAATCGGCTGGGGTCAGGTGCAATTGGTGTCCCCCATGGCGCATGAATGGCTGGGTGAAGGCAGCGGGTTCGAATCCTTTCACTGGCATGGCGAAACATTTTCCATTCCGCAAGACGCGACCCGCATACTGGAAAGCGGGTATTGTCTCAATCAGGCATTTGTCCTGGGGCCTCACCTTGGCATGCAGTGCCACGTCGAGATGACCGAGGAAATGATCCGCAGCTGGTGCTCCCAGTGGGAACTGGAAAAAGCCAAACCACGACCATCGGTGCAATTGCCGGAACAGATCATCGAAGACCTGTCAGCAAAGGTGGCGGCATTGCATCGCATAGCCGACAAACTCTACACACGCTGGATCACAAAATTGAAACAGGACTGAAAGGAAATCGAGCATGATCAGGACACCCGCAATGGTATTCACCGCAAGCGCGCGCAAAGGATCGCTCAACAAAAAACTGGCCAGGGTAGCGTCTGAAAGTGCGGGTGAATCTGGCGCAGATGTGACACTGTCCCTGATCTTCGACATTACCGGAGAAACTTCATGACCATCCGATTGCAAAAAGACGCCAATGGCAAGCTACGTCAGCGCATTCAATGCGGCAACAACCTGCTTTTCGCGGATGAATCGGCTGAACTGGGCGGCGATGATTCCGGCCTCAGCCCGCACGACCTCTTCGATGCGTCTTTGGCGGCATGCAAGGCCATGACGCTGTTGCTGTACGCGCAACGCAAAGCCATGCCGTTGGAGAGCGTCGATATCGAGATCGATCGCGACAGCAGCCAGGAGGCCAAGGGACATTACGGCCTCAACGTGAAGCTGGGCTTCAACGGCAATCTCAGCGAAAGCGACAAGACCCGGCTCACCGAGATCGCGGCACGCTGCCCCATCCACAAGCTGATGGCGCAGACCGAGATCACGATCACCACCACGGTCGTTTGAGCACGAACGGTATACGACGATGCTGATCGCCCCAAACGAAAAAGACATTGGTTTTCCGGTAAGGCGCTTGTTGCCGTCGGAACAACAGCAGCGTGTCGGACCCTTCATCTTTTTCGATCACATGGGGCCGGCTGTCTTCAAACCCGGCACCACCGAAGGCGATGTCCGTGCCCACCCGCACATCGGTCTGGCGACGGTGACTTATCTTTTTTCCGGCGCGATGATGCACCGGGACAGCCTGGGTGTCGTACAACGTATCGAATCAGGAGCGATCAACCTGATGACGGCGGGACGCGGGGTGACGCATTCCGAGAGGATTCCCGAGGATATCCGCAATAACAGCATGCAAGTGGAGGGGCTGCAACTTTGGCTGGCGTTACCGGAGGCGCTTCAGCAGTCAGCACCCGCTTTTGCCCACACACCCGCCGACGCTATTCCAGTATGGTCGGAACAGGGATTGATTGCCAGGGTGTTGATCGGCACGGCCTTCGGCAAAACCTCTCCCGTAAAGACCGCGACGCCAACCACTTACGTGGAATTACATTTGTCGGCAGGCGCATCTTGTAAATTGCCGGCGAGTGATCAGGAACTTGCGCTATACATCGTCGCTGGAGATCTGCGCGTCGACGGATCCGCAGTGCCAGAGCACCATCTGCTCACGCTCGAATCGGGCGCAGCCTGCAACTTGCAAGCCGGCGATCAGCCGTCACATCTGATGATGCTGGGCGGCGAAACGTTGCCGGGTGCGAGGTATATCAACTGGAACTTCGTGTCATCGCGCAGGGAGTTGATTGACCAAGCGCGGGAAGATTGGCGCAACGGTCGATTAGCGATGGTGCCGGGGGAGAGTGAATGGATACCGTTGCCCTGAGTGATCAGAGCATGTATTCAGGCAGCCCCCGGACGGCCCCTGCGCAGGCTTATTTCTTAAGAAAGAAATTGACCCGCGCCAGCAATTCCGGCGCGGCAGCCAGATCGCGCAAATGAAGGCGCTCCAGTTCCAGCATTTGTTCGAAGGTTGACGCCGCAGCCGTGTCGACGAGATTACGCGAGGCACGAACGGCTTCCGGCGGCACGCGCGCCAGGGACTGAGCCACTGCCTGGGCACGTGCGACCAGTTGGTCATCGTCCACCACTTCCCATACCAGCCCCAGCCGCTGCGCATGTTCGGCGCTAATGGTTTCGCCGAGCAACATCGCCGCCAGCGAAGCCTGGCGACCGGCGGCACGCTGCAACAGCCAACTGGCACCGAGGTCAGCGACGATGCCCAGTTGCTGGCTCTGGACGAATTTGAACTTGCCCTCACGACCCGCCAGCACCACGTCGGCACAAAGCGCGATGCCCGCTGAGCCGCCGGCAGCAATGCCATTGATGGCCGTGACGACGGGCTTGGGGAAAGCCATCAGTTCCGACATCAACGGACTGAACGCTATCTGCATGGCTTCGCTGACCTGCCGTCCCATATCCACACGGCCATCGGCCTGGGGTTTGGGCGCCAGCGCGGTCAAGTCAGCACCGGCACTGAAGGCGCGACCGGCGCCGGTGATGACGATGGCCTTGACCTCCGTTGCCGCAGCGAATCTGAAAAGATCGGATCGAAGATTGGCAACCAGATCCAGATCGAGTGCATTGAGCCGGTCTGGCCGGTTGAGAACGAGAGTGGCAACGCCTCCTTCACCGATGGTCGATTCAATGCTGCGCATTATTTTTCGCCTCGCCGACTCTGTTAATTAATCGCGGAAATTCCCGTACTTCAGGGGAAAATCGGTGATTGATTTTTTCACCAGCGCAATGGTCTCCTGTAGAAGATCACGCTTGGCGCCGGTCACACGCACCACGTCGCCCTGAATGCTGGCCTGAACCTTGAGTTTGCTGTCCTTGATGAGCTTGACCAGTTTTTTGGCCAGTTCGCTTTCAATGCCGACCTTGATCTTCAGTTCCTGCTTGGCCTTGTTGCCGGAGATCACCTGCACATCGCCTGCGTCCAAACGTTTGGTGCTTTCGCGTTCCTTCTTTTCCATCTCGGGAAACAGGATGTCCTTGATCTGGCTGAGCTGAAAATCGGAATCGCCGTGCAGGGTGATGAGCTTTTCCTTCTCCTGAAGCTCGACCTTTGCGCTGCTTCCCTTGAAGTCATAACGGTTGCCGATATGGCGGCCGGCCACATCTACCGCATTCTTCAATGCCACCATGTCGACTTCGGACGAAATATCAAAAGAAGGCATGGCGACTCCTCAATTAGCCAAAGTGACAGACGTAATGATAGGGCTCGCCCGCGACCTCAATCTCGAAGCTTGAGTTGGCAGGCGCATTGAACGATTGGCCGGCGCCGTAGGCTTTCCATTCGCTTTGGCCCTTTAGCCTGACGCGGCAAGTGCCGGAAACACATTCCATGATTTCGGGGACGCCGGTAGTGAAGGTCAGGGTAGAAGGCAGGATTACACCCACGCTTTTTTTTGTACCATCAGCCTGGGCCACGGTATGGCTGACGCACTTGCCGTCGAAATAGACGTTGGCTTTTTTTACCACTGAAACATTGTCGAATTGGGACATCTATGGCTCCAGTCAATCAGCGTTTGCGCTTGAGGCGCACGTTTTCGGCAATCCGCATTCGCAATGCGTTGAGCTTGATGAAACCACCCGCATCCTTCTGATCGTAGGCTCCGGCGTCATCTTCGAAGGTGGCGATGGTCGGGTCAAACAGCGAATCCGTTTTCGAATCGCGCGAGACGACGGTGACACACCCCTTGTAGAGCTTGACCCGCACCCAGCCGTTCACGTTGGCTTGGGTGTCGTCGATCAGCCCTTGCAGGGCGAGGCGTTCGGGGCTCCACCAATAGCCGTTGTAAATCATGCTGGCATAGCGCGGCATCAGGTCGTCCTTGAGGTGGGCGACTTCGCGGTCGAGACAGATCGATTCGATGGCGCGGTGGGCCTTGAGCAGGATGGTGCCACCGGGGGTTTCGTAGCAGCCGCGCGACTTCATGCCGACATAGCGATTCTCGACCAAGTCGAGCCGACCGATACCGTGTTGACCGCCGAGTTCATTCAGTTTGGCGAGCAGCAGATGCGGCTTCATTTTCTTGCCGTCGATGGCAACGAGGTCGCCCTGCTCGAATTTCAATTCGAGATGAAGCGGTTTGGCCGGTGCCTTCTCGGCTGAGACAGTCCAGCGCCACATTGACGCCTCAGCCTCGGCCGCCGGATTTTCCAGATGACGGCCTTCGTACGAGATATGCAGCAGGTTGGCATCCATCGAGTACGGCGAACCGCCCTTCTTGTGCTTCATCTCGATCGGGATACCGTGCTTCGCTGCGTAGGCCAGCAGCTTTTCACGCGACAGCAAATCCCATTCGCGCCACGGGGCGATGATCCTGACGTTGGGCATCAGCGCATAGGCGCCCAGCTCGAAACGCACCTGGTCGTTGCCCTTGCCTGTCGCACCGTGCGAAATCGCATCAGCGCCGGTCTTGCGCGCAATTTCCACCAGACGTTTGGCGATCAGCGGCCGCGCAATTGAAGTGCCCAGCAGATACTCGCCCTCGTAGACAGTGTTGGCGCGAAACATGGGAAAAACGAAATCGCGCACAAATTCTTCGCGCAGGTCATCGATGAAAATATTTTTTTGCTTGATGCCCATTTTCAGGGCTTTGGTGCGGGCCGGCTCCAATTCTTCGCCCTGCCCCAGGTCGGCGGTAAAGGTCACCACTTCGCACTGGTAGGTGTCCTGCAACCACTTGAGGATCACCGAGGTGTCGAGCCCGCCTGAGTATGCGAGCACGGCTTTTTTTACTTCACTCATTCTCTGTTTCCTTCGATCACTTCAGCGCCACTTTTCCAAGCAGCAAAAATTCCATCAACGCCTTCTGCGTGTGAAGGCGATTCTCGGCCTCGTCCCAGACCACGCTGTGCGGCCCATCGATGACTTCGGCCGCCACTTCCTCACCACGATGAGCGGGCAGGCAGTGCATGAACAAAGCATCCGGGCGAGCGACCTTCATCATGTCGGCATCGACTTGCCAGTCCGCAAAGTCACGCATGCGTTCTTCGTTCTCGGCTTCAAAACCCATCGATGTCCACACATCGGTGGTGACGAGATCAGCATCGCGCGCGGCATCCATCGGGTCGGTGAATTCTTCGAAGTGGTCGGTGCCATAGAGCCCGGCGCGCTCGGCCTCGACCTCATACCCCGGCGGGGTCGACACGTGCACATTGAAATCGAACACTTCTGCGGCCTGCAGCCAGGTGTTGCAGACATTATTGGAATCGCCGACCCAGGCGACGGTCTTGCCCTTGATCGGGCCACGATGCTCGATCCATGTGTAAATGTCGGCGAGAATCTGGCAGGGATGATATTCGTTGGTGAGGCCGTTGATCACCGGCACCCGCGAGTGACCGGCGAAGCGCTTGATGATCTCCTGCTCGAAGGTGCGGATCATGACGATATCGCTCATGCGCGATATTACCTGCGCCGCATCCTCCACCGGTTCGCCGCGTCCGAGTTGCGAGTCGCGCGTATTGAGGTAGATGGCGCTGCCGCCAAGCTGCTGTATGCCGGCTTCGAACGAAAGACGGGTGCGCGTACTGGCTTTCTCGAAAATCATCACCAGCGTACGATCTGACAACGGCCAGTATTGCTGATAGGACTTGAATTTCTGCTTGATCCAGCGCGTGCGCTCAAACAGGTATTCGAACTCTTCCCGTTCAAGGTCGTTGAATTGCAGGAAGTGCCGGGGCGCGGCCACGATCAGGGTCCGAGAAACTCGCAGATCAGGGATGAGAGCATGGCAACGAGCTGCGTTGCTTCATCATCGGTGAATACCAAAGGCGGCAGGAGCCGGATGACGCTGTCGGCAGTGACGTTGATCAGCAGCCCCGCATTCAGCGCGGACTTCACGAGATCGCCACAGGAGCGATCGAGTTCGATACCGATCATCAGTCCGTCGCCGCGAATGTCCTTCACGCCGCCAACGCCGGCCAGCGCGGTCCGGAATCCGTTGCGGATCGTGTCGCCCAGACTGGCGGCATGCTTCATCAAGCCATCCTGCTCGATCACATCAAGCGTAGTGAGTGCCGCAACACAGGCCAAAGGATTGCCGCCAAAGGTCGAGCCATGATTGCCCGGCTTGAACACGCCGACCGCCTTGCCCGCAGCAAGGCAAGCGCCGATTGGCACGCCGGAACCGAGGCCCTTGGCGAGTGTCATGACATCGGGTTTGATGCCGGCATGCTGATGGGCGAACCAGACACCGGTGCGCCCGACGCCGCACTGCACTTCGTCAACCATGAACAGCCAGCCCTTGTCGTCGCATATGCGACGCACGGCCAGCATGTAATCGTTATGCGCAATATTGATGCCGCCCTCGCCCTGTATCGGCTCGAACAACACCGCGACAACATTTGGATTGCGTTCGGCAACCAGTTCGATGGCAGGCAGGTCGTCGAACGGCACACGCACGAATCCGCCTACCAGCGGCTCGAAACCGGCCTGCACCTTGCGGTTGCCAGTCGCTGAAAGCGTTGCCAAAGTACGGCCATGGAAGGCCTGTTCCATGACAATGATGGCGGGTAGCTCAATGCCCTGCTGATGTCCATAGAGACGGGCCAGCTTGATCGCGGCTTCGTTCGCCTCGCAACCGGAGTTGCAGAAGAAGACCTGCTCCATTGCAGAAAGCGCAGCCAAGCGGTCGGACAGTGCTTCCTGTTCGCGCACACGATAAACGTTGGAGACATGAATCAGTCTTCCAGCCTGGTCGGCGAGCGCCTTTACCAGACGAGGATGATTGTGCCCAAGCGTGTTGACGGCAATGCCGGCAAGCGCGTCGAGATAGGACTTGCCCTGTTCATCGAACAAATGGCAACCCTGCCCGTGCGTAAACGCTACGGGCAGCCGGTTATAGGTATCCATCAAATGCGGCATAGAATGCTCCGCGTAACGCTAAAAGGCAGCGACAAAAAGGACACGGCGGCTTGCGCCGCCGTGCTTGCAGAAGCCCGGATTTTAGGTGAAAAATCCGCCTCTGTACAGGGAACGACCATGCGCGTAACGGTTTTCAATCAGAAAGGCGACGTTGGAAAAACCACCACGATGATCAACCTCGGGGCGGCGCTGGCGCGACAGAACAAACCTGCACTATTGATTGATTTGGATTCCCAGAATGAGCACACGCTGAAAGCATTGGAACCGGTGTTGAAACGACCCATGGAACGGCGCTATGTGCTGACCCGCTACGATCGTTGGCGCAAAATGAGTTCAGAAATACTGGATCGCGTGCGGCGCCAGTTCGGCAGCGACGTGGCGAGTCAGTGATTACTGAAAACGTAGCCGTGGCCGAGGCTCCGGCGTTCAGTCGCGATATTTTTTCGCACCAAGCATCAAGCCGTGGTGCGAAGGACTATGTCGCGTTGATGGAAGAACTGACCAGCTGCGGATTTGTTTAACGCGTAATCAGGCTGGCGACGTTTTCGAAACTGCCGACTGGAGTTCGCACTCCGCCGCGATGACAAACACATTCGAGAATTTCGCAATCCCGATAGATTTGCCGCAACTTTCGCTGCGCTTCCCCTTCGTCACGACCGTGAATCATCAAACGATCAATGACTAATCCGACCCGGGTCCGGATACGAAAGCCATACTTCGTGAGAATGGGTGGATGCATGGAAAAACCCATGAACGTCAATAAGATGACAAGAGTATATGCGGGCGATTTTGGGAAGGCAAGCTAGCTTGTTCATTTACAGGGATTTTTTCATGTTCGATGTACTATTTATGGGCTATTTATGGGGAAAGGGCGGCTCGGCCACAAACATCGTCCCATTAACCTTTTTTCGACCATCAATTTCGACCGCAGAATGGTCTACTCCCCTCACGCTCAACCCGGCCTTTATGAAGGATTGCCGTGCGTATTTGTGAACGCACGTATCCGCGAGACTGAGCCTTTGGCCTATGCGTTTCTGGAGAGTTTTGCCCAGGACAACGAGCTTAAGCTGGTTCCTTGGGAGCCCTGATCAAAACTGACAGGGCCTATGATCGTCAGGGCTGAACGAAGAACGATCAAAGTCCCTTGATGGCCGCAGAAAGGCGGCTCTTATGGCGCGCAGCCGCGTTCTTGTGCATGATTTTCTTGTCGGCGATCGAGTCAATGGTGCTTTGCGACGCCTTGAAAATCGCTTGCGCAGCGGTCTTGTCGCCGGCGGCAACCGCCTTGCGCACGTTCTTGATGGCGGTGCGCAGCGTCGAACGCTGGCTGATGTTATGAGCACGCTGCTTGACCGCCTGACGGGCGCGCTTGCGGGCTTGTGCACTATTGGCCATGTCTGTCTGTCCGGGTGGGTGATGGCGAAGGGTCGGGATTATAGGGATTCCCCCCAGTCTTTGCAAGGCGGCAAGTGTTGACCTGATAACGGCTACCATTGCGTAACTCTTCGGCCCACCCATGAACCTGCTCAAAACCCTCGCCACCGTCAGCAGCATGACGCTGCTGTCCCGCATTCTCGGATTTGTCCGGGACTTCGTCATCGCCCGCGTTTTCGGCGCTGGCGTCGCCACCGATGCTTTTTTTGTTGCGTTCCGTCTGCCCAACCTGCTGCGCCGCTTGTTTGCTGAAGGTGCATTTTCCCAGGCGTTCGTCCCAATCCTTTCGGAATATCACCTCCGCCGCGGTGATGTCGAAACAAAACACCTGGTGGATAGGGTCGCAACGACGCTGTTTCTGGTGGTGATGGTAGTCACAGCGGTGGGCATGATCGCCACGCCAGCCATCATCTACTTATCGGCACCAGGCTTCGCTGCCGAGCCGGACAAATTTGCGCTGACCGTACAACTGACCCGCATCACATTTCCGTACATCCTGTGCATGTCGTTGGTCGCGTTCTCCGCCGGCATACTGAACACATGGAGTCGCTTCGCATTGCCTGCCTTTACGCCGGTGATGTTGAACCTGGCGATGATCGCCGGCACGCTGCTGCTTGCTCCTTATTTCGAACAGCAGGTGATGGCACTGGCATGGGCAGTTTTCGCCGGCGGTGTTCTACAGCTGGCGATCCAGATTCCCGCCTTGGCTCGGATCGGTATGCTGCCGCGCTTCGACCTGGTTTGGCGCGACAAGGGCGTACGGCGCATCCTCAAACTGATGGCACCAGCAGTAATCGGTGTTTCCGTCTCTCAGATTTCGCTGGTAATCAATACTATTTTCGCTTCGTTCCTCGAACATGGCAGCGTGTCCTGGCTGTATTACGCTGACCGGCTAATGGAGTTTCCGGCCGGACTGCTCGGCGCTGCATTGGGCACCATCCTGCTGCCCAGCCTTTCGAAGACGCATGCCAACGCGCAGCCCGCAGAATTTTCGGCATTGCTGGACTGGGGCCTGCGTCTCACGCTGTTACTGACCTTGCCTGCCGCATTGGCCCTGGCAATCCTGGCTACCCCGCTGCTATCGACGCTGTTCCAGCACGGCGCATTCCTCGCCAACGATGTTCTGCGTACGCGTGAAGCGCTGGTTGCATACAGCGTGGGGCTGACCGGATTGATTTTGGTCAAAGTCCTTGCGCCCGGATTTTATGCGCGGCAGGACATTCGGACCCCGGTAAAAATTGCCCTCATGACTCTAGCTGCGACGCAACTGATGAACCTCGTTTTCGTCTTCTGGTTGAAGTTTGCTCATGCGGGCCTCGCCCTTTCAATCGGTCTGGCGTCATGCCTCAACGCGGCACTGCTCTATCGCGGATTACGAAGACGTCAAGTTTATATTCCGTCCCCCGCGTGGCGGGCCTTCAGTGTAAAGCTGTTGCTCGCTCTCGCTGCGCTGGCCAGCGTGTTGTGGCTCGGCACGGGCGATCAGGGCGCATGGTTGGTCATGTCCAGTTCCGCGAAATTGTTTCGCTTGACGACATTGGTTGCCGCTGGCGGAGCAACCTATCTCGGTACGCTTTGGCTGGCCGGATTGAGGCCCCAGGAGTTCATGCGACGGACTGCATAAAGTTCTTGGGGTCTGTCCCTAAAAGAGGCAGTCAGAACTCCTCGATAACACCCATGCGACGCAGTTCATCCAGGATATGCGTCACAGCATCATCCACTGTTAGTGCTGTGGTATCGATGCGGATCTCTGGGTTTTCCGGTACCTCATAGGGCGAATCAATCCCGGTGAAATTTTTCAGTTCGCCCCGTCGTGCCTTTTTATACAGACCCTTGGGGTCGCGTTCTTCGGCCACAGCCATCGGCGTGTCGATGAATATCTCGACAAATTCACCATCCTGGAAGAGATTGCGGGCGAGCCGGCGTTCTGAACGGAACGGAGAAATAAAAGATACCAAGGTGATCAGTCCTGCATCCGCCATCAGTTTGGCCACCTGGCCGACACGGCGGATGTTCTCGACCCGGTCGGCGTCGGTAAAACCGAGGTCGTTGTTAAGGCCATGGCGGACATTGTCGCCGTCGAGCAGATAAGTGTGCCGGCCCTGGCTAAACAATTTCTTTTCCACCAGGTTGGCAATGGTGGATTTCCCCGCGCCGGGAATACCGGTGAACCACAGCACGCTGGCCTTCTGCGCCTTCATGGTGGCGCGCGCTTCCTTATTGACATCCACATGCTGGACATGAATATTATGCGCACGGCGCAACGCGAAGTGCAGCAAGCCTGCACCGACCGTATTGTTGGTCAACCGGTCAATCAGTATAAAACCTCCGGTATCGCGATTCTCGGTATAAGGATCAAACGCGATCTGACGATCGAGATTGATGTTGCAGGTACCGATTTCGTTGATTTCCAACTTCTTGCAGGCAAGGTGCTCAAGCGTATTGACGTGTATCTTGAACTTGAGATTGGTCACTGTCGCCGTTACCGTCTTGGCGCCAATCTTGAGCAGCAACGGACGTCCCGGCAGCAGCGCCTCATCACTCATCCAGACGATGGTGGCTTCAAACTGGTCGGCGACGCCAGCTGGAGCCTCAATAGTGGAAATCACATCACCGCGACTGATATCAATTTCATCCACGAGAGTAAGTGTCACCGATTGACCTGCAACACCCTGTTCGAGGTCTCCGTCATAAGTAACGATACGCGCCACCTTGCTTTCGCGACCCGAGGGCAACACCCGGATGCGGTCACCAGGTTTGATCGCGCCGCCGGAAATCGTTCCGGCAAAACCGCGAAAATCCAGGTTGGGCCGGTTGACCCACTGTACCGGCAGGCGGAAAGGCGAACTGCGGTTGCGTTCTTCGTCGATCTCCACAGTTTCCAGATAGCCCATCAAGGTCGGGCCGTGGTACCAGGGCATTCTTTCCCCGTGATCAATGATGTTGTCGCCCTTCAGCGCTGACATGGGAATGCTGGTGATATCGGTGATGCCAATCTGCTTGGCAAACTCACGGTAATCCTCGTTAATTTTGTTGAAAGTTTTTTCCGAGTAGTCGACCAGATCCATCTTGTTGATAGCCAGCACCACATGACGGATACCAATCAGCGACACTAGGAAGCTGTGCCGCCGGGTCTGGGTCAGGATGCCTCTGCGTGCATCGATCAGGATGATTGCCGCGTCAGCGGTGGACGCGCCGGTGACCATGTTGCGGGTGTATTGCTCGTGGCCGGGCGTATCGGCAACGATAAACTTGCGCCGGTCAGTGGAAAAGAAACGATAGGCAACGTCAATCGTGATGCCCTGCTCACGCTCGGCAGCCAGCCCGTCGACTAGAAGGGCAAAATCAAGATCGCCCCCCTGAGTGCCGACTTTTTTCGAATCGGCTTCCAGCGCTTCCATCTGATCCTCAAACAGCATTTTGGATTCATACAACAGCCGCCCGATAAGCGTGCTCTTGCCATCATCCACGCTGCCGCAGGTGATGAAACGCAGCAGCCCCTTGTACTGATGGGCTTCAAGATATTTCTCGATATCCTCGGCGATCATTTCCGATACGTGCGCCATCAGAAGGTCTCCCGCTGGGCCGCCCCAAGGGGAGCCGTAACCCCCTTGGGGGGCAGTGAAGCGGCACAGCCGCGAACGTGGGGACTCATCAAAAGTAGCCCTCCTGTTTTTTCTTTTCCATGGATGCGGCCGTGTCGTGATCAATCATGCGACCCTGCCGCTCGGAGGTCTTGGTCAACAACATCTCCTGGATGATGTCGGTCAGTGTGTCGGCCTCGCTCTCCACCGCGCCAGTGAGCGGATAGCAACCGAGCGTGCGAAAACGTACCTTGCGCATCATCGGTACTTCACCTTCGCGCAGCGGCATGCGGCCATCATCAACCATCACCAGTGTGCCGTCACGATCCACTACCGGGCGTACCGCTGCGTAATACAGCGGTACGATGGGAATTTTCTCCAGGTAAATGTATTGCCAGATATCCAATTCGGTCCAGTTGGAAATCGGAAATACCCGGATGCTCTCGCCCTTGTGCTTGCGGGCGTTGTAGAGACGCCAGAGTTCCGGGCGCTGGCTTTTTGGATCCCAGCGGTGCTGCGCCGAACGGAACGAGAAAATACGTTCCTTGGCGCGTGACTTCTCTTCGTCGCGACGCGCGCCGCCGAAAGCTGCATCGAAATCATATTTGTCGAGCGCCTGCTTGAGACCCTGGGTTTTCCATATGTCGGTGTGAATCTGCGAACCATGGGTAAAAGGATTGATGTTTTTTTCCACACCCTCGGGATTGATATGAACGATCAGATCCATGCCGACTTTTTTGGCCATCTCGTCGCGAAAGCGGTACATCTCCTGGAACTTCCAGGTGGTATCGACGTGAAGTAGCGGGAAGGGCGGTTTGGCCGGATAAAACGCCTTCATGGCGAGATGCAGCATGACTGCACTGTCCTTGCCGATGGAATAGAGCATGACCGGGTTGTCGGTTTCCGAGACAACCTCGCGCATGATGTGAATGCTCTCCGCCTCAAGGCGTTGCAGGTGAGTCAGAGACATTGGTTTCTTCGCTCCATGAGTGATGTGGCGGATATTTTTATCCGCCGATAACGTTGCTGGCTCCGTCTTCACGGCTTTTGCCGTGGCAGGCACCAGCCCCTTCTGCTTGTTCTCCGGTTTTCCTGGATAACCGACACCCGCGCTGCGCCCTCTGGGCTTTACCGGCACAGCGTCCCAACCACCCGCCAAATACGCTTTGTGCGCCGAAATCACGGTGGGTACGCTGAGCCCGGCCTGTTCGGCGACTTCGACGACCTTTATGCCATTCAAACGCAAACGTACCGCGCAGCGGCGGCGCTCATTGAGGACTTCAACAGAGACATTTCGCCCGTCTGCTTGCTTCATCTTATTGAATATATTTAACTATCTAAGAGTAAAACATTAAACATCAAGTGGGGTTTAAAGTTCAAGTTAGCCTTTGAAATTACAATACAATCCGAAAAATTACAATCCTCCCAAAGGTGTGCGGCGTGGAAATGGCTAAAGATGAATTGCTGGAACGGCTTTTGCCAGTGGTCCATGCCGCAGGAAATATCATTCTTGAAATCTACGGCACCGATTTCGCAGTACGGCAAAAACCAGACGCATCGCCAGTCACCGAAGCAGATGACAGTGCCGAAGCAGCCATCCTTTCCCAGTTGAAAATACTGACACCGGACATTCCTGTCATTTCCGAGGAAGCCGCTTCGGCTGGGCACTTTCCCGAAATCGGCGAACGTTTTTGGCTGGTCGATCCGCTGGACGGCACCAAGGAATTCATTAACAGGAATGGTGAATTCACCGTCAATATCGCACTAATTGAAAATCGGCGGCCGGTTCTCGGCATCGTATTGGCCCCGGCGCTGGGCCGGCTATTCGCGGGCGCCGAAGGCATTGGGGCATTTGTCGAAGAGGCCGGGAAACGGCGACCGATCACGTGTCGCCGGGTACCTGCCGAAGGGCTGACGGTAGTCGCAAGCCGCTCCTACGGTGACGCAGTTGCTTTGGAAACATTTCTGTCGGGGCACAAAGTCGCTTTGCAAATCACTGCCGGCTCCTCCTTGAAGTTATGTCTGGTGGCTGCCGGTGAAGCCGATATTTATCCGCGGCTGGGGCGAACCATGGAATGGGATATCGCCGCTGGCGATGCCGTCCTGCGCGCCGCTGGTGGCCGAGTCAGAACACTGGATGGAGCCGATCTCGCTTACCGCAAATCGGGTTTCGCCAATCCACATTTCTTTGCGGCCGGCCTCGAATAACGCGCCGTCACCTTGCGATGGGCTGAACATAACCGGTTTTCAGGGATACGCTCACCTTGCCCAGGATTGCTCATGGCGCTAAAGTGGCGCCTTCGTTTCACTGTCGAGGAGTCAACGCGTGTTTTCCATCATCCAGGCTGCCGGTTGGCCTATCTGGTTCTTGCTGCTGGCATCCGTCATTTCTGTCGCTTTGATCATCGAACGCTTTACCGCCCTGCGTCGCGCCAGGATTCTGCCGCCGGGTTTGCTGCAGCGCGTGATGGCAGAGTTTCGCCAAGGTAGCGTGAACGACGAATCCCTCAAGCGGCTTGAAACCCAGTCGCCGTTGGGATGCGTATTTGCGGCGGGCTTGCGCAACGTCAAAAGCTCGCGCGAAGTCATGAAGGAAGCGATTGAGGAAGCCGGGCGCGGCGTTGCACATGAGTTGGAACGGTTCCTGAACAGTCTCGGCACCATCGCCTCCATCAGCCCATTGATGGGACTTTTCGGCACGGTAGTAGGCATGATCGAAATCTTCGGCTCCACCTCGGGCTCGGGCAACAACCCCCAGGCCCTGGCGCATGGAATTTCGGTGGCGCTCTACAACACGGGGTTCGGCTTGATTATCGCCATTCCCAGCATGATCTTCTATCGCCACTTTCGTGCACTGGTTGATGGCTTCGTGGTCGAAATGGAACTGCAGGCAGTAAAGCTCGTGGAACTCGTGCACGGGGAACGCAAGTGAGAGCACGGCCATGAACTTTCAACGAGGACGTGGGCGAGAAGAGCCGGAGATCAATCTGATTCCGATGATCGACGTACTGCTGGTGATCCTGATTTTCCTCATGATCACCACGACTTATTCCAAATTTTCCGGCCTGGAAATCAACCTGCCGACCGCCGATGCGCCGCAACCAAAAGAACAGCCGGCCGAGATCAATGTCGTAGTGACTGCCGCGGGCGATGTCATCGTAAACAAGATGCCGCTCGGCAGCCGCGATGTCGAAGCCATCGCCACCGCACTCAAGCGGCTGTCGGACAATACCAAGGAGCCGGTATTGATCATCAATGCCGACGCCAAGACCACGCATCAAAGCGTCATCGACGTGATGCAGGCGGCGCAGCAGGTCGGGCTTAACCATATCTCCTTTGCCACGCAGCAGACTCAGCGCTGATTCCCTGCTGACATCCGCGTGGCGGAGCCGTGGCCCGCTGGCGTGGCTGCTGTTTCCCGTCTCCCTGGTTTTCGCCGCACTGGTATCAGTGCGCCGCCTGTTCTATCGCGTCGGCATATTCAAGTGCGAAAGACTCGGGGTGCCAGTCATCGTTATTGGCAATATTACGGTTGGCGGTTCCGGCAAAACGCCGCTCGTACTTCATGTGGCGCAACAGCTGGCACGAAATGGATTTCGTCCCGGGTTGATAAGTCGTGGTTACCGTGGCAACGCCACAGGTGTATGTGAAGTTCATGACGATAGCGCTGCGAGCCAAGTCGGCGACGAGCCGCTGTTGTTGAAGCGGCGTTTCGGCGGCCCGGTGTTCGTTGGCCGGCAACGCCCGGCGGTGGCCAATGCTCTGCTCGTGGCCAATCCGGATTGCAATGTGATTGTCTGTGACGATGGGCTGCAACACTATGGCATGGCCCGCGATATCGAAATCGCCGTCATCGACCAACGTGGCGTCATGAATGGCTGGTTGCTACCCGCAGGACCATTGCGTGAACCGCTGAAACGCCTGGCGCAAGTCGATGCCGTTGTTGTGAACGGTTCGGAAAATATCGCGGTGAACGAACCAAGAATTTTCCGCATGAAACTCACTGGTTCACGCTTTTTCCAACTCGATCATCCGACCGGTACGTGTGACGCGTCGCTGCTGCAAGGTCAACGATTGCATGCGGTGGCCGGCATCGGTGACCCAGGGCGATTTTTTGATCAGCTACTGTCGCTGGGCCTCACGCATGACGCTCACGCTTTTCCCGATCACCATTCCTATACTGCGGCAGATCTGGACTTCACCGGCGACGCAATCGTGACCACCGAGAAGGATGCAGTAAAATTAAGCGGTCTTGCCAAGCTGCCCGTTTGGGTGCTGCCGGTGGAAGCGCGGGTCGAGCCCGATCTCACCCAATTCCTGTTGGAGAAACTGAATGGACGCTCGTCTGCTTGAAATTCTGGTCTGCCCGTTGTGCAAGGGGCCGCTTGATTACCGCAAGACAGCGCAGGAATTGGTGTGCAAACCTTGCCGCCTGGCTTTTCCGATCAAGGACGACATTCCGGTGATGCTGGAAGACGAAGCACGACAACTCAGCTCCGAAGAGCACTAAGTTGTCGTTTCGCGTCGTCATTCCGGCTCGCTACGCATCCACGCGGCTGCCGGGCAAGCCCCTGGCAGACATCGCCGGCAAGTCCATGGTGGTACGCGTTGCGGAAGCCGCGGTAAAAAGCGGTGCCGACGAAGTCTGGGTGGCAACCGACGATCAGCGGATTGTCGAGGCGGTCTCAGCAAATGGCATCAATGTCGTGATGACCTCCGTAACGCATGTCAGCGGTACCGATCGCATTGCCGAAGTTGCCGCTCAATTGCACTGGAAGGACGACGACATCATCGTCAACCTTCAGGGCGACGAACCGCTGATTGATTCAGCCGTGATCAGGCAAGTTGCCCTGGCGCTGGCAAGAGATAGCGGCGCTGCAATTGCCACAGCTGCCCATCCTTTGACGGATGCTGCCGATTTCCGCAATCCAAATGTGGTCAAGGTGGTTACCGATATTAATCGCCGGGCACTATATTTTTCACGGGCACCCATTCCCTGCCAGCGCGACAGTTACGCCGCGTCAACAGGAGCATTGCCGGACAACTTTGGCGCACAACGCCATATCGGCCTGTATGCCTACCGTGTGTCTTTCCTCAAACGCTTTGGGCAGCTTGCGCCGGCTGCCATGGAACAGTCGGAGTCACTCGAACAATTGCGTGCCTTGTGGCATGGCTATCCGATTCACGTCGTCGCCTGCGCACATGCGCCGGCCCCCGGTGTAGATACCCCTGAAGACCTTGAACAGGTGCGCCGCGCGTTTGACCGGCAAGGTGATTGAAGGTAAGGTTCGGGCCGAATTCAAAAACCGATTCAACGTTGGGGAAAACATGAAACTCATCCTTCTGGGCCCGCCCGGGGCAGGCAAAGGCACGCAGGCGAACTTCATCAAGGAGAAGTTCGCCATTCCCCAGATATCCACCGGTGACATGCTGCGTGCCGCCGTCAAGGCTGGCACACCCCTGGGCATCACCGCAAAAAAAATCATGGATGCGGGCGACCTTGTTTCAGATGACATCATCATCGGCCTGGTCAAGGACCGCCTGACGCAGCCGGATTGCAAAACCGGCTACATGTTCGATGGTTTTCCGCGCACCATTCCGCAAGCGGAAGCGATGAGAGACGCCAAGGTTGCCATCGATTTCGTACTCGAAATCGATGTGCCGGATGCAGAAATCATCACTCGCATGAGTGGGCGACGGATTCACCCGGCTTCAGGCCGCACCTATCACCTGATATTCAATCCGCCCAAGTTTTCCGGCAAGGACGACCTGACCGGCGAAGATTTGATCCAGCGTGAGGACGACAGGGAAGAGACCGTCAAGAAACGGCTCGATGTCTATCACTCGCAAACCAAACCGTTGGTGGACTACTATTCCAAGTGGGCTGCGGCCGGCAATGGCAGGGCGCCAAAGTATCGAAAAATCGCAGGCGTCGGTCGTGTCGATGGCATTACACAACGCGTCCTTGATGCCCTGAAATAGACATGGTCAGAAATGCTTTTTACGCACAGTCGGGCGGCGTCACCGCGGTTATCAATGCCAGTGCATGCGGCGTGCTTGAGACGGCAAAAAACTATCCGGACAAAATCGGCAAGGTACTGGCCGGGCGCAATGGCATCATCGGCGCACTCGAAGAAGATCTGATCGACACTTCGCTGGAAAACCCTGTCGACATCCATGCGCTGCGCCACACCCCGGGCGGCGCTTTCGGCTCCTGCCGCTACAAGCTCAAGGGTTTGGATCAGCACCGTGCGCAATATGAGCGGCTGATCGATGTCTTCCGTGCCCACGACATCGGCTATTTTCTGTACAACGGCGGCAACGATTCCATGGACACCGCCTTGAAGGTCTCGCAGATCGGCCAGCAACTTGGCTATCCGGTCGTATGCGTCGGCATTCCCAAAACAGTGGACAACGACTTGCCGATTACCGATACCTGTCCCGGCTTTGGTTCGGTGGCCAAGTATGTCGCGACCTCGATACGCGAAGCCGGTTACGACGTCGCCTCGATGGCCAAGACGTCCACCAAGATCTTCGTCCTCGAAGTCATGGGACGTCATGCCGGGTGGATCACGGCCGCTTGCGGACTGGCTGCCGAATCCGCCGGAGAAGCGCCGCACATCCTGCTGTTTCCCGAAATACCCTTCGACGAGGAAAAATTCCTGGTCCGTGTTAGCGAAACGGTCGGGCGCCACGGTTACTGCTGCATCGGCGTTTCGGAAGGGCTGCTGTACAAGGATGGCAATCTCATGGCCGAGGCTGGCGGCAAGGATGCATTCGGCCACGCCCAGCTCGGCGGCGTCGGACAGGTCATCGCACAACTTGTCAAGGATCGGACCGGGATGAAGTATCATTGGGCCCTCGCCGATTACCTGCAACGCAGCGCCCGTCATCTGGCATCGAAAACCGATGTGGAACAGGCCTATGCGGTAGGCAAATCGGCAGTGGAATTGGCGGTGGCGGATCGCAATGCAGTAATGCCGACCATCGTGCGAGTTTCCGATGCGCCCTATCGTTGGGAAATCGGAGTCGCGGAGCTGAAGGACGTCGCAAACGTAGAAAAAAAGATGCCACGTGCGTTTATCAGCGCTGATGGCTTTGGTATTACGGAGGAATGCCGGCGCTATCTTGCGCCATTGATCGCGGGTGAGGATTTTCCACCCTACCGGGATGGTCTGCCGCACTATGTGCGATTGCAGAATATTTCGGTGGGGAAAAAATTGCCGGTCTTCAGTATCTGACCGGTAAAAGAATACATGCGGTCGTGTTAAATGCGGCCGGGTGGTTGGTGAGTAGGGGCCGCGAGTGCGGCTGCCTGTATTTATAGACTTGGGGGAAGAGCATGTCGTCAGCATTGATGTTTGCCTTGATTTGCGCCGTGGCTGCGATTGCCTACGGCTTTATTCAGAGTCGATGGATCGTCGCGCAGCCTGCGGGCAATGAGCGCATGCAGCAAATCGCTGCCGCCATCCAGGAGGGCGCACAGGCCTATCTGAATCGCCAATACGCCACCATCGGCATGGTCGGTGTCGCGCTGACCATCGTGATCGGTGTGCTGATCGGCATGTCGACTGCAATAGGTTTCGTGATCGGCGCAGTGCTCTCCGGTGCGGCAGGTTATATCGGCATGAACGTCTCGGTGCGCGCCAACGTGCGCACGGCAGAAGCCGCGCGCAGCGGTCTTGCCAAAGCACTTGACGTCGCCTTCAAGGGCGGCGCCATCACCGGCATGCTGGTGGTCGGCCTCGGCCTGATCGGCGTCGCCGGTTACTACGCCTGGCTCAAAGCCAGCGCTGCACCGGATGCACCGCTGGAACACATCCTGCATCCTTTGATCGGCCTCGGCTTCGGTTCCTCGCTGATTTCGATCTTCGCCCGTCTTGGCGGCGGCATTTTCACCAAGGGTGCCGACGTCGGCGCCGACCTTGTTGGCAAGGTTGAAGCCGGCATTCCCGAAGATGACCCGCGCAACCCGGCGGTGATTGCGGATAACGTCGGCGACAATGTCGGCGACTGCGCCGGCATGGCCGCTGACCTGTTCGAAACCTATGCCGTCACCACGGTCGCCACCATGCTGCTCGGTGCGCTTCTTTTTACGGGCGCGGATGCCATCGCTGCAGTCGAGCTTCCACTCGCACTCGGCGGCTTCTCGATCATCGCCTCGATCATCGGCGTGATGTTTGTCAAGGTATCGCCCGGCGGCAAGATCATGAATGCGCTGTACAAGGGCTTGGCCGTTGCCGGCCTGCTGGCCCTGGTTGCGTTCTACTTCATCACCGGCAAGATGGTCGGCACGGGACTCACTACCGCTGCCGGCGCAGCCATCGGCATGATGCCCCTCTACTACTCGGCGGTGGTCGGACTGGTCCTCACCGGCCTCATGGTGTACATCACCGAGTACTACACCGGCACCGAATTCAAGCCGGTGCGACACATCGCGGAAGCGTCGACCACGGGCCATGGCACCAACATCATCGCCGGCCTCGGCGTATCGATGAAGGCAACCGCATGGCCGGTACTTTCGGTGTGCGCCGCGATCTGGGCGTCGTACTCGCTGGCAGGGCTTTACGGTATCGCGATTGCCGCGACATCGATGCTCTCGATGTCCGGCATCATCGTCGCACTCGACGCCTACGGCCCGATCACCGACAACGCCGGTGGCATCGCCGAAATGGCCGACCTGCCTGACAGCGTGCGCGCCATCACCGATCCGCTCGACGCAGTGGGCAACACCACCAAGGCGGTCACCAAAGGTTACGCCATCGGTTCCGCCGGCCTCGCCGCGCTGGTGTTGTTCGCCGACTTTACGCATGGCCTCCATGCCGCCAAGCCGACATTGAACTTCCTGTTCGACCTGTCCGACCCGGCGGTCATCATCGGCCTCTTCATCGGCGGTCTGATTCCCTACCTGTTCGGCGCGATGGCGATGGAAGCCGTAGGCCGTTCCGCCGGTGCGGTGGTCGTCGAAGTACGGCGCCAGTTCAAGGAAATCAAGGGCATCATGGAAGGCACCGCGAAGCCGGAATACGGCACCTGCGTCGACATGCTGACCAAGGCCGCAATCAAGGAAATGATGATCCCGTCATTGCTGCCCGTGCTGGTGCCGGTCGTTGTCGCGTTCGGCATGAACGCACTGATGGCGCCGGTCGATGGTGTCAGCGCTGGTGTGCGTGCCCTGGGCGGCACATTGATGGGGACCATCGTCACCGGCCTGTTCGTGGCGATCTCCATGACCACCGGCGGTGGCGCATGGGATAACGCCAAGAAATACATCGAGGACGGCAACTTCGGCGGCAAAGGTTCCGAGGCCCACAAGGCGGCCGTCACCGGCGACACCGTTGGCGACCCGTATAAAGATACGGCGGGCCCGGCAGTCAACCCGCTCATCAAGATCATCAACATCGTGGCGCTGCTGATTCTGCCCTTGGTTGCGTAACAGGTTGCCTGATCAACTCCATGCATCAATAAAAACGGCGGCCTGCGGGTCGCCGTTTTTATTTGGGCGGTCGCCGATTTCGTATGAAGAACAGAGATGGGTTTATCCACAAAATCTGTGGATAAACATGTTGATGAGGGACCGCGAACTTGACCAAACCCTTGCCATGACTGGATTTCAGCCATATCGTACAAAAATATTGCAGTGATGTGACATCATCAATTTTCAATTGTTTATGACTCACTGCCAATTGCGCTGATGGCTCCATGCAAGCGTATGCGGCCCCAGGGCGCAGCGACGCATCCGCTACAATCTTTTCCTTGATTGATAACGCAGCGCAACATAACGCAGTGTCCTCACAACCCATCAGCGTCACCGAGTTGAACCGCCTCGCACGCACCACTCTGGAGCGCGGCATTCCGTTGACCTGGGTGCTCGGCGAAATCTCCAATCTCACTCGCGCGGCTTCCGGGCATTTTTACTTCACGCTCAAGGATGAGGGGGCACAGGTACGTTGCGTCATGTTCCGTTCACGCGCCCAACTATTACCGTGGCGATTGGAAAACGGACAGCAGGTGGAAGCCCAGGCGCTGGTCACGCTGTACGAAGCACGCGGCGACTTTCAGCTCAATGTCGAAATGCTTCGGCGCGGAGGACTCGGGCGACTCTTTGAAGCCTTCGCCCAGTTGCGTGAAAAGCTGGAAGGTGAAGGCTTGTTCGACGTCGCCCGCAAACGCGACCTGCCACGTTTTCCGCGCGCCATCGGCATTGTTACGTCGCCACAGGCCGCTGCCCTGCGCGACGTGATCGCTGCACTACAACGCCGTGCGCCGCACGTGACCGTCATCCTGTATCCGACCCCGGTGCAGGGTGATGGCGCCGCCGCACAAATTGCAGACGCCATTGCAATGGCCGGCGCGCGGGCCGAATGTGAAGTGCTGATCGTGGCACGTGGCGGCGGCAGCATCGAAGATCTGTGGGCCTTCAATGAAGAAATCGTCGCGCGCGCCATCGCTGCCAGCGCCATTCCGGTGATCAGCGGTGTCGGTCACGAAACCGACATCACCATCGCCGACTTTGTCGCCGACCAGCGTGCCGCAACGCCTACTGCTGCTGCCGAGTTGGCATCTACGGGATGGTTCGCCGCCGCAGAAGAGATCGCCGCACTGGCAGATGAACTGCGCGACACGATGCATACCGCGTTGGAAAACCGCATGCAACAGGTTGACCTGCTCAGTCGTCGCTTGCTTCATCCCGGTGAACGCATTGCCCGCCACCGACAACATCTGGATCACCTCACTACCCGACTTGCCGCGGCCGCAAACCGGACGCTTCGCTCAGGCGAACAACGTTTGGCGGAATTGCATCTGCGAATCACGCGTGCACGTCCCGATCCTGCACCAGGGCGCGCACGTTTGACGCTCGCCATGCAGGGTCTGCAAAACGCACTCGGCAATTCAATGGTGAACCGCGCACATGCGATCAACCGTTTGCACGCATCGCTGGTCGCACTCAACCCCGAGGCAACGCTTGCACGCGGCTACAGCATTGTTCGCGATAGCGAGGGACACGTCGTCACCAGCGGCAGGCAACTGCGTCCGGGTGATGCCATCGCCCTCCGCTTCGCGCAGGGTCGCGCCGCCGGTCGGATTGAAACCACCGAGTAGGAGCGTTGTTGGTTGGATTGAAGTGGATTAGAATCATCCGCGTTACACGTTATGAATCACCCCCAACAATGGAGAACCACAAATGAAAAATCCACTTGACAGCCTGTGGGGCACCGTCATCAGCGGGCTAGTGCTCACGCTGATCCTGTACGAAATCGTCAAAGCTGCGCTGTCCCAATAAGGAGATACACATGGAATTCATTACACTTGGATTGGGTCGCTGGCTGCACATTGCCTCTGGCGTCATGTGGATCGGCCTGCTTTACTACTTCAACTTCGTTCAGGTCGCGGCCCTCGCCGCCGCAGGAAAGGATACGCCACCCACCGGTGCCGGTATCACCAAGCATGTTGCACCGCGCGCATTGTTTTTTTTCCGCTGGGCGGCGCTCGTTACCTGGCTGGCTGGCGCAAATTTGCTGGGCGCCCACTTCCTTGACGCTTTCCTATTCAAGCTGCCGATCTATTATCCAATTGGCGTGGGCGCATGGCTCGGCACCATCATGTTGCTCAATGTCTGGGGATTGATCTGGCCCAATCAGAAGAAGGTGCTTGGAATCGTCAGCGCGACCGACGAAGAAAAAGCCAAGGCGCGGAGAATCGCCTTCCTCGCCTCGCGGACCAACACCATGCTGTCGCTGCCGATGCTGTTCATGATGTCGGCCAGCGGCGGGATATTCCGTACCACGATTTTCGGCTAAATACGCACCCGGGGTAAGTTACCCTGGTCTGGCAAAAGCCCCTGCCCTTCCGGCAGGGGCTTTTGTTTTTGGTGTGGTAAAACTCCATCATGAAAACGCCACGCGACAAATCCATCGGCTCCACCTCATGCTCGCACCAGCATCGTTTCGATGTGGGCAACGTCGTTGCCGAACGCAGCACGCGCATCGTCATGATCATCACTGCCATCACCATGGTGGTGGAAATCGTCGCCGGCTGGAGCTTCAACTCCATGGCACTGCTGGCCGACGGATGGCACATGAGTTCCCACGCCATTGCACTCGGACTCAGCGCCCTGGCCTACGCCGCGGCGCGTCGATACGCACAGGACACACGCTTTGCCTTTGGCACCTGGAAAATAGAGGTACTGGCCGGGTTTGCCAGCGCCATGTTCCTGATCTTCGTCGCCGGCTCCATGGTCTTCGGATCGGTCGAACGCCTGGTCACCCCGCAATCGATACACTTCATCGAAGCCATCGTGGTCGCCGTCGTTGGCCTCGCCGTCAATCTCGGCTGCGCGCTGATACTGGGCAATGCGCATCACGACCATGATCATGGCCATGAACACGATCACCACCACGATCTCAATCTGAAATCAGCCTACGTGCATGTCCTCGCCGATGCTGCCACCTCGGTGCTGGCCATCGTCGCCCTGCTCGGCGGCATGTTCATGGGATGGAACTGGCTCGACCCGCTGATGGGTCTGGTGGGTGCTGTTCTGGTGGCGGTGTGGGCCGTCGGCCTGATCCGCCAAACTGGCCGCATCCTGCTAGATGCCGAGATGGATCACCCGGTCGTCGAATCGATACGCGATACGATTCGGTCGATTTCCGCAACATCGACGACCAGCATCGTTGACCTGCACGTCTGGCGCGTCGGCAAGCAAAGCCATGCAGCCATCATCAGCCTGGTGACCGACGATCCGCAACTCACGCCGGAAAGCATCAAACGCCTGCTCGCTTCACGCGAAGAACTGGTGCATGTCTCGGTCGAAATTAACCGGCATAAAGTCACTTCAGATCGGTGCCCTGATTCCTGAAATTGACGACAGCCCCACGGAAGAGTTTGCACAGTTCAGCGGCTGGAGTGACCTCAAGACACACGCAGCCATCAGCGAATGGCTTTTTCATCTTCGCGAAACGGCAGATGCTCCGCCGCTTCCTCCCGATAGGCCTCCATCGACTGGTCGACACGCGTCAGATGCGTTCTCAGTACATCGCGCATGCGTGGATCGGCGATCCAGTGCATCGTGGTCACCGGCATTGGTTCGAAGCCGCGCGCGATCTTGTGTTCGCCACCGGCGCCAGGCTCAAAGCGCGCAAGTCCCTCACGAATACAGTAGTCGATGCCCTGGTAATAGCAAAGCTCGAAATGCAGTCCATCGAAGCGGCCCGAGGCGCCCCAGTAGCGGCCATAGAGCACGTCGGCGCTGCGGTAGCAGATGGAGACCGCGACCGGCGTACCACCCAGGCGCGCGATGAACACCACCATGCCTTTGCCTGAGGCCAGCCCGATCTCGACAAAGCATGCGGCGGAAATGGCCGGATGATTGCCGAACTTGTCGAAGGTGTTGGCGTAGAGCGCATGGAGTTGCCGCCACAGCGCGTGATCGATGGTATCGCCATGAAGTTGCTCGATCTCGATGCCGGCTTCCGCCACTTTGCGCTGCTCGGCCTTGAGCTTGCGACGTTTGTCCGATGAGAGCGTTTGCATGAAATCGGGAAAGTGGCGATAGCCGCGATTGAACCAGTGAAACTGAATGTCCTTGCGTGCCAGCAATCCCGCCGCTTCGAGCAGGGGGATTTCATCGGCATCGGGAAAAGCGACATGCCACGACGAGAAATTCTGTTCGCCGGCCAGGTGGATGGCGGCATCGATCAACGCGCGGCGGATGGCTTGCTGCCCTGCCCCCGCCGGTACCCAGAGACGCGGCCCGGTGGCAGGCGTGTAGGGAATACCGCTGAACAGTTTTGGGTAATAGGCTATGCCCGCTTGTCGAAACGCCGCGGCCCACGACCAGTCATAGATGAATTCCCCAAATGAATTGCCCTTGAAGTAAAGCGGTAGCAGCCCGACCAACTGTTGCCGTTCATCGCGCAGGGCGATATGCCCCGGACTCCAGCCGAGCGAGGGATGTACTGCCCCGTGACGTTCCAGCGCCGAGAGAAATGCCCGGTTTGCAAACGGGTCTTGCGGAGGAAGCAAAGCGTCCAGGGCCGCTGCATCAACTTCATCTATGCTCGTCAGATATTCAGTTGCCAAGTGCATATTTTGAATACTACGTGGGAATCATCATCAGCCGTAAACGGCGCATCTTGCCATTAACGATGTGACCAGAGAATCAAACAGTCGCCCGGACTCATGTTTCCTTCAATGGCCGGATGCAGGCAGCGGCATCCAGACGTGGCAAGGGGTACCCCGATGTAGTAAACTTCGTGACTGCAAAAATCCCTCAACCGCCCTGTGAGCGCACCATGACACACGTCGTTACCGAAGATTGCATCCGTTGCAAATATGGCGATTGCGTCGCCGTCTGCCCCGTCAATTGCTTCCATGTCGGGCCGAACATGCTGGTCATCGACCCGGACGAGTGCATCGACTGCACCCTGTGCATCCCAGAGTGTCCGTCCAACGCGATCTATGCCGAAGATGATCTGCCCAAGGAGCATCAGGATTTCATTGCGGTGAATGCCGAGCTGGCCAAAATCTGGCCGGTGATCTTCGAACAGCCGGCGCCATTGCCCGAAGCCGAGCAGTGGAAGGACGTAAAGGGCAAACGGCAGTTTCTGGAAAAATAAGTCGGGGCAGGAAAGGGCTGGTGGTCCCCCGGCCCTGTTGATCGATCACTACCGGCCGGCAAGACTGTCTGAAGCGCGGCATAGACGTGTGCCGTGACCATACGGATCCCGCAATGGAATCCCTTCTCAAAGGCACACCATGTTGAAACTCGCATTCGGTCTCGACTTCGTCGATCTGTATCGCCGCAATGGGCTCATCAAGGTCGACGGATTTTTCCTCGATCATGTTCGTACCGCTGATCCCGCACTGGCTGAGCGTCTCGCCACTGCCCGAGCCAATCCTGATGGCCTCGACGTCAAGGCCGAGTCGGTGTTAATCATCGATCTTGCCCCACATCTTGAAAGATTCATCTCCAGCCTGTTCGGCATCGCTGACGATGTCCTCAAGCTGGTACGCGAGCATGAAAATCTCGCGTCGCTATATACGGTCAAGCGGCAGTTCGTGCAGCGCCATGCCATGGCCAAGATCAAGGCGGCCGACGCGGTCAATCTCGACGGCCCCGCGCTCAAGGCACAACTGACCGAACTCTGCGGCGGACAATTCGATGAACTGACTTTCGTGCACAAGATCGCCGAATGGCAAAAGGACGAAGCGGCCCACGCCGCCGAACTCGACGTGGCGACTGCCTATGCCGGCTGGGCCATGCATACGCCGGAAGGCCGCAGGGCAACGCGTGGCGGTATTTTGTTCAAGACACCAAACAAGACCGACCCCGGTAATCTGCTCTCGCACACTCATGTCGAGCGCTTCGACAACGCGGGTGTGACCTCTTACCGGATCGGCCACGGTCACGAACGTCGTCGTGAAGGCTTCGCCCTCACCGACGAAGGCATGAACCTGGCGCAGGCGCTCGACGAAACCAATTACTGCGTCTGGTGTCATCCCCAGGGCCGCGACTCATGCAGCAAGGGCATGATCGAGAAACCCAAGCCGGATGCGCCGCAAAAAATCACCTTCAAGAAAAACCAGTTCGGCGTCACCCAGGCCGGCTGCCCACTGGGAGAAAAAATTTCCGAGTTCCATGTGTTGAAGAGCACCGGCCATCCGCTCGGCGCGCTGGCCACCATCGTCATCGACAACCCCACCGTTGCCGCCACCGGCCATCGCATCTGCAACGACTGCATGAAGGCCTGCATCTACCAGAACCGCGACCCAGTGAATATTCCGCAGGCCGAAACGCGCACGCTCAAGGATGTGCTGTCGCTGCCCTGGGGCTTCGAGATCTACAGCTTGATGACGCGCTGGAATCCACTGCACTTCCGCCGTCCGCTGCCGCTGGCGCCAACCGGCCGCAAGGTATTGGTGGCGGGCATGGGCCCGGCCGGTTACACGCTGGCTCATCACCTGATGAACGACGGCCACGTGGTCGCAGGCATTGACGGACTCAAGATCGAACCGCTGCCCGAGAAAGTTTCCGGCGTGCGCAGCGACGGCAGCCGCATTCCCTTCGCGCCGATTGAAGACATTGAATCAATTTTCGAACCGCTCGACCAACGTGTGCTGGCCGGCTTTGGCGGTGTTGCCGAGTACGGCATCACGGTGCGCTGGAACAAGAACTTTCTCAAAGTGGTGCGCCTGTTGCTGGAGCGGCGCGAAGAGTTTTCGCTTTACGGCGGCGTGCGTTTCGGCGGCACCATCAGTGTCGACGACGCCATGGCGATGGGCTTCGATCACGTCGCCTTGTGCCTCGGCGCCGGCAAACCGACGGTGCTCGACATTCCCAACGGGCTTGTTCGTGGCGTCCGCACCGCCTCCGATTTTCTGATGGCCTTGCAGCTCACCGGTGCGGCCAAGTCCGACTCGCTGGCCAACGTCATGCTGCGCCTGCCGGTGGTCGTCATCGGTGGCGGTCTCACCGCGGTCGATACGGCCACCGAGTCACTGGCCTACTACGTGGTGCAGGTGGAAAAATTCCTAACGCGCTACGAAACGCTCGCTGCAAGCGTCAGCGAGACCGCGATCCGCGCCGCCTGGGATGCCGAAGATCGCGAAGTAGCGGAAGAGTTTCTGTCACACGCCCGTGCCATTCGCGTCGAACGCAAAGTTGCCGAACAGGAAGACCGCGATCCGCGCATTATCGAGTTACTACAGCATTGGGGCGGCGCCACCGTGGCGTATCGCCGCAGCTTGCAGGAAAGTCCGTCCTACACGCTCAACCACGAAGAAGTGGAGAAGGCGCTGGAAGAAGGCGTCATCTTCGCCGAAGGACTCACCCCGCTGGAAGTTGAAATCGATGCCTACGGCGCGGCCAGCGGCATGCGCTTCAAGAAGCAGATCAAGGGTGAAGACGGAAAATGGCAGGACGCGGGCGAGCACCGTCTGGCCGCCGAATCGATTTTCTTCGCCGCCGGCACGCAGCCGAATACGGTGCTGGCGCGCGAAGATGCGCCGCACTTCGAACTCGACGGAAAATTCTTCCGCGCCTGCGATGAAGAAGGCAATCCGGTGAAACCGCAACCCTCAATCTCCAAACCGGAACGCGCCGACGTGCTGCTCTCGCGCCTGCCCGACGGCCGCTTCCTCAGCTACTTCGGCGACTTGCACCCCTCCTTCCTTGGCAACGTGGTGAAGGCGCTGGGTTCGGCCAAGCAGGGTTACCCGAAAATTTCCAAGGTGCTCGCCCAACAGGCGCCGCACAACACGGAACCCAGCGATATATTCTTCGGCAAGCTCAATCGCGACCTGCGTGCCACCGTGCATAGCGTGATACGTCTGACGCCGACCATCGTCGAAGTCATCGTCCATGCGCCGATGGCCGCGCGCAAATTCGAGCCGGGCCAGTTCTACCGCTTGCAGAATTTCGAATCGCTGGCGCCGGTCATCGGCGGCACCAAGATGCAGATGGAAGGCCTCGCCGTCACCGGCGCCTGGGTCGACAAGGCACAGGGACTGGTGTCCACCATCGTGCTGGAAATGGGCGGCTCGTCGGCGCTGTGCGCGGCGCTGAAGCCGGGCGAACCGGTGGTGTTGATGGGACCCACTGGCGCACCGACAGAAATTCCTGCCGGCGAAACCATCATGCTGGTGGGTGGCGGGCTCGGCAACGCGGTGCTGTTCTCGATCGGCCAGGCGCTGCGCGCCGCGAATTCGAAGGTGCTCTACTTCGCCGGCTACAAAAAAATCGAAGACCGCTACAAGGTGGCCGACATCGAAGCCGCGGCCGATACCATCATCTGGTGTTGCGACGAAACGCCCGGTTTCCAGCCGAGCCGGCCGCAGGATCGCACCTTCACCGGCAACATCGTGCAGGCGATCGACGCCTACGCCTCGGGCCGCCTCGGGCCACCTTCAATTCGCGTCGAAGACGTCGACCACATCATCGCCATCGGCTCCGACCGCATGATGGCGGCGGTGGGACGCGCACGCCACGGCGTGCTGCAACCCTATCTCAAGGCCAATCATCAAGCCATCGGTTCGATCAACTCGCCGATGCAATGCATGATGAAAGAAATCTGCGCGCAGTGCCTGCAACCGCACCGCGATCCGACCACCGGCGAAATCACCTATGTGTTCTCCTGCTTCAACCAGGATCAGCCGCTCGACAAGGTGGACTTCCACTATCTGTCTGAACGGCTGAAGCAGAACTCGCTGCAGGAAAAGCTCACCGCGCAGTGGATACGGCGTTGTATGCCGGAACTGAAGCAGCAGCGCACTCTGGTTTGATTTGACGACATTCCGGCAGGCACTCCCTGCCGGAATGTCAGAGGCGAATACTCACAGCGCTACTTCCACGCTTGGGTGAGGAGTTCGTCCAGTGCGGCCATGATGCATTAAAGCGTCGAATGCTCGATTGCAAATGACCCGCGCCGGGCATTGAAGTGATTCCATATCGCTACGGTGGTCGCCAGCGTCTTTACCTTGACGCGGCGTTGTGCCTGCTTTTGCGCAACAAAATCCGACAGCAGAGCCTCGACAACCCATGAAAGGTTATCGGTCACCTCTTTCGCCCGTAGCACCAAGTCCACATTCAACGTCAGGGTGACCGGGCGCTTGCGAGCATCACCATTGTAGGCAGCCTTCATCTCATACCTCCTGTGTGAATCGTATGCGCACAGGTTCAATGGAACAAGTTTTGTTTATTCCAAGCATCAAAAGTAGTTTCGCGTTTTCGTATATACAATAACCCCATGGGAATCACCTTCGACCCAGCCAAGCGCGAAACAACTTTGGCTGAACGAGGTCTTGATTTTGATGATTCCGCGCTGGTTTTTGAGGGCGTTACCCTGGAGTTCGAAGATACGCGCACGCACTACGGCGAAACGCGCATCATCTGCTTCGACCTGCTCGAAGGTCGCACGGTGGTCGTGGGTTATACCCCGCGTGGTGCGGATCGCCAAGTATTCTGCGTGAGGCAAGACTATGAACGCGAGAAAGCCCGTATCGCACCGCTTCTTGAAGTCTGATCGCGCGCGCGTTGACGCGCACAAGATGAGGCCCGATGAGTACGACGAACTCCCGGAACTGAGCGACGAAATGCTTGCCCGCGCCAAGGTCAATAAGGGCGGAAGGCCGCTGTCGCCGAATCCACGCCAGCCGATCTCCCTGCGTTTGCCAGCGGACGTGATCGAACGCTGGAAAGCAACAGGGCCCGGCTGGCAGACGTGCATGGCGGAACGGTTGAGCAAGGTTCGGTGACGCGACCCGGTCGCGTATTTCGCACTCAGAACCGATTGGGTGTTGTCGAAAAATTACCTGAGCGCGGCTTCTTTAATTGTTTTAAGAGAGTGAGAAAATCACTAGTGTCCGGTTAAATCCGGGGTTTAACAACTGAAAGCCAAGACTGAAGCGGGATTCCGAGCGATGAAGGGTGGTGTCGATTTGAACGGTGAAAGCCGATTCGGGCAGTCTGCCGGGTTTTATCCCGGAGGTCG
>JANYCD010000047.1 GCA_025360425.1 Sterolibacteriaceae bacterium
GCTTTTTCTGAACCAAACGGGGTCAGGTCCTTGCCCAGGCGATCCACTTCCGCCGCCGTCATTTCAGCACTGGCCCACTGCGACGCCGACATCATGGTCGCAATCGACAGCGCTACAACAGTCGTCTTAAAGGTTTTCATGTGTTTGTCTCCATTAATAATTCTTAGAAGTTTGCGGCGAACGCGGTACATCGGCTGTATACGATTGGCATCCATGTCCCCGTCGGCAGCGGTTTGTCCATCCATCACATGGGCGAGAGTCGACCAGTGCGGCGTTCCATCGGTAGCAAGCCGTTAGTGACGGGCGGCGTCACCCTACGAATGACAAGCATCACCCGGCCAGTTTTGATTTCCATTTCTTTCTACGCATCTTTTCCTCCGGCGAGGATGCTCCCATTGAGCATCTA
Organism: Sterolibacteriaceae bacterium; assembly: GCA_025360425.1. GTDB lineage: Bacteria > Pseudomonadota > Gammaproteobacteria > Burkholderiales > Rhodocyclaceae > JANYCD01. Next base: position 407 of record JANYCD010000047.1, read on the forward strand.
CTGGGTATACGCAGAAACTCTCCTTTTGGATGCATCAAGGAATCAATCCAGGAAAAAATAATTACATCCAAAGATGCGCGCCATTCGTAATACAGACATGAATCTGGAACCAGCTACTCGGCTGCGTGGTCGCCACCGGCCTGTTTTTTCGGGAATCGCGTCATGTCGGCTTGATTGTGAGCATCCATCTCGCCCTCTGCCGTCCAGGTGGACCACACGTATCGATGGCATGGTCTGCAATGCCCGGCCGCCGCAGCGGATGTTTAGCTACGTGATGTCGCCTGGGCGGTACGATCACTTGCCTGATGAGTCGGGGTGGTATCGAATTGCGCCGCTCCACTGCAAGGAAATTATCCTTCCTTGAACCAGGCCAGCCTGTCGTGCAGCTTTACCACTTCGCCGACGATGATCAGGGTCGGCGGCGTCAGTTGCGCCTGCTGCGCAAGGCGGGGCAGGGAGAAAAGTGTACCAGTTACTGTGCGTTGATTCGGCGTGGTGCCCTGTTGCACGATGGCGGCGGGCCAGTCAGCGGGCAGACCGTGGGCAATCAGGTTTTGGCAAAGGACGGACAGGCCGGTCGAGCCCATGTAGATCACCACCGTCTGGCCGCGGCGGGCGAGGCCGGGCCAGTCCAGATTGATGGTGCCATCCTTGAGATGACCGGTGACAAAGACGCAGGCCTGGGCGTAATCACGATGGGTCAACGGAATACCGGCGTAGCAGGCAACGCCGGCGGCAGCGGTGATGCCGGGTACGACTTCGAAAGGTATGCCGTGCTCGAACAGGGTTTCCACTTCTTCGCCGCCGCGGCCGAAGATGTAGGGGTCACCGCCCTTGAGCCGCACCACGCGTTTCTGCTGTCGCGCCAAGGTCACGAGCAGCAGGTTGAGTTCGCCTTGGGGCAGAGCGTGATCGCCTTTGCGCTTGCCGGCGAAAATGCACTCCGCAGCAGGATTGGCGAGATCGAGGATGGACGATGCGACCAAATAATCATAGACGATCACGTCGGCTTCGCCGATCAGTCGGGCGGCACGCACGGTGAGCAGTTGCGGATCACCGGGACCAGCCCCAACCAGATAGACCGTGCCGGGAATGGCCTGGGCACGCTGCAGCAGCAATTCTGGAAGTGGCTTGTTCACAGATCAGGAAACGCTCCATTGGTCGCCGAATTCGACAACGCGATGCTCCACCTTCAGCTTGATCAGATGCGCCAGCAACGAACGTTTCGCTGCACCATGAATCTGCAGCGGCACGTCGTCGTAGACCGCTGGCAACAGGCTGTCCAGCGTTGCCGCAGGCTGGCTCTGCAGCACGCGCAGAATCTTGTCTTCACGGCCTTGGCGATGCACCAGCAAATGTTCCACCACCTGGCGCGGCTGTCCGACGAGATAGCCGTGACCGGGAGCGAAGTAGTCGACTTCCAGATCCAGCAAGGCGCGCAGCGAGGCCAGATAGGCGGTCATGTCGCCATCCGGCGGATTGATGACCACGGTCGAGCCCTGCATGATGTGATCGCCGGTGAAAAGAAGGCGTTCTTCTTCCAGCAGATAGCAGACGTGATTCGATGCGTGGCCAGGCGTATGGATCGCGCGCAGCGTAATGCCATCGACGGTGAAGCGGTCGCCGTGCGCCACCTGCCGGTCGGGCACATAGCTTCGATCCTGGGGTCCTTCAACCGGGGTCGCCATGCCCAGCACCGTTGCGCCGGTGCGGGCTTTGAGCAGGGCTGCGCCGGGCGAGTGATCCGGATGGGTGTGGGTCGTGAATATCCAGCGAATCGGGCCGCTGGCGGCCTGCATCAATGCGTCCATATGCGACTCATCTGCCGGACCGGGATCGATCACGGCGACCTCGTCGTTGCCGATCAGATAAGCGTTGGTGCCGGGGCCGGTCATGATGCCGGGATTGGGCGCCACGATGCGGCGCACGCGCGGCGACAGCGGTGTCGCCACGCCGGCGATGAGTTCGCAGTTAAGAGTCCCGCTGTGTTCGGTATCGCGCTTGGCGATTTCGGCATAGGCATAATCGCCCGGCAACAGCACGCGCTTGCCTTCGTTGTCGCGCGCGATGTACGGCAGGGTCGGCCGAATCGTGCGCGGTCGCGAGAAATGCGCAACGATTTCGGCAACGCTGTGATGCGCGGCGAGCGCTTCCAGTGTCTTTACGGTGGGCGTGACCAGCAGAATTTCGCCGGCCTTGAAACGGTGCAGCGCATCGGCGGGTTTGAGCCAGGCGTGGGCAACGGTCTCACTGTTGTCGTGGGATGCGATTTGTTGCGCCGGCGCGGCGGCGAGGAAAAAGCGCACATCGAAGCGACGTTTTTCCACAAACGGCGTGATCCAGTGGTCGATGTAGAGCAACTGATCCACCGCCGGGCGCAATTGGCGTTCAAGGCAGAACTCCACAAAGTTGATTTCCCCTGCCGCCAGCGCTTTGCGCAGGCCTTCATAGTCAGCCGCGTTGCCGATTGCATCGAGCCGGACGGGTGCGCCTTTCGCGTCATAGGCAAGCAGCAGGCCGGCCTCCTCGAAACACTCGCGGATCGCCGCGAGCACGTAGGCCGTACCGCCGCGTTCCAGACCGAGTCGCCGGCTTGCGTCGGCGTCGTCGATGCCCAATGACTGCCAGTGCTCGGCGTGGTCGTGCGGATCGACAGCGCCGCCGGGGAAGACGTAAGCACCGCTGAATGCGGCTGCCTGATCGGTGCGCCGCATCAGGAACACTTCGACGCCTTGGTCGGTATCGCGCAGCAGGACCAGGGTTGCGGATGGCTTGGGTGCGATGGATGGAGTCGTCATGGTGTTATGCGGCGTGAATCGAATGAACCGGTAGTCCGTGATATCAACGCAGCGCTATAGCGGCAGTTCCGAATCTCCGGCTGCCGGTTGCGCCTTCTGCCGCAATAATACGACAGCTGCCCAAGCCAGGCCGGCGATCATGATGACGATGCCGATCTTGTGCGCCACGCTGCCGTATACCTGCGAGCGCGCAACCTTGCCGAATCTGTCGAGTAGATAGATCCAGTCATGCGGGCCGTCCTCTCCGGTATGCCCGCCCAGCATGATCAGTTGCGGTTCTGCCGCATCGTAAATATACGGCGCCAGATCGATCATGCTGGCGCCACACCACCACAGTCCGAGCGCTGCTCCGAACGGATCACGGTTCTGAATCAGCAGCACGCCGCCCACAATCAGCGGCATCAGCAACTGGAACAGGCTGCCGCCAGCGATGGTCATGAACTCACCAAGCGGGATGAAGAGAATGTGCCCTGCCTCGTGGATGGGAAGCACGATGGCGTGCATGAACGAGGTGAACATCTCTCCGTCGCGAAAATCCAGTGCGGCCATCCGATAACCCCAAATCGCCAGCAGTACCAAGGTAATCGCACGGCCCCATAACGCCATCGGCGTGATCTTTCGCGGTACTTCGAGCAGGCGTGCGGCAAAGATGGACGCCAATGAAGGCGATGTGTCGCCATAGTTCGGGGCATCCTTCTTGCGGAGCTGCAAAGGCACATAGCTGTCGTGCGTCACCCATTTGGCAAACACCAAGCCGCATGCCGGGCAAACGCTGATATCGGAGGTTTCCCCCGGCTGGCGCTCGTGGTGGCACTTGGGGCAGATTTCGAAGCGGATATCCATGGCTGGAGGCTAGTGTACAAGACCTTGGAGGGGGAGTCTTTTGCCGCTTTTCCCGCTAACAGGGCAGGCGGCTTCGGGTACATTACTCCCCAATAATTACGCTGGAGAAGCGCCATGCTGATCAACTGTGTTGCCTATCAGGACGGGAAGAAATTGCGCGACATCTCGATCGAGGAGATCAGTGATTACGTCGTCAAGCCCGATTGTTTCGTCTGGGTCGCCTTGCAGGATGCGAGTTCTGCCGAGTTGATCCAGATGCAGGAGGAATTCGGTTTGCATCCGCTCGCAGTCGAGGATGCCCAACACGGTCACCAGCGTCCCAAGATTGATGAGTTCGGCGATTCGGTGTTTGCGGTGATGCAGTTGATCGAACAGCAGGGCGAGGAACTGAACGTCGGCGAGGTCGATGTTTTTGTCGGTGCGAATTATATTTTGTCGGTGCGCAACCGCAGTCAGAAAAACTTTCTGGGGGTCAGGGATCGTTGTGAGCATGAGCCGCATTTGCTCAAGCAGGGTTCCGGTTTTGTCTTCTATGCCCTGATGGATGCCGTGGTCGACCGTTATTTTCCGGTGGTGGATGGACTTGAAACCGAACTCGAAAAAGTCGAGGAAAAAATATTTACCAAGGGCTCGGCGCGGTCAAATATCGAGCGCTTGTATTTGCTCAAGAACAAGGTCATGGTGGTCAAGCATGCCGTCGCACCCTTGCTGGAAGCGGTAGGCAAGCTCACCAGTGGCCGGGTGCCGGGAGTGTGCGCCAATTCGCGTGAATACTTTCGTGATGTGTATGACCACCTCAATCGCATCAATGCGTCGATCGATACCATCCGTGACACCATCGGCACGGCCATTCAGGTCAACCTGTCGATGGTCACCATCGAGGAAAGCGAAGTGAACAAGCGGTTGGCGGCATGGGCTGGTATTTTCGCCGTAGCCACGGCGTTCGCCGGCATTTGGGGTATGAACTTCAAGGTGATGCCGGAACTGCAATGGGACTACGGCTATCCGTTCGCCCTGGTGGTCATTACCGTCGTCTGCGGAGTTCTTTATTCCCGTTTCAAGAAAGCTGGATGGCTGTGAACTCAGTGGTGAGAAGGTTTTAAGGTTTCTCTGATCACTCCAGCAGTTCTGTCTTCCCGACGATAACTTATGTGGGTATCCGGGTGAGGTTGTTCATGAATTTCAGGCGGCCCTCGATGTAGTGTTGCGCGCTGTGGTCGATCATGGCGACTTCCGCATCGGTGAGTTCGCGCACCACCTTTCCTGGCGAGCCGAGAATCAACGAGCGATCAGGGTATACCTTGCGTTCGGGAATCAGCGTATTGGCGCCGACCAGGCAGTGGCGGCCGATCTTCGAATGGTCCATCAGCACTGCCCCCATGCCGATCAGGGAACCTTCGCCGACGGTGCAACCATGCAGGATGACGCGATGGCCGACGGTGACGCGTCGGCCGATGTCGAGCACGATGCCGGCATCGGTGTGCATCACCGAGCTGTCCTGGATATTGCAGCCGTCGCCGATCATGATGGTGTCGTTGTCGCCGCGAATCACCGTGTTCCACCAGATGCCGCATTCGGCGCCGATGCGGACGTCGCCGATCACGACACAGTTCTCGGCGACCCAGGCGCTGGGATGGATTTGCGGGCGTTTGTCGAGAAGTTGATAGAGGGACATGACGGGACTCTCGGTAATTATTGGTCAGGGGATTTTACGCGGGCCGCGCCGGAATGGCAGCGAGAATGGCCTTCAGCAACTGCCAGCAATGGGCCACCGATGCGACATTGACCCGTTCGCCCGGGGCGTGGGCACCGCGGATATCGGGACCGAAGGAGATCATATCCATCTGCGGATATTTGGCGCCGATGATGCCGCACTCCAGCCCGGCGTGGATGACCTTGATTTTCGCATTGCCGCCAAACTCTTTTGAATAGACACGCTGGCACAACGTCAGTAAAGCCGAGTCCGGATTCGGTTTCCACCCCGGATAAGCCCCCGTTTTCGTGGCATCCGAGCCGATCAGCGCAAACAGATCGCAGATTTCGTCGGCCAGCGCATGCGCCGCCGAATCGATCAGCGAACGCACCATGAAGACTGCTTCGCAGTGCCCTTCTGCAATGCGGATCACGCCGAGGTTGTCGGAAGTCTCCACCACATCCTCGACCCGCGTGCTCATGCGCTTGACACCCTGCGGCGCAGCATTGAGCGCAGCCAGCAGTTTCAATTGATCTTGCGCCGCGACCACCTTCACGGCTTCCTGTGTGGCGGCAGAGAGGATCACGTTGATGTTCTCGCCGGCACCGGCCAGCTCATCACGTATCAATGACTGGAAGGCTGCAAGTTCGGCGACGATGGCGGTCTCATGCGCCGTCGCGAAAGTCACGGTCGTGACGGCCTCGCGCGGCAGTGCGTTGCGGGCCGAGCCACCAGCGAAATCGACCATGCGCAATGAATGATCGCGTTCCAGTTTGCGCAGCAGCCGCACCAGCAACTTGATCGCATGACCGCGACCGAGATGAATGTCGATCCCCGAGTGACCGCCCTTCAGACCCTTGATGGTAATGCAACGCACAACATGCCCGGCGGGCTTTTGTTCCATCGCACAAGCATGCTTGACCACCACGTCCATGCCGCCGGCACAGCCGAGATAGAACTGCCCCCATTCTTCGGTATCGATGTTGACCAGCAAGTCACCACCAAGCGTGGCGCTCGCCAGCCCCTGTGCACCGCCCATGCCGGCCTCTTCGTCCACTGTCAGCAAGACCTCCAGCGGACCGTGCGGAACGTCATCTGCTTCTAGCACTGCCAGGGACAATGCGACGCCAATGCCATTGTCGGATCCGAGCGTGGTGCTTTCCGCCACCAGCCAGCCATCATTCAACACCGGACGAATCGGGTCGCGATGGAAGTCGTGGTCGGTGTCGTCATTCTTCTGGCACACCATGTCGAGATGACCCTGCAATACCACGCCATGGCGATTTTCCATATTCCTTGTGGCCGGTTTGCGGATGATCAGGTTGCCGGCGGCATCCACCAGATTTTCGAGACCGTGTGAATCGGCCCAGTGCCGCAGATGATCGCGCAACCTTGCCTCGTGTTTGGAAACGCGGGGAATGTCGCACAGTGTCTGGAAGTGTGACCAGACGATGGTTGGTTGCAGGTCCGCAATGGGTGAGGCAGGGCTTGAAGGCATGGGTATTGATCAGGCGGAAAAATTGTCAGCCGGAATTATCCTTGATAAGCAAATTTCTGCCGCAAAAAACCACAACCCGCCAAATGTCGGTCTGCAGTATGCTGCGTGTTGTCCGCGATGCAAATGACCACGCAGTTCCGATAGCTGTAGGAGCGGCGCCTCGCCGCGATCCGCATCG
>JANYCD010000057.1 GCA_025360425.1 Sterolibacteriaceae bacterium
TTTCATTCAGCGGTTCCACAAAAAGATTTGCTGACAATGACTGCTGCGGCAGATGCCGGTATTATCCCTTATCAGGCCACATGCCTCAATAACTATTTCTGCACGCCCAACAAGCTTTTCGAGTTCATTTCAGCAGGAATCCCCATTTTGGCGAGCGACTTGCCTGAAATTCGAAACATGGTGGTCGGGCAGAAAATTGGCTTGGTGGGGGATATGAGTACACCTGGAAAAATAGCCGAATTGATTGATTCGTTTTTTTTGGATGAGCAACGCCTTAACATGTGGAGGGAAAATCTCTCAGTCACGCGAAAACTCGTTTGCTGGGAAGAGGAAGAAAAGAAGCTCGTGAAAATCTATGAGGCGTTACGATGAAGGTGGCAGTTGTTTATCAGTACTATCAGGGGCACGGATCGCCAGGGCATTCGCTGGTCTACGAACTGACTCAATATCTGGCCGAGCGGGGACACGACGTCACCGTTGTCTCCGGAGAGACCGGCTATATGAAGCACGACATGCCTACCCTACCCTGGTACCGACGCATCGTTCGGCATGAGTTAGATGGAGCAGTCAAGGTTGTCCGAACATATACCTATCCGGAATTGAAGCGGACTTATCTGGGGCGAATACTGAACTTCATTTCTTTTTCAATTTCATGCCCGGTTGGTTTGCTTGCCATTGAAAGGCCGGATGTATTGCTGGCTTCTTCTCCGCCCATTTTTCCGATGTTCTCGGCTTGGCTGATCTGCAAATTGCGGCGTATCCCCTTTGTGTTTGAGGTGCGCGATCTTTGGCCGGCCTCTGCCATACAAATAGGCATACTCAAGAATAGGCCCTTGATTGCAATCATGCGCTGGATGGAGCGGCTTCTCTATAACCAGTCGCGAAAGATTGTCGCTCTTACTGAGGGAATTCGAGAAGACATCTGCAATCGCGGCTGGCCACGTGAGAGGGTTGCATTGGTGACTTGCGGGGTGGACTTTGGCAAGCTCCATCCGGATTCCGCAGGCGCCGCCGTAGTTCGCCTCAAGCACGGATGGAGTGACAAAAAGGTTGTCATGTATTTTGGGGCGATGGGCGAGGCAAACAATATTCCGGTGATTCTTCGGGCAGCTGGACGGCTTCGTGAACGAGATGATGTTCTATTCGTGCTGATCGGCGATGGCATGAGGCGGGTTGCCACGGAACACCTGAAAATCGAAATGGGGTTGGAGAACGTCGTCATTCTTCCCCCTGTTCCCAAGGACGAAGCGAGAATGTACATCGGCGCGGCTGACCTTTGCCTGGTGACGCTCAGGGATATTCCATTATTTGATGGTGCGATTCCGACCAAGCTTGTTGATTACATGGCTTGTGGCAAACCCGTGCTTTGCGGAATACGGGGCGAAGCGAAGCAAATCGTGGATGAGTCCGGGGCGGGGCTTACATTTGAACCTGATGACCATCAGCAAATGAGTGCGCTCATCGTTCAGTTACTGGAGGACGGTGATCGGGCGGCGCGCATGGGATCTAGCGGTTTGGCTTATGTGAGGGAGCGGTTTGCTGCCAGCACCATGCGGCTTGGCATGGAAGAAGTGCTCCTTGAAGCCGTAAATGCGAGGCACTGATGGGGCCAACTGCACAGCCTTGAGCAAAAGCCTGGCACCCTGTCTGCGCTAGGGAAACACCTCGGCATCACCTAACGCAGCGCCGGCCTGATCTTTGCGTGACAGCACTGGCTTTGCATTCAGTGGCCATGTGATCGCCAGAGCGGAATCATTCCAGATGATGCTTCGCTCATGCTCTGGCGCGTAATATTCGGTCGCCATATAGAGAACATCGGCACACTCCGAGACAACCTGAAAGCCGTGTGCAAAACCGGGCGGAGCCCATAATTGGCGCTTGTTGTCGTCCGAAAGCAGGGTGCCAACCCATCGACCAAAGGTAGGGGAGCTTTTTCGGATGTCGACCACCACATCGAAAATTTCGCCTGCGGCCACGCGCACCAACTTGCCTTGAGGTTGCTTGATTTGATAGTGCAGGCCGCGCAGCACGTTGCGCGCAGAGCGTGAGTGACTGTTCAGCACGAAGTTGCAGTGCACGCCGGTGGCTTGTTCGAAACGCTGCTGATTGAAACTTTCGAAGAAAAAGCCGCGCTCGTCCCCGAAGACTTTGGGTTCGATGATCAATACCTCGGGGATCGCGGTAGGGGTGACCTTCAATACGGAGCTCCGGCCTCGTTCAACATGGTCATCAAGTATTTCCCATAGCCGCTGTTGAGCAAGGCCGCGGCCGATTTTTTCAGTTGCGCCGCTCGATCAATCCGTGGCGCCATGCGATTTCTTCCAGGCATAGGCCAGGCAGGATACACAAACAATCAACTCTCATTCGCACCACCCCGATTAGAAGGTTCGGTTTGTCGCAAGCACTGCCGCTGAAATACTTGCCGATCTTCGAGGCGCACCCCAGTTAGGGAACCACCCCACACGCAGCCGGTATCAAGTGCCAGCAGGTTCGCCCCAAGCTTGAGGCCGAGGGCCGACCAGTGACCGCAAATAACTGTGTGGCTGGCACTGACACGGCCGGGGATTTCGAACCAGGGAAGAAAATCTTGCGGCGCTTTGTGCGGCGGACCCTTGCTATGGAATTCCATGATGCCCGCAGGCGAGCAGAAGCGCAGGCGCGTCATGGCATTCACGATCACCCGCAGCCGATCCCAACCGGTGAGGTCGTCGTGCCAACCTGCGGGGGCGCTGCCCCACATGTGGGCAAGAAATTCCCGATAGTTTTCCGCCGTCAATGCGAGGTGAACTTCTGCCGACAAAGCCGCAGCTTCGGCAACCGTCCATTGCGGCAAGAGTCCCGCATGCACCATGGCGAATTCACCATCGACATGGAACAGCGGCTGCTGCCGCAACCAGAACATGAGTTCATCACGATCCGGCGCATTCAGCACCGGCTGCAGTGTGTCTTCCGCGTTGCGCCTGCCGTAGCCTCCGGCTTGCATCACCAGGTGCAAATCATGATTGCCAAGAACGGTGACCGCGCAATCACCCAGACCTTTCACGAAGCGCAACACTTCCAGCGATTGCGGGCCGCGATTGACCAGGTCGCCGACGAACCAGAGCTTGTCTCGCGCGGGATCGAAGTTCAGATCATCCAGCAGCGCGCGCAGTTCGTCGTAACAGCCCTGCACATCGCCTATTGCGTATGTGGCCATTCGGGCCGTCTGTCAGTTTTTGTTCCGGGACATAAGTAGCTTATGCACCGCTTCGACAAAAGCCAGAGCCTGTTCAATGAGCCACTGCGCCTTGTCCGACGTTACCTCGTCACCTGTGTAATCTGCGATTAGGCGAATTTCCGCAGCCCGGTTCAGCGTCCTGCCGAGATTGATGGATAACCGTCCAGTCTTTACACGATGCAAACTGAAAGCGGAGATCAACCCGCTGTGCGTCTTCGCGACCGTCGGCTCAACCGCTGCGCCGACTCCAATCAATGCGGCCCTGGCCGCATCGAACATCGCGTAATAAGCTCTATTACAAGCGCCATCCACATCGTCAGCTTGGAGCAGAATCTTCGCTGATGTGATGGCCCTTGCCGCCTTGTCCATCAACTCAATCTGATTCAGAGCCTTATCCCCTCATGACTGATGTTGTGGAGCAGCAAGGGGTTGTTGTAGCGTTCTGGATGCTTCCACTCATTTTCCCACACTGGCAGGGGCTGGATCAGAACACCGGTTTCCAATAAGACATCGTATGCAATGTCCGCCAGCGCAAGTTTGGTATCGAGAAATTGACCGCGATGTCCATGCAGTAGCACAGCAATATCAGCATCGCTATCCGGGCGGTAATTCCGCCGGGCACGGCTGCCAAAAAGGATCGCACCCACGAGATCGTACCGGCTCTCGACCTTCGTCACGAAGGCACGCGCAGCTCTTTCGGTATCGAAGTCAATGTCGGCAAGTGATCGCATGATTTGCTGGGCAAAATAATCGTGGTTGATGATAGAGCAACCTGGCAACGAATGGAACAGCAGACAAAATGGGCGAAAGATTCAGGTCATCCAGCATCGCTGCGACGGCATCAGCAATTTTTTTCGGTAATTCATGGGCTGCAATTACCGCCACGCTATCCGCGATGGGGTAGCCCGAGTTAACCGGCGCAATCACAAATGCCCGCTCCGGCTTGAGATCTTCAAGTGCGGTCCAGAAACCGCGCGATACAGTCGGCGCACTCGAAAACTGAATTTCATCCAAAATCAACAAACGATCTACGTAATGGGAGGCGTCCTAACATCCGAGCATCATGAACGGCTACCGTTTAATTTACAATATTAAACTGCCACAGTCCCTGTATTCAGGAACCGATTGCTCCGGTCAATGCTCGACGGGCCGGTATTCGGGGACCCACTGCTGAAGGCCGCTTTTGACCTCCGGTACATTGCGTTGGGGCTTATTCAACCATTCGCCCAGATCCTTCAGCCATGCATCGTCCTGCACGCCATCGCCCTTGGCTACACGCAGCTTTGCGTGGGGCGTGGGTCGCGTCGACTCGCTATCGGCAAGCAGTTCTTCATACAACTTTTCACCCGGACGCAAGCCGGTGAACGCAATTTTGATATCGTCTTCGCTGAAGCCGGAAAGACGGATCATGTCGCGCGCAAGGTCGGCGATCTTGATTGGCTCACCCATGTCGAGCACGAAAATTTCACCGCCCTGCCCCATCAAGCCGGCCTGCAACACCAGTTGCGCGGCTTCGGGAATCAGCATGAAATAACGGATGATGTCGGGATGGGTGACGGTCACCGGCCCGCCGTGGGCAATCTGTTCGCGAAACTTGGGAATCACGCTGCCGCTGGAACCCAGCACATTGCCGAAGCGAACCATGACGAAACGGGTGCCGTGTCCACCGGTGCTTTGCAACGCCTGACACACCTGCTCGGCGAGCCGCTTGCTGGCGCCCATCACATTAACGGGATTGACGGCCTTGTCGGTCGATACCAACACAAACTTGGCCACGCCATGGGCCAGCGCCGCGCGCGCCACGCGTCCGGTGCCGAGTACATTGTTGCGCACCGCCTCCCATGCATTTTCCTGCTCCATCAGCGGCACGTGCTTGTAAGCGGCGGCATGGAACACCACCTGTGGCCGAACCTGTGCAAATACGTGGTCGAGCCGTGTTTCGTCCTTGACGTCGCCAACAACACAGCGAATCGACAGTGCGGGAAAGCGGGCGGAAAATTCCTGTTCAATGGTGTAGAGCGCAAACTCGGACAGCTCATAGAACACCAGAGTGGCAGGCTCAAACCGTGCGATCTGGCGGCACAGTTCGGCGCCGATGGAACCGCCAGCGCCAGTGACCAGCACCACCTTCCCGGTTAACAATCCGTGCAAGCCGGCGTCATCGAGCTGCACTTGCTCACGGCCGAGCAAATCTTCCAGCTCGACCTTGCGAATGCTTGAAATGGAAACGCGGCCCGAGAGCAGATCATCGAGCCCCGGCACGGTCAGCACGGTCAAGCCGGCGGCGGCGGCCAGTTCCGCGGCACGACGGCGCTGCGCTGACGAAGCTGCCGGCATGGCAATAATGGCGTGGCGTACCTCGGCTTTTCGGGCCTGATCCGCAATCCCTTTCACCGTACCGAGGATGGGCACACCATTCAACTGGCGGCCCTGCATCGCTGCATCGTCATCAAGCAAGCCAACCACCCGCCAGTCCTGGCTGCGCGCCAATTCGCGCAGCAGCGTGGCTGCCGCGTCTCCGGCACCGATGACGAGTACCGGTTCACCAATACCAGCGCGTCCGGGAAACAAATGGCCATCCTTCCATGCGCGGTAACCGAAACGAACACCGCCCATGATGACCACCAGCAACAGCGGCTCCAGCACCAACACCGAACGCGGAACAAAGTGCCCTTTCTGGAGCATGAGCAGAGCAGCGGGCGTTGCCAGCGCCGCAACGCCACATGCCATGAGGATACGTTTGAGATCGGACACGCTGGCGAAACGCCAGAGGCCGCGATAAAGGCCGAACGCATAAAAGCATGCGCCCTGAACCACCAGAACGGCTGGCAAGTCCGACCACATGGCGGCCATGAACTCCGGCGGAATATCGAAGTTGAATCGCAACCAATAGGCTATGAGCCAGGCCACCGTGGCGGCGGCCAGGTCATGCAGGAATACCAGCACACTGCGTGAAATCATCGCGTCCTTTGATACCGCATCCAGCGGTGGTCAATCACGAACATCAGCAAAGCCAGGCCCGCTGCCAAAGCCAGCAAGCCGGCCACCTGCAGATCCGGGGCCACACGGCGCAAGACCAGCGCGGTCAACCCCAAGGTCAACATCAGCGCATATTCGGCCAGCGCCAGCCGCCGGTGCGACCAGCCCATCCGCACCAGCCGCTGATAGTAGTGATCGTGATGCGCCTCCCAAAACCGCTCTCCCTTCAACATTCGCCGCAACAGTGTAAAGCTCGCATCAACAATGAAGGGCGCAAACACCAAGAGGGGAAACCAAACATCCCACAGCGCGGCATGCCAACCAATGATGCCAATGGCGCCGACCAGAAAGCCGAGCGGAACGGAACCTGCATCGCCAAGAAAGACCCGCGCCGGATTGAAGTTGAACAACAGAAACCCTGCTGCTGCGGCCGCAATGCAGGTACACGCCAGCGCGAGATTCGGTGCACCATCCATCGCGGCAATGGCAAGACAGGAAAAGCCGATCATTGCCATGCCACCCGCCAGACCGTTGGCACCATCCATGAAGTTGTAAAGGTTGGTGCACCAGACGATTGCAAAAACCAGCGCCACTGCAACGAGGGGCGGAAACGCCATGACAATCACGAAAGAGATCGCGGCGACAAGGTGGGAACCAAGGCGCAGCCCTATTGGCAAACCGAGGCGATCATCACAATAGGAGATAAGGCAAAGTATCCCGGCGCTCAACGCCGCCACTCGTAGCGCGGATGTTGATATCAGCAGCAGCCAGGTTGCCAATATCACTGGCATCATGATGAACCCACCGATGCGCGGCACTGGTTGCGTGTGCAGGGAGCGGTGGTTGGGGTGGTCCTGCGCGACCCGGCTGGCGAGGCCCGATGCAAGCATGGCATAGAGGCTGATGGCGGTCATCAAAAATGCCAGCGCCGGAATCCAAAGTGCAGTCAATGGCAAGGAAGTTTCGTCTGGAGATAACAACTGAACAGGGTTCGGTGGTTAATGAGTTGCTGGCGATTATAAGTCAGCGTCGCGATACCCATTTGACTGTGCGTTGAATGCCTTCGTCCATTGAAACAGAGGGATGCCACCCCAGTGTCTGTAATCTGGTGCTATCGACCTGAAGGGATTGCATCAACCGATCTGCCGCCGCGCCTTGTCCGATGGCGGAAAAAAGCAGTCGCAGCACAGGTGGTGAAAGATGAAACAAACGCGCCGGGCGCCCCATCGCAGTTGCCAAACGTGAAATCAGCGTCGGCGTGGAGATATCCTCACCATCACTCACCAGAAAAGTACCCTGTGCTGACAGATGCGAAAGAAGTACGGTTACAACTGCGTTTGCCAGATTGTCGACGAACACCAGACTGCGCAGATTGTTGATCGATGCAAAAGGCAAAGGTAATCCGCAAGCAGCGAGGCGCAGTAGCCGATAAAAATTCGCGCCGACACCGGGACCATAAACCAGCGGCGGCCGCAGCACTGCATAGTCCAGACCGGTCGCATGACTGACTCGGGCCAGGGCCTGTTCAGCCTCCCACTTTGAAATACCGTACGGGTCAATTGGTTTAGGTTCGTCGTTCTCGGAAAATGGAGTGGTACCACTTTTTTCGCCGTGAACCTTTGCTGTGCTGAGGAAAACCAAACGCTTTACACCGGCAGCTGCCGCCGCACGTGCGAGCACTTCAGTCCCCTTGGTATTAATCCTTCGGAAGGCAGCAAGCGGATCAGGCGCCGGATCATTCATCAGGTGCGTACGGGCGGCCAGATGGATAACACCCTCTATACCGTCGAGTGCGCTGGACCAGTCGGTGTCCGGCCCCAGTTCACCAATTTTCACCCACTCCACACCGGGAGCCCCAATCACTGCAGACCCATCCATTCGTGATGCGGCACGCACAACAAGGTTTTGATCTTGCAAAGCCGAGATTACGGCCCGACCGATGAATCCGGATGCTCCTGTCACCAGCACCTTCATAGCAGCTTATCCGAGAGCAGTTCAAGATAGACAGCCAGGGTCTCGGTAACAACCCTGGCTTCGGAAAATTCCGCCAACACGCGCTCCCGGCCACGTTGGCCCATGCGCTGACGCCGCGCCGGATCAGCCAGCAACGCGCTCAAGGCGGCGGTAAGCGCAACCGCATCCCGTGCCGGGACCAGCAAGCCGTTATCACCATCGGCAACGATTTCACGACAACCCGGTACATCAGTGGCAACGATGGCGCGACCACATGCAGCAGCTTCCAGCAACACCTTGGGCAAGCCCTCCCGATATGAAGGCAGGCATACCAGATTGACCGCCGCCAGCACCACCGGCATGTCATCGCGCCGACCCCACCACTCAACAACGCCTTCATCGCGCCAGGCTTCGAGTTGCGCTGGCGGCACAGCGGCGGGATTGTCTGCATCCGTATCGCCAACAAGGATGAAGCGCGCCGCAATACCTTCTGCGCGCAAACGGCGCGCTGCATCCACAAATTCCGCGATGCCCTTGTCCCATAACATTCTCGATGCAAGCATAACCAAAGGTATGCCAACCGGTTCAGCAGACACTATGAAACGCTGCGGATCGACACCGGAACCGCGGATCAGCCGCACCTGCTCCGCAGCAATGACACCTGCTCCGACCAGCAACTTCTGATCATCGGGATTTTGCAAGATCAGCAACCGACCACGACCACCCAGCATCAGTCGATAGGCGCTGACAATCAACGGCCGCAACAGGCGGGCCAGGAGTGCCGTGGAAGAAAAAATAAAACCCATGCCGGCGATGGCATTCACGACGCGAGGACTGCCGGTCATGCGCGCCGCGAAACTGCCATAGAGCACCGGTTTCAATGCCACCTGATGCACAAGATCAGGTTTCTCCCGGCGATAAAGCATCACCAGTCGTATAAGCACTGACAGCTCGCGCAGCGGATTCATGCCGCGCCGCGACCACTCGAAGGGAATGAGATTGAAGCCTGCGGTACGAATGGCATCGCCATGTTCGCCTACCCGCGTTGCCACTGTCACTTCAAATCCTGCATCTCGCGCCGCCAGTGCCAGCGGCAAACGGTGCGACACGAAGTACCAGTCCTCGGTGACAAGGAAAAGGAGTCGTGGTTTAGCCAAGATTTGTTTCCAGCCACGCCTGAAACATCAACACATTCCACAACCAGTATTGCCAGTTGCGCCGGCCGGACAAATGTTCCTCCCATTTCTGCCTGATTGGCAGCGGATCAAGGTAGCCCTCACGCCGCAGGCGTTCACTGTCGAGCAGCGTTTCGGCCCATTCGCGTAACGGCCCGCGTAGCCATTGATCAAGCGGAATGCCGAAACCCTGCTTGGGCCGCTCGATCAATGCTCTCGGGACGTATTTGTAGAGCAGTTGGCGCAACAACCATTTGCTTTGGCCACCGCGAACTTTCATCGATTGCGGTACGCGCCAGGCAAATTCGACGACTTCGTGATCGAGGAGCGGAATGCGGGTTTCCAGACTCACACCCATCGCGGCCCGGTCAACCTTGGTCAAAATATCGCCGGGCAGATAGGCCATCAGGTCATGGCACATCATGCGTTCGGTAAAGTCTTCCAGATTCGCTGCTAGCAACTGCTGATCAGCCCAAGTCGGTGATTCCGAGCCGCCGATGACCACTCCAGCCGGATTCTGCTGTTGCGATAACAGGCGTCGGTAGAGCGCGTCGGGGCTCGCCGCATCAAGGATCGATGCGAGTTTGTGCAGGCGATCACCGAACTGCGAAATCCGTAGTCGGCGTGGGACCAATGGGGACATCAACCGAGCGAGCGCATCCCATCGCTGTGGCGACAAACCGGTGACCGCTTGCGCGGCTGCACGGCGCATGTCGACAGGCACGCGCCCTATCCTGCGCCAGATCTCCCGCCCCCAGACGTAGCGATTGTAGCCGCCGAATAATTCATCACCGCCATCTCCCGACAGCGCGACTGTGACATGCTGACGCGCGAGTTGCGCGACAAGATGTGTTGGGATCTGCGAGGAATCTGCGAAAGGTTCGTCATAGAGCGCGGGCAGCTTGGGAATCACCGCCTGCGCTTGTTCGGGCGTCACATAAAGTTCGGTGTGATCGGTACCCAGATGCCGCGCTACGGCCTTGGCGTGATCGGCTTCATTGAAGCCGGCCTCATGAAAACCGATAGTGAAGGTGCGTACCGGCAAACGCGATTGCGCCTGCATCAAGGCCACTACAGCCGAAGAATCGACACCGCCTGAAAGAAACGCGCCCAAGGGCACATCGGCAATGCTTTGGCGCGCAATCGCGCGACCGAGGCGCAGTTTCAGTTCAGCCAGCGCGCTGGTGGAATCGGTAATCCGGTTCTGCAACCCACCTTGCACCATCGCAGAAGCTGACCAATAAGCACGCGGTTCAGGGTAATGCCCCACCGCTGCATCCGCACGCAATTCCAGCCAGCATCCAGGCGGTAACTTGCGGATGCCGCGATAGATTGACCATGGTTCGGGCACATAGCCGTAGCGCATGAATAATGTCAACGCCCCGCGATCTACTTCGGGCGCCCAGGCCGGATGCACAGCCAGCGCTTTCAACTCGGAACCGAACAAAAATGTCCCGTCCTGCCAGCCATAGTAGAGGGGCTTTTCACCAATGCGGTCGCGGGCCAGTATCAGCCGCTTTTTAAATCGGTCCCATAAGGCGAAAGCAAACATGCCCACGAAACGCTGCAAGGCGGGTTCCACTCCCCATGCCACAATGGCAGCAAGCATTGTTTCCGTATCGGAATGTCCACGCCAGGGCAGCGCAGCGTGAGTACTCTCCAATTCCGCACGTAACACCAGGTGGTTGTAGATCTCACCATTGAAAGCGATGACGTAACGTCCATCAGCCGATTGCATCGGCTGGTGCCCTGCTCGAGACAGATCGAGAATCGAGAGCCGCTGGTGCGCCAATGCCACCGATCCTTCGGACCACGCCCCTTCATCATCGGGCCCCCGGTGCACCAATGCAGATGCCATCGCTGCGGCACTCTTGGCGCGATTCGAATTAGCTGCGCCTTCGTGACGATCAAGAAATCCGGAAAATCCGCACATTTGTTTTTTCCACTTTCCTTACGCGACAGGCTGTTGCGCGACTCGCCCTTCGGCAATTTTCAAATAAAGCGCCTCGAATCGACTGATGACTTCTTCAATCGAGAATTCGGAGATAACCCGCGCACGCGCCGACAGGCCCATCCGTTCACGTTCACCTGCGGTCAATTCCACAAATTCACAAATGGCTGCAGCAAGCTGCGAAGAATTACCCGATGACACAACCCTGCCCGTGTCGGAAACAATCGAGGCCGAATCACCGACATCCGTCACTACGCAGGGAACGCCGCAACTCATGGCTTCACCAATGACATTGGCAAATCCTTCATTGCGTGCCGAAGCCGATACTGCCACATCCAAAGCGGCCGTAATTCTGGGTACATCATCTCTGCGCCCCAGCAGATAAACATGATCTTGTAGCCCGCGCGCACTGATCCAGCCACTCAATTCGGGATTCAACCACGACACCCCTTCGCCAGCCATGAGAACTCGGACCTTGTTGTGGCGACGGACGACCTCTGTGGCTGCATCAAGGAATCCGCGATGATCTTTCATCGGATGAAAACGGCCAATCAACCCAATGAGAAACACGTCATCCGGGAGGCACAGTTCACTCTGGAGATACGCCCTGGCAGAGGATGAGGGTATGTATTTTGCCGTGTCGAAGCCATTGGGAATGACCATCGATGATCTGCCCGAAAAATCAGCGGCCTCATGTTGATCACGCGAACGCCGGGCGTTATAGACCACCGTGTCCGCAGAGGCCGAAACAAGCGCGCTGACGCGAATCACAAGACGGGTCAGCCATTTCTCATCGCTGAGTTGCCCGAGGGATTGCCTGATGCCCCAGATCATCGGTGGTGTTCCGGCAGCGAATCGCTGAACCAGCCAGGCAGCCAGATTGCCGTGATACATCCATCCCTGAACAATCGTTGGTCTGGTTTGGCGCGCCAGGGTCATCAGGCCACGAATGACACGCCAGGTCGGATATCCACGAGGGCCATCCAGCGCATGAACTTCAACGAGCTGATTCTTCAGTCGCTGCCCGATGACTCCCAAACCCATCAGGGAGATCACGATATGTTCGAACCGATCACGGTCGCTGTGTTCGATCAGTTTTTGGAGCATCGCCTCGGCGCCACCGACATCAAGTCCGGTGATGACATGCAAAATGCGAATCATGCAAATTGCCCGTTTTTTTGCGCGACCGACACCTCCAGAGCAACTGTCAGGCGGAACATGGGCCGAGCGGTTTGACAACATGGATTTTGCACGCGCTTCCCAGTAACCTGGCCAGGCAACGCCGCCAGGACATGGGCAATCGGGGAAACAATGTGTATCCCGTATAAAAAATGCCTGTCGAACAGCAGCAAACAATTTCAAAGCCGCCGGCCTCAAAACGCTCCCGCCAGGCATTTTCGCGGAACGCAAACAGTTCGGCAACACTGCTCGGGTATTCGCCATGCGGAGCAGGCCAGAGGGCACGCTTGACCAAACCCAGCCATCCGCGACGATTCGCCGTTGCCGTCAATGTCGGCAGCGCAATTCCTGCTTCTGTTTTTGAGCCTCGAATCAGCCGTGCAAGCAGCCATGGATAGTGGGCCAGCATTGTCCAAAAGCGCCATACCGGGCTCGGCAGGATGTGAATCAAAATCCCACCTGGGGCAAGTACCCGTCGCATTTCCGCAAACAACAGCATCAGTTCTGGCTGAGGAATATGCTCCAGCACATTGGAAGAAAACACAGCATCAATTTTCCCATTCTCAACAGGGATCACCTTTCCGTCATAACCAACCACATCGAAATAGCGTTGGGTCCAGGTTCCCTGCGTATCAATATCGATCGATATCACCTGAAAGCCCCATGACGACAGCACTGCCGCCTGATAGCCATTGCCTCCACCCACCTCCAGTACCGTGCCGCGCTCCGGAAACATCGAACGCACAGCACAGAGTTCTGCATAGCGAACCCGATCAAGATAGCAATCGGGCTGGGGCACCGGCGCGCCTGCATCTGGCTGATGACTCAAGGCCACTCCTTGTCGGCCACGCAGACAATATAGGGAGATGTCAGTCTGTTCGGGCGCAGGCGCAATGCGCTATGGTCTTCAATGCACCAGACCAGAGCAGACAACCCGATCAGCATTTTCGTAAACAAGCGTTTCGCAACACGCATCAACCTTCCGTCGGTGGTTCCGTCCAGATTGACAAGGCCAAAATTTATCGCACACAGATAGCCGGACTGACTGACCATCAAGCCGGCACGTTTGTGGGCGGCGTCAAGAATGGCGACATCCATAGGTACATGGATGTCGAACACCGGTCGATTCAGAAATTTCTGCACGGTCCCCGCCCATCCGGACATATTCGGCACGATGGTAATCATTGTTCCTCCTGGTCGCAGCAGGTTCGCGAGCGCCCTCAGGACGCTATCCGTCGGATCGAAGTGTTCGACCAGGCCATAAGTAAATACCAAATCGAAAGATCCCATCAGTTCCGTGGGAGGCTCCCAAAGATCCCCAAGAAAAACCTCGCCGGAGACGTTTGCCAAGGACAGAATTTTTCGGGCCGAAGTGCAACCCGCATCGCTATAATCAAGCCCTGTCACATGGCATCCGTGTTGTTGCGCGAAGTATGGCAACCACACCGAGTTGGCGCAGCCAACCTCGATCACGCTTAATCCGCGGCGACCTTGCAGAACCTCCGCCAAAAAAGTGTGGATGCAACGGCGTACATGGTTGCGTAGACTCGGGTCATTGGGGGCAACGAGCCTTGGCAGAGTGCTGGCCTGCCAAGTGCTCTCCCAGTGATGCTCACCTGCCTTGTCAATCGTTTTGCTTGGTTGCGACATAGGTAACGATACCGCCAGTCAGTGATCGCGGAGCCAGCAACTCGAAAAACGGCAGAAGCAAACGGTCCAGCAACGCGAACGGATGTGTTGCAACATAGGCTATCTTGGCCGTGAGCCCACTATTGCCCACGCGTTTAAAGTAGTCCCTTGGTGTTTCCGGCAAGTCGTGCCAATTCAAGTCCCGCCCCAGGCACTTCCTGTAAAAATAGTACCGTAGCCAATTGACCGGTCGCATACTGAATATACGGTTATGCCGGTCCACTTTCGCCAGATGAAGTCCGGCAGTTTCCAGATATCCTCTCACCGTATCTTCGGTAAAAAAATATAAATGACGGGGCAGATCTTCGCGGAAAAGATTGCGGGACGGAAGGCTTTGAAAATCCGTCACGAGAAATACGAATCGCCCTCCGCCTTTGAGAAGCTGCCCGACTTTCTTGAAATAGGCCATTGGATCATGAACGTGTTCGAAGACTGCCCAGGCGGTGATGGCATCGTAACGTTTTTCGCCTGATTCAAGCTGTGTCAACTCGCAGCGGTAAACCGGAAAATCATCAATCCCGCGTGCGCTGACGCCAATTTCGACACCTTCCACCAGCCATCCCTTGTCACGCATATAGCGCGGAAAATCGCCGTTCGCGCATCCCACATCGAGCAGGGCTCGCGGGGAATCAACGATGTCGGCGAGATATGCGGCTTCTTCTGCATAGCGTTGCGAGTGGTCGGTCTCGACAAAGGTCTGGTAAAACTCGCTTGGGTAATAGCGATTCATTCCTTCGCGGATCGGCCGGGGGTTCACAAATCCCAGCCCGCACGACTTGCACTCGACGACGGTAAACCATTCCTCCGGATGAAAAAGTTCGTCGGGTTGGGAATACGCGGGTCGAAGGTCGACAGAACCACAAAGGTTACAGGCGACGCTTTCCATCGGTTGAGGCATTCAAGGATCTCCAAACGGCAGCTCCGCATAGCAGTGCGGAAACACACAGGACAATTGAGGTTGAAAGGGCGATACCTGCCACTCCAAGGAATTTCATCAAAACATAGTTCAGCCAAATATTGGCAAAAAAATTGAAGGTGGCCACGGCCAGAATCACTCGATTTTTCTCCAGCGCCGAGAGCATCCTCACCAGCAGCACGCCGACAAACTGAAATATCAATTGCAGCGCAAAATATTTTTGTACTTCCGCTACTCGCGCGGTGTCGAGACTGGTAAAGGCGCCTCGTTCAAACAGTTGGGCGACGAACCAGTCGGAGAAATTCCAGATAACCACTGTTAGTCCGAACGCTATTCCACCGATGATAAGCAAAGCCTGCCACATCAAACGACTGGCGTCAGCCCATTGCTTCCGGGCCGTCAACTTCGAAAAATGTGACAGCGCGGGAGCACCGAGGGCACGACCGCCAAAAGCGTTCAGATAATTCACCAGAACACTGGCGAAAGCCAGAGTCGCAACGCTGCCCGGGGCCAGCCAGCCAGCCATCACCTGATCCGTCATCACTGTGCTGCCCATGAATGCCGCACCAATCGTTACCGGGAGATATTGTCGCCACACCGCATTCAGATCACTTCGCTGCGCCTTCCATTTCGGTAACAACCAGCTAGCTTCCTGTTTCAATACTAAAGCGAGCATCAGACACTGTAGCAAGTAGCCCAGCAACAAGCCGCTCGCGAGTGCATACGGAGTTGATGTGACTTGGAGAGCAAAGACCACTGCGATTGGAATTACAGCCGGCGCCATGGTCGAGAATAAAAACCGGCGACGTGCGTTCAGCAGCGCGGCTGCATAGGCTACCCATCCACTTAATGGCAACAGCGGAAGCATCATTACAAGAAAAGTGCGGGTCAATTGCTGCTTCTTTGCTGAGAAGCTGCTGCCAAAGACCGAAATTATCGATTCCGAGAAGACATACATGACTAACGCAACAACCACCATGCCGAGCAACAGGCGCGCCAGGACAGCACGACACAATTCTTCTGCAGCGGCCTGGCCTGAATCGACTTCAATGCGCATCAACGCGGGAATCAATGACAAAGCCAAAGAACCACCAAAAGCGGTTGAGAGAAAAATGACCGTTGTGCTTGCCAATGCAAAAGCATCGGTCACATCTCCGATGCCAAATCGTGAGGCAATGACCCTTTCGCGAAAAATAACCGCCAAGGCAACAACGATGGAGGCGGCTGCAACCACTATTGTGTCGCGCGCCATGGCACCGCCTTTTGATCGGGTGCCTGGACTCGCCATCACAAACTTATGAAATCTGGATTCGACGAATGGCAACTGCAGTAATCCAGACAGGCATGCCCACTGGCCTTGCCGTTGATGGCCGAAATTGCACAAGCTGCATCCATCAACTATAAATACCGAATATTGATTCGAAGATGAGGAAACTCGCTTGATGCACATGTTGCCTTGACGTCAATCGGGCACGCGCGAACACCAAGCTTGGCGGCAAGAACGCAACGTTCATGTTGCTTGCTCAGTGGCGTAGCGGTTGCGGAAATCCTGATACGCGCACGCTATGCCGCGCATCAAATCATGTTTCGCTGTCCAACCCATGTGCTGCATGCGCGATACATCGAGCAATTTTTGTGGCGTGCCATCGGGCTTGGCGGTGTCAAAGTGAAGGCGGCCCTTGAAACCTACAATGTCCGCGACCTGCTCGGCCAACTGGCGAATACTGTGGTCTACTCCGCACCCGATGTTGATCAGAGGCGGCCGGTCAGTCGCTATCAGCGTATCAAAACGGTTTTCCGGTAATTGCATCAAATACACACTGGCCTCGCCCAAGTCATCCGAATAGAGGAATTCCCGTTTAGGGGTGCCCGAACCCCATACCACCACTTCCGCGTCGCCGCGCTGTTTGGCTTCATGCATCTTGCGAATCAGTGCCGGCAACACATGGGAATCGGCAAGGTCGTAATTGTCGCCCGGCCCATAAAGATTGGTCGGCATTGCTGCGAGGAATTTCGTGCCGTATTGCCGGTTATAACTCCAGCACATTTCAATGCCGGCGATTTTGGCCAGTGCATAAGGCTGATTTGTTGGCTCCAGCGGACCCGTGAGCAAGTACTCTTCCTTGATCGGTTGCGGACTATCGCGCGGATAGATGCACGAAGAGCCGAGGAACAGCAGACGCGTCACTCCGACTCGATACGACTCGTGAATCACGTTGGTCTGAATCGCCAGATTTTGCTGGATGAACTCGGCCGGATAAGTATTGTTGGCGTAGATTCCGCCAACTCTAGCGGCGGCAAGAAACACATAGTCCGGCTTTTCGCGTTCGAAAAAGGCATGGGTTGCCGCTTGATCGATGAGATCGAGTTCGGCATGGGTACGCGTGAGCAGGTTGTGGTAACCCTTTTCATTGAGCTGGCGAGTAATGGCCGATCCGGCGAGGCCACGATGCCCGGCGACATAAATTCTTGCGTCTTTTTTCATGCTCACTCGTGACGATCAAAGGCGGTATAGCCGTGACGCTTGATGAGTTCATCGCGCTCCGCTGCCTTGAGATCTTCGCGCATCATTTCCTTGACCAGTTCATCAAAGGAAATGCGTGGCTGCCAACCGAGCTTTTCTCGTGCCTTGGTTGCATCACCCAGCAGGGTTTCGACTTCGGTGGGACGGAAATAGCGCGGATCAACGGCGACGATACAGCGACCCTCGCCGTCGTAACCCTTTTCTTCCGCGCCGTTCCCTTGCCAGCGAATGACGATGCCGATTTCTGTGGCGGCGGTTTCGATGAATTGACGCACGCTGAACTGCACGCCACTGGCAATGACAAAGTCTTCGGGTTGTTGCTGTTGCAGCATCAACCATTGCGCCTCAATGTAATCGCGGGCATGGCCCCAGTCGCGCCTGGCGTTGAGATTGCCGAGATACACGCAATCCTGTAATCCGAGTTTGATACGTGCTAGCGCACGGGTGATCTTGCGCGTCACGAAAGTCTCGCCGCGAGTTGGGCTTTCATGATTGAACAAAATACCGTTGCAGGCGTAGATGCCATAGGCTTCGCGGTAGTTAACGGTGATCCAATAAGCGTAAAGTTTGGCGACCGCATACGGACTGCGCGGGTAAAAGGGCGTGGTCTCTTTTTGTGGCGTCTCCTGAACCAACCCGTACAGCTCGGAGGTCGAGGCCTGGTAAAAGCGAGTCTTCTTTTCCAGACCGAGGATGCGGATCGCTTCGAGAATCCGCAGTGCACCAAGCGCGTCCGAATTAGCGGTGTATTCGGGCTGTTCAAAACTGACGGCAACATGGCTCTGGGCCGCGAGGTTGTATATCTCGTCAGGCCGCACTTGCTGAATGATGCGAATCAGGCTTGACGAATCGGTGAGGTCGCCATGATGCAGAATGAAGTGGCGATTCTCGATGTGGGGATCCTGATAGAGATGGTCGATGCGGTCGGTGTTGAACAGCGAACTGCGCCGCTTGATGCCGTGGACGATGTAATCTTTTTTCAACAGGAACTCGGCAAGATATGCCCCATCCTGCCCGGTAACGCCGGTGATCAATGCTGTCTTGCGTGCATTCATTTGGATGGTTCCAGTGTCGTTTGTCCACGCCCGTAACGATCATCAAAACGCACTATGTCGTCTTCAGCCAGATAGCCTCCGGACTGGACTTCAATGATATGCAGCGGAATCTTGCCCGGATTTTCCAGGCGGTGCACTTCACCCAGCGGAATGTAAGTCGATTGGTTTTCGCTCAGAGTAAATTCTTCTTCGCCACGACGAATGCGGGCCGTGCCGTTCACCACCACCCAGTGCTCTGCGCGATGATGATGGAGTTGCAACGAAATTGCGGCGCCGGGCTTGACCATAATGCGTTTGACCATGAAGCGAGATCCGGAATCCATTTCCTCATACCAGCCCCAGGGACGATAGACACGCCGGTGAAACTGGTGCTCGGCACGCTTGTGCTGTTCGAGAAACGCTACCACCTTGCGTACATCCTGGCTCACATCGTGCCGGGCAACCAATACCGCATCAGGCGTTTCAACGACCACCACGTCTTCTAATCCGAGCACGGCGACAAAACGCCGCTCGGCCCGAATATAGCTGCCACTCACGCCATCGGTAAACACATCCCCGCGCAGGACATTTCCTTTTGCATCCTTCTCCGAGACTTCCCACAGCGATTGCCATGACCCTACATCGCTCCACTCGAACCGGGCTGGCGCCACTGCCGCCGTACGGGTTTTTTCCATTACTGCCACGTCGAAGGAAAGCGCAGGTGCGCGGCAAAAGGCATCGGCATCAAGACGGAAAAAATCAAGGTCGGCAATGCCGTGATCGAGCGCTTCGCGTGCAGCTGCGAGCACACCCGGCGCATGCTGCTCAAGTTCTTCGAGCACTTTGGTGGCAGAAAACATGAACATGCCGCTGTTCCAGTAACAGCCGCCGGCTCGGAGCAGGGTCTCGGCGCCCTGAATATCGGGTTTTTCGACAAAACGGCTAATGGCAAAAGCAGTGCCATCGGGCCGTAGCGGATCACCGCCGACAATATAGCCATAGCCAGTTTCGGGACCCGTTGGTGTGATGCCGAAGGTGACCAGATGTCCATCTGTCGCCAGTTCTGCGGCAGTAACACACGCGGCGCGAAAAGCACTGGCCGGCTCGACGCTATGATCTGAAGGCAACACCAACAACAGCGCATCCGGGTCTCGAGCCGCTATCCATAATGCGGCGACGGCCACGGCGGCGGCGGTGTTACGCGCAACAGGTTCAAGCAGTATTGCGGCAGGTGTCGCCACTTCCCGCACCTGTTCGGCGACGAGGAAGCGTTGTTCGTTATTGCATATCAGGAGAGGATTTTCGAATCCAAACCCATCGAGGCGACTGATGGTTGTCTGCAGCATAGTCTGCTCACCCACCAGCGCCAGCAATTGCTTGGGCAGGGCTGCTCGGGAGAGGGGCCAGAGGCGCGACCCGGTACCGCCGCAAAGAACGACGGGGAAAATCTTGCGGGCAGTCATCACAGGCGCCAGACCTTTATGCCGAGTCGCTCGAATTCGTCCTGTGCGCAGATCGACTTGACGTCGATCACGCAGCCACCGGGCTTGAGCCTGGCAACCAGTTGTGCCGGCGTGGTAGCGACGAACTGACGATGGGCGACGGCCAGCACCAGCGCATCCGCCAGCGGCAGCTGCTCCCAGGCAAGGAGATCGAGATCGTATTCGTGTTTGGCCTCACTGACGCTGACAGCGGGATCATGCACATGAACGTCGATGCCATAGCTTTCCAATTCACGAATGATGTCCGGCACTTTGGAGTTTCTCAAGTCGGCACAGTCTTCTTTGAAACTGAGTCCCAGCACGTTCACCTTGGCGCCCTTGATCGCACTGCCCTGCCGCGCCATCAGCTTGACGGTGTTCTCGGCGATGAACTTGCCCATGCCGTCGTTGATGCGACGCCCGGCAAGGATCACCTGCGGGTGATAACCGAGCATCTCGGCCTTGTGGGTCAGGTAGTAGGGGTCGACGCCGATGCAGTGGCCGCCCACCAGTCCCGGTTTGAACTTGAGGAAATTCCATTTGGTGCCGGCGGCTGCCAGCACTTCGCCGGTGTCGATATCCAGTTTGTCGAAGATGATGGCCAGTTCGTTCATCAGGGCGATGTTGAGATCGCGCTGGGTGTTCTCGATCACCTTGGCCGCTTCGGCAACCTTGATGCTGGATGCGCGATGCACGCCGGCGCTGACAACAGTTTCGTATAGCGCAGCCACCTTGTCGAGGGTCGCAGCATCGTCGCCGGAGACGATTTTCACGATGCGGGTCAGCGTGTGTTCCTTGTCGCCGGGGTTGATGCGCTCCGGCGAGTAGCCAGCATGGAAGTCCTTCATCCATTGCATGCCCGAGTGTTGCTCCAGCACCGGGATGCAGATTTCTTCGGTCGCACCTGGATACACGGTGGATTCGTAAACCACCACCGCACCGCGCTTCA
The DNA here is from genome assembly GCA_025360425.1 of Sterolibacteriaceae bacterium. GTDB lineage: Bacteria > Pseudomonadota > Gammaproteobacteria > Burkholderiales > Rhodocyclaceae > JANYCD01. The sequence goes on from JANYCD010000057.1 coordinate 21,048, forward strand.
TGTGCCGGCCCACCGCAGTGGAGGCGCCGATTAACGGCGTGAAATCGGGCTGGTGCGCTGCATCCACAGGCGTCGGCACAGCCACCACCAGAAAATCGGCTTCTTTAAGCAGGCTGGCGTCGGTTGTGCAAACCAGCTTGGCAGCGGCCTTGAGCTCTGCGCCCGAGACTTCGCCAGTGGGGTCGACATGTTGGCAATAAGCGTCAACTTTGGCGGCTGAAAGATCATAGCCAATAGTCTTGAATTTCTTGCCGAACTCGACCGCCAGCGGCAGGCCGACATAGCCGAGGCCGACAACGGCAACAACCGTATTGGAATTCAATGTCGACATATCAGATCCCGTAATACTTGCGATACCACTTGACGAACCTGCCGATGCCCGTTTCCACGCTGGTCGACGGGGCGAAGTGTGTGGCAACTTGCAGCGCAGCGGTATCGGCATAAGTCGCCGGCACGTCGCCGTCCTGCAAGGACAGGAAGTTTTTCTGCGCGGTCTTGCCCAGAACGCGTTCGAGCGTCTCGATATAGGTCATCAGTTCCACTGGCTGACGATTGCCGATATTGAATACACGGTACGGCGCCCAACTGGTGGCCGGATCGGGGTGGTCCTTGTCGAATGCCGGACTCGCCGCAGGCGGGCGGTCACAGGTCCGAATCACGCCTTCGGCGATGTCGTCGATGTAGGTGAAGTCGCGCCGCATGTTGCCGTGGTTGAAGACGTCAATCGGCTTATCTTCGAGTATCGCTTTGGCGAACAGGAACAGCGCCATGTCCGGCCGGCCCCAGGGGCCATACACGGTAAAGAAGCGCAGACCCGTGGTCGGCAAGCCGAAGAGGTGGCTGTAGGTGTGGGCCATCAGTTCGTTGGCCTTTTTGGTGGCCGCGTAGAGGCTGACCGGGTGGTCCACCGAATCCTGTTCGGAAAACGGCATCTTGGTGTTGCCGCCATAGACGCTGGAGCTGCTGGCATAGACCAGATGCTCGACACCCGCATACCGGCAGCCTTCGAGGATATTCACAAAACCGACAATGTTGCTGTCCACATAGGCATGCGGGTTCTTGAGTGAATAGCGCACGCCGGCCTGGGCTGCGAGATGGATCACGCGTTGCGGTTTTTCCCGGGCAAACAAATCGGCCATGCCGGGCCGGTCGGCCACATCGAGCTTGGCGAAGCGAAATGAAGAGTTTGCAATCAATCGGGCTAGGCGGGCCTCCTTGAGCGAGACAGCGTAGTAATCATTGAGATTGTCCAGCCCGACGACCTCGTCGCCACGCGCGAGCAGCAGCTCCGAGACGTGCATGCCGATGAATCCGGCGGCGCCGGTCACAAGAAATTTCACTGTTTGCCCGCCCGAAAAGCCAATATTTTCGCATACTTGGCGAAGCTGTTCGCGCAGCCGATGAGGATGTGCACCAGCCCCGGCAGGCCATCGAGGAAACCCAGCCGCAGGAAATAGAACTTGATGAAACGGATCAAGGGCGACAACAGCAGCTTGGCGACGCTGGCGCTTTCGCCGCGCGCAACAGCCTCTGCGGCGGCCAGGGTGGTGTAGCGATTTTGCTTGGCGAAATACGCATCCATGGATTCGGCCGAATCGTGCAACAGGTCACCGGTCAGGTTGCCGACCGGCATGTCTGTCACCACTTTTTCGTGCACCGCATCGTTCGACCAGCGCGCATGGGCGCGATGAAACAGACGCAAACTCCAGTCGGGGTAGCCTTCGCCATGACGCAAATAACGGCCCATGAAACGGTTGCAGCGGGGGAAACGCCAGGCCATGAA
>JANYCD010000059.1 GCA_025360425.1 Sterolibacteriaceae bacterium
GTCATTTCTGCTCCTTTCCGTGGGGCGCTACGCCCCTTACTTCTACGTTAGAAGCTTCATTAGCCAAAGGAGCGTTAAATGAAATACGCACTAGTGATAATTGATGCGCCAGCAACTGACATTGCAAGCTTGCAATCTTTGGCAAATTTCGCAGATAACGCGCAACCTGACGCGCAGAAAGCAATAAAAAGTACCATGCTAAATGTAGGTTCCTACCTGATACCTTTATCAGATGGGCTACTTCTTTTAAGTGTGATCGTTGCAGAGACAAAATATCGGAAATTGAAGACTCGCACTCTGTTTTTCGACAAAGAACCTGAGTGGGTTGTTTCAAATTAACCCGCCGCTCGTCTTCGCCGCCATTTGGTAATCTCATTTTTCGTCCGCTCCTAACTTTGCGTTCAAGGTGGACGCGCTTCGCGCGCCGCTTAACTCTACGTTAGGGCTTGCATGTGAAGGCATTTCTATCTCGTGTGTTAGCACAACTGCTAGCCAGAAAAGTAGAGCTCCTGCTAGTAGCATCATGGGGGTCAGTATTAGCCGCAGCAACCACGGGCCGTCACTATCTAGCGCAATTTGTGCCGTCACCAGCAGGTGAATGGGCAGTGTTAACCACAGCAGCGGCACTAGCAGCATTATTGACAGTGGCATTTGCATATTTTTGGTTCTGTCCAAAATATCGTCATTTACCCAATCTCGGCATTAACCAAGACATCAAAACCGGTGCTTACTTTTGCGTTCATTGTTGGGTGAAAAACAAACTTCATTCCCCGCTCCGAGATAATGGACACGGTTGGGTCTGTTCTGTTTGCGGGCAGTCGTGGAACGATCCTTCGCATCCGCGCAATCCCAATGACGACCTGCCTTCTCATGCTGCGATCTAGCCCTAACATGTCGCTCAACTCGGACGCTTCGCCTTCCGGCTTGCGCCGGTTAGCTCTACGTTAGGGAGTTGATTCTTTGGGAGAGCCAATGACTGAAAAAGAACTCGAAATCGTGCGCTTAAAGATGAAAATAGAAGCGCTATCCGTGATTCTCTTTGGCGTTTGTAGCGCTTTGGGACGCACTTTTCCATCCTTTCTGCCATCTCTTCTACAGTCGGCCAAAGAAAAACAAATTGAGTATCAGGCCGTAACCCTGAAGGGAATACCTCCGGAGTTATCCGATCTAATGGCTGGTGAGTTTCAGGACGCATTTTCTGATCTCGTTTCTTTCATGGAAAAAAGTGTCAAACCAAATGAGAAACTTCCCTAACCCGGCGCTTAACCCGGACGCTTCGCCTGTCGGCTCGCGCCGGTTAGCTCTACGTTAGGTTTCCCCATGAATACGCCGATCATCGGTATCCATGACAGCATACCAAGGAGGACAGCTTGGAGATAGTCATCCCCACTTGGGCCGTTACTCTCTTGGTCTGTTTTATTGGTGGGCTCGTTGCTTTCGCGGTTGCCAGATACAACGCCTACCGCACTGCTTCTGCCAAGTTTCGCGACATCGTTTTGCGCGAGCTCTGCGATTTCTACCCCGTCTTTACTCGCTGGCACGGGGCTAGTTTTGAGAACGAGCTGTCCGCTAAATTCCCCACGCTGCAAGCTGCGGTTAATGACTTCTCCTCCAACTTGTCCCTCTCCAATAGCAGCGCCTTCCTTCAAGCTTGGCTCAGCTATTGCAACACTACTGGCCGCGAGTGCGACATAAACACCTATCTGCACTATTACGACGCTTATGGCCCCGGAGAAACCCAAGCCGGTGCGACCGCAAAAGCTCAGGCTCTTTTCCATTCGCATATCTCGCATCTGCTCTCCTTTGCGTCCCAAACCTAACATGGCGCTTAACCTCGCTCTCTTCGTTCGCTGGACGCTGCGCCCTGCGGGCTCGCGCCGGTTAGCTCTACGTTGGGCGTCTCTATGACCGCGCATTCTGCTCAAGTTACGCAGGAGTTCTGCAAACTTTGCGACTGGGCCTACCAAGCGTGGCTCAATCATCGAGCGATGTTCGATGACAATCCGCGAGCCGAAGAACTTCAAAGATCAATGGGGGCTGATGCCCTCGCGAGGCTGAGAACGATCAGCCACGAGTACACACTTCTCCAGATCGCGAAACTTCACGATCCGGTGGTGGTCGCGGGCCAAGTAACTTTGGGCATCGAGTACATGGTTAAGTACGGCGCTTGGGATGCTGCCACTTCCGCAACGCTTAGCCAGCTTACGGAAAAGTTGAACGGCTTCTCCAAGGGGCTTCGTACGGTCAGAAACAAGGCGCTTTCCCACAACGACCTTACCGCTGTTCTTAGCGGTGCGACATTAGGCGAGTTCGAGAAAGACGAAGACATTCAGTACTTCGAGACTCTTCAGCAGTTTGTCGACGTCGTACACGGCGAGGTCATCGGCGGCCCCCGGCCCTTCGATGATCTTGTAGAGAACGATGTGGTTGCGCTCATGGCAATGGTCAAGTCATGAAGGCAAATAGCCCCCGACGCCCAACCCATCATTCGAGCGGACCTGCGCGAAAAGCCGCGCAGGCCGGTGAATTCAAACGTTGAAGCTGTAGAAAAACCCCATTTTCCACCGAGACGAGTCAACAAAAAAGCGCGGTCCTGACCGCGCTTTTTCATTTCCGGTTTTCGATTTGGCGGTTCGTTATCAGCGCTTCTCGTCGCCCGTGGCGCGCAAGCGCCTGCTGCCGCCTCCCCTACTGCCCATGCCCGGAGGGCACTGCGTACCCATGATTCGCCAGCTTCTCGATGTTGTGCACCAGACAGAAGAGCTTCCACTGCGTATCGACTTTCTGTCGTCCGCGTAGCGTGAAGCGATCCAGTCCTTTGTTGTGTCGGACGTTGGCGAACACCGGTTCCACCGTCGCGAACCTGCGGCCATAGAGCGCCCTGCCCGCCGGGCTGTCGATGGCCCGCTTCATGATCTCGCTGTAATTCACTTTCGTCGCGTCCGCCTTGCCGCGAAAGAACATCACCTGCCGGGTCTTGGTCCTGTCCGGGGTGCGCAGGCATTTGTCCCGGTGGTCGCACGGCACGCAGTCGCGCTGTGCCCCCTGGAATTTCGTGCCGATCATGCCGTTGTGGATGCAGTTGCTCCCATTCTGGTAAAGGTGTTTGCCCGCCGGACACACGCAGGTGCCCGCCTCCGGGTCGTGGGCGAAATCGGTGGGCCGGTAACGACCTGAGGGCTTTGCTTTCATGCCACCCTTGTCGTAAAGCGGGTCCGGTGCCGCTTTGTACTTGCCTCTGCCCTTGAACCGCTCATCCCGCCCTCTCATGCCATTGTCGGCAATCAGTGCCGGCGTGTTGCTGATGGCTAATGCGGTCATGTTGGCGTCGGAGTGATAGCCGGCGTCGGCGGTGATCAGGGTCCGGTCGGTGCGTAGTGGACGCGTGGCTTCCACCACCGGCATGAGCAGTGCCTGTTCACTGCCAGTGCCATGCGCCTGCGCTTCGACAATAATCTGGTGTCGGGCATCCACTGCCGCCACCCCGCAATAGCCCTGGACCACGCCTTTGTCGGTGGCCATCCCTTCGGCAAGCTCAGGACAGGCTTCGCACTCTCGTTGTCGGTGCGGTTGCTCTTGCGGACTTTGCCTTTGCTGCCCTTGCGGTCTTCGGGATGCGTGTCGAGCCATTGGCGGATGGTAGCGGCGTCCTGCTGAAGCGATTTGATGCGGCGGGCTTCCTTGGTGGCGAGGTCGGGTTCTGTTGGCAAGGTGTCGTTGGCGCGATGGCGGGCGAGCATGGTCTGCGCAGCGGTTTCGAGCTTGGCGGCCTGTTTCTCGAAGTCGGCGCGGGTGCCGCTCTTACCTTTACTGGCGTTGCTGGGCAGCTTGACGCCGTCGATGGCGAACATCTCGCGCCCGATGAGGCCTTGCCGGTCGCACAGCCAGAGTACCTGGCTGAAGACACTGGCGATTTCGTCACCGAGCCCGGAGACGAAGGCGGCAATCGTCGTAAAGTGCGGCGCACTGTCTCCGCTCAAGGCGATGAAGGTGATCTGCTCGCGGCAGGCGCGTTCGATCTCCCGGCTGCTGACGATGCCGCGGCTGTAGGCAAACAGTACAACCTTGAGCAGCAGGCCAGGCGGATACGCGGTTGCTCCAGTCTGGTCGTTGCGATAGCGGGCGTCAAAGCCGGATAAGTCCAGTTCGTGATCGACAATCCAGTGCAGCGCGTGCTCGAAGGTGCCTGCCACCAACTGCCGTTCCAGATCCACCGCGAGAAAGCGCGGACTGGTATCAATTCGCTTGTAGCGCGCCATGAACCCTCCCCGAATATCCAACCCTCCGACACTTGATATTCATTTTGGTTCACGGCATAGTGCAGTCCATGAAAAGAGTTTTTATACAGCTTCGTTGGTCCTCTCCATGAAGGTCGCCGCCCTCGTAAAATGTCTTGAGACATTTCAAGGCTTGCCTGCTACTTTTCCTCCGGCAGAGATCACAGTGGGTCAGCCGTGGCATATGGCGTCTCGCTTTCGCGATTCAGTTGATTTTGCAACCGCCAAGGGAGTTTACGTTTTCGCCGAACCACCTCCACACGATTGGAATATCCCAGCTCACTTGAGCGACGGAGAGATTTGGTACATTGGAAAAACCGACGATGGCCTCGCCAAGCGAATCTGGGCTCACTTCAAAATCTACGATCCAGAAACGCACCAAGTCCCAGACCCACGGTTTCTCTTACACGATTGGCGCGACCATCCATCGGCTTCCGATCACATCAAGAAGGCCATAGCGGAAGGCAACACAGTCGTATATCCCATCCGCATCGAGCCGACTGGTAACGCTCCTGGATGGCCGAATGTCATTGAGAAGTTTTTGCTTGCGTGCTGCTACCGTGCGTCTGGCACCTTGCCACCGCTCAATCTAGAAATTTAGTCATGCGATCCAAAGCCGTAGCGGCCCAACCCATCATTCCACCGCGCGCTGGTTGAATGCGTCCTCAATACGGATCGCTGCCCATGTCCGCCGGCTGGGCTACCGGTGCGCAATCAGGGCAGTCAGAGATCATAGAGATCCCGCAGCTTCACCCATTCCATCGTGAAAGCCAGCCCGTCTTCATCGCGGCCCTTGGGGACGAGGTCGAGGTAGTGGTAGGCCGTGTTCATCATGTCGAGTCCGCGGCCATAGGTCGAGTAGGTGCGATAGACCACGCCGTTTTCGTCCTTGGCGAAGACGCTGATGCCGGGCAGGTCCGTACTCTGGTGCTTGCCTGGTGTGAAGTTGTAGGTCACCTCGCCCGCGGCCAGGGCTTCGGGCTGGAATGAAACTTCGAAGTCGTAGTTGAAATCGTTGCCCTGCGACGACAGCCACTTGAAACTCCAGCCGAGGCGTTTGGCAAAGTCTTGCAGCTTGGCCAGCGGCGCGCGCGAAATGGCGGCGAAGGCAACGTCACGCTGCCGCAGGTGGGCGGTGATGCCATTGAAGTTGTCGGCCCAGAACGAGCAGCTCTTGCAGCCGACCTCCCAGTCGGGCGCGAACATGAAATGGTAGACGACGAGCTGGCTGCGGTCGCCGAACAGTTGCGCCAGCGTCTCTTTGCCATTCGGCCCGTCGAAGGTGTACGCCTTGTCGATGCGCAGCCAGGGCAGCGCATGCCGTTCCACACTCAGTTGGTCGCGCAGGCGGGTGAATTCCTTTTCCTTCGCCAAGAGGCGCTTTCTTGCTTCCACCCACTCACTCCCTGAAACGACTTGATGTGTTGTCATGACAACTCCTTGCGTGTTGATCGGTGAGTACAGCTTAGCCGGAGCGGCGGCAAACGGGGAGTAACAACGGTGACGGGAATGACGTGCTACACACCTCGACGGATGCGTGGAATGGCGGGTGCGGCTAAGATGCGGCATGGATTCACTGATCACGGCGGCAGCCAGGGCGCTCAAGGCGGGCGACCCGCTGGGTGCGCTGAAGCGGATTGCGCTGCGTGACGATGCCCCGGCGCTCGCCCTGCGCGGGATCGCCATGGCCCAGCTCGGCGAACTCGGCAAAGCCAGACTGCTGTTGCGGCGTGCGGCGCGTGCGTTCGGCCCGGCAGAGCGCATCGAGCGCGCACGATGCGTCACGGCCGAAGCCGAGGTGGCACTCGCGGCGCGCGACCTCGGCTGGCCGACGCAGGCACTTGACGAAGCCCGGCGCACGTTCGACGCCATGGGCGATCACGGCAATGGACTTCATGCCGCGCTGCTTCAGATTCGCCGGCTCCTCCTGCTTGGTCAAGTGACCGAAGCAGGCGACGCGCTCGACACGCTGGACCTACGCGCGGCGCCGGCCATGCTGACTGCAAGGGGCGAGCTTGTTGCGTTCGAGATTGCGCTGCGCCGCGGCCGGGCCGCACCCGCCAGTGCGGCGCTTGCCCGCGCCCATGCCGCGGCGGATCGTTCGGGCATCGCCCCGCTCTGCGCTGAAGTCGAGCGCGCCGAACAGTCGCTCGCGCTTCCGGCGGCACGACTCATCGTGAGAGGCAGCGAAAGACTGCTCGTGCTGGCGGAGGTTGAGACGTTGCTCGCTTCGCAGCACCTGATCGTGGATGCGTGCCGGCGGGTCGCACGTTCGGAAGCCCGTGAAGTACGGTTTGCGCGACGCCCGGTGCTGTTTGCGCTACTGCGCGCGCTGGCCGAGGCATGGCCCGGCGAGGCGACCCGCGAGATGCTCTGCGCGCACGCATTCCGTGCACGGCGCATCGATGAATCACATCGCGCGCGGTTGCGCGTCGAGCTCGGCCGCTTGCGCAGGGAGCTCCGTTCGCTGGCCGACGTGGAGGCGACGCCGCGCGGCTTCGTGCTCCTGCCACTGTCGGGCGAGGTGCTGGTCCTGGCACCGCCGATCGAAAGCCCGGACGCTTCGATACTCGCGCTCATGGCCGATGGCGAAGCGTGGTCTACGTCGGCGCTTGCCCTGGCGCTCGACGCAAGCCAGCGCACAGTACAGCGCGCACTCGGTGCCCTCGATGCGTCCGGCAAGGTGCGCGCGCTCGGTGGTGGCCGGGCACGCCGTTGGCTCGCCACACCGACGGGAGGATTCGCGACGATGTTGTTACTCCCCACCCCGCCCGGCGTGGGCTAAGCTGATTGCAACATTCGGAAAGGGAGAACACCATGAACAGCAGAGAAACCACAACCAACGCAACCACCGGCGTCCAGACAGCAGAAATTGTCCGCGAATACGGCCCGTTTCCACACGCCCCGCACGTGCATGGCGTCACGTTTGACGGCACCAACGTCTGGTTCGCCGCGGGCGACACGCTCCGTGCCATCGATCCGGCCAGCGGCAAGGATGTGCGCGCCATCGAGGTCGCGGCACATGCCGGCACGGCATTCGACGGGCGCTACTTCTATCAACTCGCCGACGCGCGCATTCAAAAAGTCGACCCCGAGACTGGCAAGGTCGTCGCGACGATTCCTTCACCCGGCAAAGGTCTCGACTCGGGCCTGACCTGGGCCGAAGGCACGCTCTGGGTTGGACAATACCGCGACCGCAAGATCCACCAGATCGACCCGCAGACGGGCGCGATCCTGCGCACGATCGAATCAAACCGCTTTGTCACTGGCGTGACCTGGGTCGACGGTGAGTTTTGGCATGGCACGTGGGAAGGCGAGCAGAGCGATATCCGCCGCATCGATCCCAACAGCGGCAAGGTGCTGGCCCAACTCACCATGCCCGAAGGCATCAGTGTGTCGGGCCTTGAATCCGATGGCGCCGACCTGTTTTACGCGGGCGGCGGTGCCAGTGGAAAAGTGCGTGCCGTGCGCCGCCCCAAGCGCATGCGCTGACGGCCAGGGCATGCAGCACCGCATGTGAGGCATGGCGGCTACCACCACGGGCGGCAAGCTCAAAAACATCGCGAGCGGATTATTCCGGCGCCCGGAAAAACGCCGTTGTGCTTGATCATCGGCGCGGAAAAAAGAGCGGGGGAAAGGACCACAATGTCCCTTCACAAAATCGGGTTTACGGATCGACCCAGGACGGCAGCATCGGCGCTGGGGAAGCAGAGATGACGGTCGCCGAAAGCCAGTCGGGGTTGAGCGGAACGGCGGTCGCTGGAAAGAATCGTGGTCTCCTATTGTTAGACCGTCCGCCCTTCCCGGGCTATTGATATTTCCAAAATTCATGACGGCAATAGAACCACGCGTTGGTCGTCTCAAGTCAACAATACCGCCCGTGAGCGTTGGAGTCATTGACAACAACTACGCATGTTGTTATTGTCTCCAACATGAAGGCCATGCTGCTCTTCCGTACGAGAATCCCTTACTCGGACGCATCGTTTGCCGAGTTGGTGTTGTGGCAGCTCCCGAAGCCATTGGCCGGCTCCCGCCACGGTTTCAAATACCGGCTGGCGTACGTGGTGCGAGGTGAATGCATCGTTCGTTACGACAACGAGGTTGGCAAAGGGGATCATCGACACTTCGGCGGCGTCGAACGCGCCTACAGGTTCACCACGCCGGAGCAACTGGTCGCCGATTTTCAACGAGACATCGCGAGGTGGGATAGTGAAAACCGTAACACTTGAGGTGCGTGCACCGGCCGATTCGATGGGCGATTTCGTACAGGCTTGGAAGACCGGGAAACCCCAAAAAACCGCGCATATCAGTTTTGCCAGCCCCGAACTGCTCTGGCAGGTGCTCACGGCCAAGCGCTGGGAATTGCTCAAGGCGTTGTGTGGCGCCGGTCCCGTATCCATCCGCGAAGCCGCTCGGCGCGTCGGTCGCGACGTGAAGGCTGTTCACGGCGACGTGACCGCATTGCTTGGCGCCGGTGTCATCGACCGCATCGAAGACGGCCGCATCGTGTTTCCGTTCGAGGCCGTCAAGGTCGAGTTTCTGTTACAGGCGGCCTAGCATGTTTGCGTTGCGATGGTCGATCCTTTCGTCCCGGTGGACTACCTGCAGCTGTTGAACTCGTTGGACCTTTACAGTTGCGGGTTTCTGACGGTAGGCATGCCGGTATTTCTCCTGTAATTCGTTCAATGGCCCCTGCTTGGGGGCGCCGCGAGATCGGGAAAGTCGGTGGACTTGGCCAGACTGTCGGCGTCGTAGGCCTGCAGCATATCCAAGCGTCCGGCGCGTACCAGCCTGGTCCAGTCGGGGTTGGAGAGCATCGCACGACCGACGCCGATCATGTCGAAGTCGCCGCGATTGAACATTTCCATCAGGCGGTTCAGATTGGTGATCGTGGTCAGCTTGGCCTTCTCGTCCTTGACCTGGCGGCGGATGGTGTAGGGCACCAGCTCCTTGTCGAGGCTGATCGAACCGACGGTGATGGTGGGCAAGCCGCTGATTTTTTTTGTCCACCCAGCGAGGTTCATGTCGCTGCCCTCGAACTCCGGTTCCCAGAAGCGCCGCGTCGAGGCGTGGAAGCAGTCGACACCGGCATCGACGAGTGTCTCGACCAGACCTGCGAGTTCCTGAGGCGTTTCGGCCAGGCGCGCGCCGTAATCCTGGATCTTCCACTGCGAGTAACGGAAGAAGATGGGAAAGTCGGGGCCGGTGCGGCGACGACATTCCTTCACCACCTCGGCGGCGAAGCGCGAACGCTCGCGCAGGGTCTTGCCACCGTAGCCGTCAGTACGGCGATTGGTGACGTGCCAGAAAAACTGGTCGATCAGGTAGCCGTGCGCGGCGTGGATTTCCAGCCCATCGAAGCCAAGTCGTTTTGCATCTTCCGCACCCTGCCCGTAGATGGCGATGACATCGTCGATGTCCGCCTGCGTCATCGGTTCCGACTGCTGCACCGGTTCCTTCATCGGCGTGCCGTCGGTGGGCGTGATGTAAAGGCCGGACGGACCACGCGAAGGCAGGTGGTAAAAGGGCCAGGAGCGCGCCTTGCGGATCATGCCGACGTGCCACAACTGGGGAATTATTTTCGCGCCGGCCTCATGCACGACCTTGGCGATCTGTTTCCAGTCGGTCAGCGGCCACAGGCTGTGGAAGTGGGTCTGGTCGGGTTCGACCGGCGCGACCGGGTCGCCGATGGCGGAGGCCTCGCCGATCAGCAGGCTGGTGCCGGCCTCGGCGCGCATCTGGTAGTAGCGGTGGAAGCTGGGGCCAAGCACGCCGCCGCGCGCCTTGCCGTGCCCCATGGCGGGCATGACGATGCGGTTCTTGAGTTCGAGCGACTTGATCCTGATCGGCTGGAACAACGGTGCGACGGAAGGATCGATGTCCGCTTCGGAGATTTCCTGCGCATTATTTGCGGCCATTAATTTTTCCCTCGATCAAAAGCTATTGCACCACAGAGGACACAGAGGACGCAGAGAAAATCAAACTCCTTATGTTCTTCTCTGTGTCCTCTGTGGTTAAGCTTTTTTCTTCGCCTGATCGTAGATGTCGCGGCCGATCAGGTGTTTCATGATCTCGATCGAGCCGCCAGCGATCTTGACGATGCGCGCATCAGCATAGGCACGCGCAATCGGGTACTCCCACATGTAGCCCCAGCCGCCAAACAGTTGCAGGCATTCGTCCACCACCTTGCAGTGCAGGTTGGACATCCACATCTTGGCCATGGCCGAGTCGATGGGCGTGAGCTTGCCGTCCATGAACTGCTGGATGCAGTGGTCGGTGAACACGCGGCCGATCACCGCCTCGGTTTTGAGTTCGGCCATCTTGAACTGGGTATTCTGGAAATCGGCGATGGTCTTGCCGAAGGCTTCGCGCTGGGCGGTGTAGTCCACCGTGTAATCGATGACGGTTTCCACCACGGTGGCCGAGCGGATGGCCTGTGTCAGGCGCTCCTGCGCCAGTTTCGCCATCATGATGGCGAAGCCCTGCCCCTCGCTGCCGAGCATGGCACTGGCCGGGACGCGCAGGTCTTCAAAGAAAAGTTCGGATGTATCCTGTGCCTTCAATCCAAGTTTTTCGAGATTCCGGCCACGCTTGAAACCGGGCAGGCTGGCGTCGACCAGAAACAGCGTGACGCCCTTGGCGCCGGCCGCGCTGTCGGTCTTGGTGGCGAGGATGACGAGGTCGCACAACTGGCCGTTGGAGATGAACACCTTCTGTCCGTTGATCACATAGTCGTCGCCATCGCGCACCGCGCGCGTGCGAATCGCTTTCAAGTCGGAGCCGGCATGCGGCTCGGTCAATCCCAACGCAGCGATCGCTTCGCCGCTGACCATTTTTGGCAACCACTGGCTTTTTTGCGCATCGGTGCCGAAACTTTCGATGTAGGTCGCCGCCATCTCGGAGTGGATGTAGAAGCCCGGCCCGGTGTATCCCCCTTTGGCCATTTCTTCCACCATGATGACCTGGAACAGGTAATCCAGTCCCAGCCCGCCGTACGCTTCGGGGATCGAACAGCACAACAGGCCGGTTTCTCCCGCCTTCAGCCACAACGCGCGCGGCACGACTCCGTCCTCCTCCCACTGCTGGTGGTGAGGGGCAATTTCGCGGTCAATGAATTTCTTTACTGTGTCGCGAAATTGTTCGTGATCCGAGTTGAAGAAGTTGCGTTCTTTCACGTGCTGAATCCTTTGCTGGACGAAGCGCGGACTGCGCCCCGGATCGGAATGCCGATCAATTGATCATTCTTCGGCCTTGCGGAACTGACGGAAATTCGGCTTGCGCTTTTCCATGAAGGCGGTGGCGCCTTCGGTCTGCTCGGGGTTGCCGGCGATTTGTATCATCGCCTGCTTCGCCATCTCGAACGAGGGCATCAACATTTCGAACCAGCAGTTCGCGCCCACCTTGGTCATTTCGAGATAGGTCGGACTGCGGTCGAGCAGCGTCTCGCACCATTCGGTGACTTCCTTGTGCAACTCGGCGTGCGGTACGACCTTGTTGACCATGCCCAGATCGAGCGCTTCCTGCGCGGTATATTGCTTGCACATGTAGATGACTTCGCGGGTCTTCTTTTCGCCGATGGTCAACGCCAGCAAATTGGTGCCGCCGAAAAAGGGCGAGCTGCCGACCTTGGGGCCGACCTGGCCGAACTTGGCATGCTCGGAGGCGATGGCGAGGTCGGCGCAGATCACGACTTCGTTTCCGCCACCAATCGCGACACCATTCACGGCGGCGATCACCGGCTGGCGAATGCGGCGCATCAGGGTCAGGCCTTTGACGGCGGCATCGAACAACTTGCGGCCTTTTTCCGGCGAGAAATTCTTCAGGTCGGCGAGATAGCCGCCGGCGCAGAAGGCCTTGTCGCCAGCGCCGGTGACGACCACGACGCCCAGCGTCTTGTCGTCATGGCACATTTCCAGCGCTGTGGAATACTCGACCATCATTTCGTAGTCGAAGCTGTTGTGCCGCTCCGCGTGGTTGAAGGTGATCCAGCCTGTTCCACCGCGCTTTTCGAAGAGGATGTGCTTGAAGCCCATGATGTGATTTCCTGTCTGTGTGAATGGGTGAGGTGATCAGGCAAAAGTCAGGCAAGAAGCGCACGACCATTGTCGACGATCTTGACATTGCGCTCGATGGCGGTGCAGCGGAACCATGCGGTCTTGCCGTCGATCCAGATTTCGGTGCGGAAGGTTTCGCCCGGATAAACCGGCGAGCTGAAGCGCAGGTCGAAGGTGGTGAGCTGTTCCGCCTGGTACTTGCAGACGTGCTTGATGATTTCGAAGATCGCCATACCGAAAGTGCCGAGGCCATGGAAGATCGGCTTGGGGAAGCCGGCCTTGATGGCGAGGTCGGGATCGGCGTGGATCGGGTTGTCGTCGCCGCTCAAACGATAGATCAACGCGGCGCGCGGATCGATGGCGCATTCCGCGGTGATGTCAGCGAGGCGTTCTGGCATCGCGTGAGGTTTCGGTACTTCAATTTTTGGGCCTCCGAAGCCGTCGTTGCCGCGCAGCACCAGGGTGTGGGTCATGACGGCAATCGAATCGCCGCTGGCCTTGTCGAACAGCTCGCGGTCAATGTAGAGCAGCGCGCCCTTGCCTTCGCCCTTGTCGATGATCCTGGTGACCTTGTTCTGGCCGATGATGGTAGCCTCGGGCGGAATCGGGTGACGCACGGTGAGGCTCTGCTCGCCGTGCAGCAGCTTGACGAAATCGATGCCGAGGTCCGGCTCCTTGTACCAGACGCCCGGCCGGCACAGCACCACGGCCATGGTCGGCAGCGCCTGCAGGTTTTTCTCGAAGGTGAATTTCAATTCGTCGCGGTTGAGCGGATCCTTGGAGAGGCCAAGGCCCAGCGCATAGAGCATGGTGTCGCGGATGGTGTAGCTCTGCTCGATCAGATCGAATTTGTAATTGAGGACTTTGTCGTAGTTGAGCATCACGGACGCTTTCGAAATTGTTGTGTGGATCAGATCTTGGACGGTTCGCCACGCTCGTGGATCTGGTTCGGCCGTGCGGCGGCGACGATGCGATGCACTTCGGCGTTGATCAGCGTGGGATCTTCCTGCGCTTCCATTTCCGGACCGTGGGTGTAACCCTCCAGCACCGAATAGCGAATGCCCCAGGCTTCGAAAATGCGGCCGGTGATGTCCTTAGATTGCGGGCTGGCCAGATAAGTGGCGAGGGACGCGATCCAGGTCGGGCTGCGCCGGCGCAGCACTTCTTCGCTGTAGACCATGCCGGTAGTGAGGCGGGTGTTGGCGCGCGGGGCGATCACGTTCACCGTCACGCCGTAGCCGGCGCCGGCCATTTCGTTGGCGAGCACCAGCGAAAAGGAGGCGATGCCGGCCTTGGCCGAGGCGTAATTGGTCTGCCCGACCAGGCTGCCGAACAGGCCCGAATGCGAGGTTGTGTTGATGATGCGCGCATCGTTGGTGCTGCCGGATTTCTTGTTGGCACGCCAGTGGACCACGGCATGGTGCGACGGGGCGGCGGTGCCCTTCAGGTGCACGCGAACCACGTCGTCCCAGTCGGCTTCGCTCATGTTGACAAACATCTTGTCGCGCAGGATGCCGGCGTTGTTGATCAACACGTCGAGGCGGCCGTAGGTGTCGAGCGCCTGCTGCACCATCTCCTGCGCCGACTTCCAGTTGGAAACGTCGCCGCCGTTGACCACGGCTTCGCCGCCGGCGGCACGGATTTCGTCGACCACCTGCTGCGCCGGGGTCACATCGACACCGCGACCGGCCTCGTCGCCGCCGATGTCGTTGACCACCACTCTGGCGCCATGCTTGGCCAGCATCAGCGAATAGTCGCGACCCACGCCGCGGGCGCCGCCGGTAACGATGGCCACGCGGCCTTCACATAGTTTGCTCAAATTTTAACTCCCGATTCTTAACCTGCTTAATCTTAAATTTTGGTGCTGTGCTTCCTATACGTCTCAAGGCGCATGAAGGCCACCCTCTCCCATCCTCTCCCTCAAGGGAGAGGCTACTGACTGGCTCGCTCCGCTCGATCAAGATTTTTTTTTGCCGCCTTGTCGCGCTCGTCGCTCAAGGTTACGCCAGCCTTGACGCGGTCCCAAGTGTTGGGATTGATGCCGTTGGTGCGCAACTCGTTCTTCTTGATTTTCTCGGAAGGCGTCTTGGGGAACTCGGTCATGAATTCAATGTAACGTGGAATTGCGAAGCCCGGAATACGGCCATCGCACCACTGAATCAATTCTTCGGGCGAAGCCGACTCGCCGGACTTGAGGATGATGCAGGCCTTGACCTCGTCTTCGCCGCCCGCCATGTCGCACGGCACTGCCACGATGGCCACGTCAGCCACGGCCGGGTGCTCGCGTATCGGCGCTTCGACTTCGTAGGAGGAGATGTTCTCGCCACGGCGACGCAGCGCGTCCTTGAGGCGATCGACAAAGTAGTACCAGCCGGCTTCATCGCGCTTGACGCCGTCGCCGGTATGGAACCAGAGGTTGCGCCAGGCTTCGGCGGATTTCTCCGGCATGCTGACATAGCCGACATTGATGGTCCACGGCGACTTGTGACGGAGCATCAGTTCGCCGACTTCGCCGGTGGCGACTTCCTCGTCGGTTTCGGGGTCAACCAGGCGGATCTCGAAAAACTGCTCCAGGTTCAGACCGGCCGCGCCCTGCGGGCGAGATTGGGCCTGCGCCAGCGGTGTCATGATCGGGCAACAGATTTCGGTCTGGCCAAAACCTTCGACGAAGTTATGCACGTTGAAGCGCGCCTTGAATTCGTCGAGGATGCCGTACGGGGTCGGCGCCGACAGGATGCGACGCAGCTTGTGGGTGCCGTCGCGCGGTGTCGGCGGCTGCGCGAAGACGAAGGGCAGCACCACGCCGAGTGAGTTGGTCACGGTGGCGCCGCTGCTGTGCAGGCGATCGACCCATTGCGTGGCGCTGAAGCGCTCATAGAGCACGCAGCGCATGCCGGCGATCATGCTCGGATACAGGGTGAGCAGTTGCGCGTTGGCATGGAACAGCGGGAAGCCGGTCATGTAGGTGTCTTCGCTAGTCAGCTCCAACGCACGGACATTGATCTCGGCAAAGAGATACAACTGGCCGTGGGGCATCATCACGCCCTTGGACAGGCCGGTGGTGCCGGAGGTGAACATGATGGCGCCGACATCCTGCGGCGCAACCTTGATGCCCGGGTTCGCTGTATTCGCGTCGATCAGGCTACCGAACGGGACAACCTGGCAGTTGCCGACCTTGGGCAGTTGCGCGGGCAGATTGCCGTCGCGCGACCAGAGGATGACCTCGCGAATGCCCGTCAGCCGGTCGATGCTGTCCTGCAGGGCGGGCAGCATTTCGACATCGACGATGATGGCCTGGGCCTTGCAGATATTGACCTGGTGTTCGAGGAAGTTGCCCTTGTAGGCGGAGTTGATCGGCGCTTCAATGGCGCCGAGCTTGTTCAGCGCAAACCAGGAGAAAAGATAGTCGAGGCTGTTGGGCATGAACAGCACGACGCAATCGCCGTGCTTGATGCCGATCTTCGCCAGGCCGTGCGCCAGCTGGTTGGCACGACTGTTGGCTTCGGCGTAGGTGAACTGCGCGCCGTCGTCATCCCACTTGAGAAAGGGACGACTGCCGATGGTCGCGGCCTGATGTTCGAGCACCTGCGGCAGCGACCATTTCGATTTTTCGAAGGTCGGCGTGAACGGCGGAAAGGTTTGCGGTTTGGTCATGGCAAGACTCTATTCCTAAGACAGGTTCTCAGCGCAGCAGCGCGAGCTTTTCCAGCGTCGTTTCTGGTACCGCGTCGGGCGGAATCTCCACATAACGGAAGCCGCCACCCGGGGCAGCGGGAGCAGTGCCGACCAGCCATGATTCAGCGGGCAGGGCAAGACCGGTCGACAACCCGGCGACAAGCGCCGGGGCGATGCAGAAATCGAGCCCCTCGGCGCCGGAAACATCGCGTGCCAGCGGAACGTGCAGGCCGCAGTCCCAGCGATAGTGCGCGGCGATGTTGAACACCGACTGGTACCACTTGATTTCCGACGCATTGGATGGCGCGGACTGTTCGTTTTCTTCCAGCAGCAAGACATCGATGCCCGACTCGCCGAAGGTACGCAGGAAATCCGCGACATACATGGCCGCGCCGTCAGCTTCGTCTTCGCCGACTTCGGCGACTTCGCCATGCGCGGAGAGATAGGCGTCACCGACCCAGCGCCGTGGCGACGGCACCACCAGCGCCAGTGGACTGCTGCCATAGCTGGCGCGCAGGCCTTTCAGTATCTCGACCAGATGAGCGCGCAGGGATTCGCTCGCCAGCAGGATTTTCAAGGGCGCGGTGACGCGCTTCTTGGCGCTCATCTCGGCAGCCAGCTCGGCGTCGGCCTGACGCCATGCTTCGGCGACTGCGCCCACGGGCAAGGCCACGACATCGGACCTCAGCAAGCCCTGCGCCTTGCGATGCCAGGCGACGACTTCGGCGGCATCACCCCATGGCACCTTGCCATTCGCCATCAGGCGTTCGGCGTAGGCCGTGGCCTCGATCCACAGGGGTCGCTTGCCGGAAGACAGCAGATCCGCAAGACGACCCATGTTTACTTGCCCTTGCCTTCCAGCTCGGCGATGCGCGCTTCCAGTTGCGCCATCTTCACGTCCTTGGGATCAAGCATCATGATGGTCTTCATCTTGTCGGCGGTCATCGTGATACGGGTCGCGCCGACGCCGGCGTAGATGACATTGTTGTCGCCCCAGGAGCCATAGTAGGGAATGTTCTCCGGCGGCGTAGGCTTGTTCCAGGTCTTGACGAACTCCTTGAACGGCTTGCCGCGGGCGATGCGCGCCTTGCGCTCGGCATCGCGCGCCTGCTTGGTGGCTTCGACATCGACGCGGCGAGTGGTCTTGTCGTACACCACCTTGAACAGGTTGCTGGCAACCTCGTGAGAGACAAGATTTTCAAGCACGTCCTGCATCACCATTTCCGGATCGCGTTCCAACACATCCCCATAACCGCCGCCGCCGCCCTGGCAGATCATGTAGATCTCGCCCTCGGTGGTCAGCTCGAAGGTGATGCCGGCATCGTCGGCAGTGTAGCGGCCGCCCTCGATCGGCTGTTGATTCATCAGTTCGACGATGTCGAACGGGAACCTGTCGGGATTACCGGATTTTTTCAGCCACTCGAATACATTGATGCCCTTGACGCGGCAGATCGGATAGGCCGACGACGAGTAGCCGCCAAACAGGCCGGGGCAGGACGAGAAGGAGGAACCGGTCTGGCCGGTCATGAAGCCCCACATCTCGGTGCCCTTGGCGCTCATCATCTGTTCGTAGCCGGCGCCGCCGCGGAACTTGCCGAAGCCCATGCGATCCTTGGCAAGGGATTGCGAAACCAGACGCACCATCGGCAATTCTTCTTCGAGCAACTCCTGCTCGCCGGTGTCGGACATGAAGCTGAAGCAGCCGGACAGCGAATGCAAGCCGTCGCGGTTCTCGCGTGCGCCCTGCCCCGCGCCGTTGATGTCGGCGCAAAAGTTGCCGGTGACTTCGAAATGCTGAGTCAAGCCGCCATAGACGAAGGTGGCCGGCTGGTTGTACTGCGCGGCGACGACGGGGGTGATACGGGACTTGGCGTCCAGCGGCACGCTGTACATCAGCTTGTTGAAGACCTGGCCGGGCTTGATCAGGTAGTGGAAGGCGGAAGAGACGCTCATCGACAGGGTCGCATCGTAGTCGGAGTCCATCATCGACGGATAGTCCGACTCGAAATCGAAGGCGGAGATAATCGCCTGGTTGCGTGGCAGGTCAGGCCAGATCTGCTGCATGATGCCGGTCAGCAGGAATGACTTGGTCGAGGCCACGACATTGTTGATCGTGCGGTTGGACATCTGCGGCGAACTGCCTTTGATGGACAGGGTGGCCTTGTCGCCCTTCTTGTGCAGCTCGAAGTTCAACTTGATCAGGCAGGGTTCGCGCAGGCTGGAATCCGCCCAGGACGGGAAGCGCACGATGCCATCCGGCAATTCCGAGAGCCGGCGCCGGATCTCGGTCTCGGTATCTTCCAGATTCTTGCGCAGGAAAGCGATCAGCGCATCGGCGCCGTATTCGTCGATAACTGAGCGCACCCGATCGATGGTGCGCATGACGGCGAACATCTTGACCTTGACGTCCTCGTACTGCAACTTGGGGTCACGCACCGAGTTTTGCAGAAAGGTCAGGATGTCGCGCTTGATCTCGTAATTCTCGACGATGCGCAGCGGACTCATTTTGAGGCCCTCGTCGAACTTCGACTCGGCCCGTGCCGGCATGCCTCCCGGCTCGCAGGCGCCGTTCTCGCCCTCGTGGATGGTGGAAGATACCCAGCACACCAGTTCACCCTTGTGGAACACCGGCATCATCATCGACTGGTCGGTGCCATGCACACCGCCGTAGCGCGGATCGTTATGAATGAAGCCGTCGCCATTGCGCAGGCCGACGGTGGAATCCTTGCTCCAGTACTTGTTGCAGAACTTGATCGGGTATTGGCAGACGGCGGAAAAGGTCGTCATGCCGAACGGCGAACAATCGGACAGGTCGCCGGAGGCAGTGAATATGCCGACGACCAGATCTCCCCACTTGGCGCCCGGGGCCGAGCCCATCTGTTCGATCATGCGGAAGCTCTCCGCCATCGCCGACTGGACGCGGCCACGCACCTGGTTAAGCAGGTGTGGGTCGTTGATTTTGGCGATCGCTTCTTCCTCGCGCGCGGTACGGATTTCAAGGCGGTGATTCTGCATCTGCTCGAAATCCGGGCCGAAAAACAGCTGATGTTCCTCAAGGAACGCATCCATGATCTTCTGATCTGCGGGGCTCAGGTTCTCGACTTTTTCTGGTGTGTTCATAATTGTTCCTTTCTTTCTGGCTGACGTGCCTAGTGTGACTTGCCGGCGCTACGCGTAAACCACACTGCGCCTTGCGCGGCGACTTCCATATGCCATCCAGGTTCGACCAGATAAGTGGTGTGTGGCGTGGTGACCACGGCTGGCCCATTGATCTGGACGCCGTGGGCAAGCGCACTGTGGTTGTAGATCGCGGTGTCCTGCGCGCCTTCAAAGCCAACAAAATGGCACTTGCGCCCGCCAACCGGCGTGGGTATCGGTGCAGTCTTGAGGCCGGGGCGGATGTCCTTGAACTGCACCGCGTCGAGTTCGACGAAGGAGCAGACACGGACGGTATTGATGCGCACGCCGGCCGCCGGCGACTGGCTGCCTTCACCGAAACGGTCGCCATAGCTGCGGTGGAACTGCGAGATCAGCTTGGCCACATCGGCGAGGCTTTCCATGCGCTTGATTTCGGTGGTGACCGTGGTCTGTACGCGCTGGTTGCCGTAACGCATGTCGAGTTCCAGGCGGTATTTGATGTCGGCCGGCTTCATGCCCTGACGCAGCAGGTCTTCGCGGCCGCGGCGTTCGAGTTCCTCGACCATGGCGTTGAACTTGGCGTAATCAGTCAGCATGGCCTTGGTGCCGGAATGGAACAACACCGTGTAGGTGGACATCTCGTGGATGTGCATCTGGTTCAGGTTGCCGGCGCCGACGGCGGAGAACACCGAGGCGAAAGGCGGCGCGAGAATCTTGTGGATGCCCAACTTGTTGGCGATGCCGCAGGCGTGCAACGGACCGTTGCCGCCATAGGTGAGCAGGGTGAAATCTTGCGGCTCATAGCCGAAGGCGCGCAGTTCGGTGGCCACCCCATTGGCCATGTCGGCGTCGACCGTGCTTTTGATCAGCTTGCAGGCTTCGATCAGGTCGACATCGAGATTGTCGGCGAGTTGGTCTTCGATGGTCTGGCGCGATCGCTTCGGATTGAGCTTGATGTAGCCATTGGCGTAGTTGTCGGGATCGAGGTAACCGAGCAGCAGGTCGGCATCGGAGACGGTGGCCCGCATACCGCCGCGGTCGTAGCAGGCCGGGCCGGGATCCGAACCGGCCGATTCGGGGCCGCACTTGACCGTCTTGTACATCTGGTCGTAACTCGTTATCGAGCCGCCGCCGGAACCCAGCGTCACCAGATGCATCATCGGCACCGTGACCAGACGGTGTTCGATCACCGGCATGAAGTCGTAGAACTTTTCGCCGCCCTTGACCACAATGCCGATGTCGTAGCTGGTGCCGCCCATGTCGGTGGCAACCACGTTGCCGAGGTCGGCCTGCTTGGCCAGGTGTTCCGCCGCGGAAACACCGGATACCGGACCGGAGTGCACCGTTTGAAGCGCATCGGTAGAGTTGAGCTGCGCCATGCCGCCGGAGTTGTGCACCACCAGCATCGGCTTGCTGTAGCCCGAGGCGCGAAGGTTCAGCTCCAGCGCCGACATGCCGTAGTACATCACCTTGTGCAAAAAGGCATCCATGATGGTCGAATTGGTGCGGATGTACTCGCCCTTGCGGCCCGCGACCTGGTGCGAGAGCAGCATCGGGATCGCGCCGAGCATATGCTCCGGATAATCATCAAGGAAGATGCGCTGGATCGCCAGTTCGTGAACGGGATTGACCACCGCGTTGGTGAGTCCAACGACGATGGCTTCGGCGCCGCTGTCGATCAAATCGCGGATCTGGCGCCGCACGTCCTGCTCGTTGAGCGGCATGATGATTTCGCCGGCGTAGTCGATGCGCTCGCGCACGTTGCGCACCATCTCGATCGGCACCAGCGGCACCGGGCGCCGCGCGTTGGGCAGGTTGCGCTGGTATTCGATCGAATGGCCCTCGCCGTAGGAGCGGCCGCGGCCGATCGGCATCATGCCGCGGAAGCCGGGCGTGGTGAGCAGGCCTATCTTGGGGCCCTTGAGCTGGATCAGCGCGTTGGTGCCGAGCGTGGTGGCGTAGCGCACCGAGTCGACCGATGACAGCAGTTCAGTGCGCTTGATGCCGATCTCTTCACAGGCGGCGTCGAGCGCTTCGTTGAAACCGAGCGCGAGGTTGTGCTTGGTGGTCAGCGCCTTGGTTTCGATGTAGTGATCGTTCCACACCACGAAACAATCGGTGAAGGTGCCGCCGATATCTACGGATACTCGTTTCATCTTTGTCTTATCCCGGATTCAGTGACGCAATTCAGTGAGAATGGCCGTGATGTTGACGGCGCAACGGCGGTGGCGACCCATCTCCCGCCGCGACGTGCACTTTCTCTTCCTTACGCTTCGACCACTGCACCTTGAGCGCGTCGACGTCGATCTCCAGGTCGCGCACCGGCGGATGGCCGGGAACGGTGTATTCGGCTTCAACCAGCGTGCCGCAGCCGGGACAGTAGTATTCAAGAATCGCGCACCATTCGGGATCGGGCGAAAAAGTCTTGGCGTACTTCTTCGGATCGAGCAGCGAGGGATGGATTTCGCGCGGGTCGCGGTGGTGCACCAGCAGGCCTTCCTTGTACAACTCGCGCGCCGGGCCGATGACATGGTTGCAATTGCGGCATTCCCACTTCTCGGTGTCGAGGTCGATGCGCAGGTACTCGGTGATCAGTACTTTCATGGTCGTCTCTCCTACTTCAGTTTCGTCAGGATGGTGTCGCGATTGGCATTGACTTCAAAGCGCCAGCCGGCGCCGACACGGCCGGTGAAATATGCTTCTTCAAGGATGCAGGGGCCGTCGCCCGTAGCGCCCGAGGGCTGCTCTTCGAGGCGGAACACCGGCAGGTCGACGGTGGTCTTTGCCGCCGTCTGCACCCGGCGCTTGCCGCTCGATACCGCAGGCACCGCTACGGTATCTTTTACCGAGGCGAAGCTTGCGTGATTGATTTTTTTTACAACGCGCAGCGCGACCGAAACGTGATCGCTGTCGGTCAGGTCTTTCGGCAACGCCTTCCCCGGCGACCACGACAGCTCGGATTCCTCATCGCCACGAACGCGGACCACGCCCCATTCCAGCACGCACTCGTCGAACTCGAAGCCTTCGGCGAACATGTCGCGACGGGCACGGTGAGTCAGTTCCTCGACCACCTCTTCCGTGGCGGCCTTGCTCAGGGTGCGAATGCGGCCCTGGTAACTCTGCCCGATATCGGAAAAACCGATGCCGAATGCCGAAAACACCGCCGCCAGTCCGGGGATGATGGCGCTCTTGATGCCTGCCGCCTCGGCGATATCGGTGACGAGGAAGGGGCCGGCGCCGCCAAACGCGGCGAGCGTGGTATTGGCGTCAATCCTGGTGTAGCCGGTCAGGTTTTCGGCAACTTTCTGGCCCCAGGCTTTCTGCGCAGCTTCCAGTGCCGCATCAAGATCGATGCCGAGCGGGACGGCAATGTTTTCCTTGACCGCAGCTTCGGCACGGGCACGATCAAGTTTCATGGCGCCACCGAAATAACTGACCGGATCGATCAGGCCGGTGAGCAGGAAGACGTCGGTGATCGTTGCGTTCTGCCCGCCCAAACCAAAGCAGGCCGGACCGGGAGCGCCGCCGGTCGATTCGGGACCGACCTTCACTTTCTTGTTTTCCACCTTGATGATCGACGAACCGCCGACACCGACGCTGACGACCTCGCACAATGGCAGCGATACGGCAACACCTTCCACATCGCCGCGCTGGCTGGCGGCGACCTTGCCGTCTTCAACCAGACCAATGTCGGTGGTGGTGCCACCGATATCCATGCTCAGCAAGCGTTTGAATTCGTAGTGCTGGGCCATGGCGCGAGCGCCTTCCATACCGCCGCGCGGCCCCGAACTGTAAGTCTTGACCGCCACGGTTCTGGCAACGCGGGACGAATCACCATCGTTGCGGAAAATCAGCAATGGATGCTGGTGGTAGTACTCGCGCAGGATGCCTTCGGCGTTGTAGAGAAAGGTCTCCATGGTCGGATGGAGAAATGCATTCAGCAAGGACGTCCAGGTGCGGCGTTCGCGATTGGAATCATCCGCCAGGTCGCTTGCGCACAGCACCGGCACAACGCCGAGCAGATGACGCGGGAATTTTTCCAGCGCGGCGGCCTTGAAACGCGTTTCGTCCTGGTCGTATTCGGCGCCGTCGAAGCTCACCACAACGCGGTTCGCGCCGGCTGCCGTCAGGTGGTTGATGGTCATCACCACCTCATGGTCGAAATTCTCCCAGGACAGCGCGGTATCGAACTCGGCAATGCGGTCACCGACCAGTGCATCGAACAGTTCCGATTCGGCCTTGTTCCCTTTCAGCGAAGCAACCTTCGATCCTTTGGGCACAATGAGGCCAATGCGCGGCCCTTTTTTCTCGACGATGGCGTTTGTCCCTTGCGTCGTGGAGTAACGGATGTGATCGGTCGAAAGCAGCAGTTCGACAATCTTTTCCTCACCGTAAATCATCTTCGACGCCTTCTTCAATCCCTCGAAGAAACACTTCGAAAGATCGTATGGCGTGGTGATGGTTTTAGTATGTATGACCTTGGCCCCATCGATCACGCAGATGTCGGTCAACGTGCCACCGTTGTCGATGTTAATCAGTTTTCCCATGGTGTTCTTCTTTCAGCTTGGCTGTCGCCTGCATTGGCAACTCACTTCTGCACGGGTCGTGCGACGGCGGTCGCTCCCCGGCAAAGCGTAACAGTATTTGATTTATATAACGCTGTTCGCCAGTTTAACTGTCAACAAGACAGGAAAGCACCCTCTAACGAGGGGGAAGACGGTATCTGGTGGGGGGGGATGGGGGGGTTAGTTAACTGTTCCATCAGGAAATTACGGGCTATTTTGGGGCGGGGATCCCTGTCCCGCCGCCACCGCCCAGGGCCTTGTATAGCTGTACAGCGGTGGACAACATTTGGGTTCTCACCTGAACGGCGTCCTGCTCCGCGGCAAACGACTCACGCTGGGCGTCGAGCAATTCCAGATAGGAAACCACCCCACCCTTGTAGCGAGCTTCGGCGAGCTGTAGACGTTTCTGCTGGGCTGCTACGGTTGCTTCCTGAGCCTGCAATTGTTCGCTTAATTTGCTGCGCGCTGCCAGCAGATCGGCCACTTCGCGGAAGGCCTGCTGGATTGTCTTTTCATATTCGGCGACGGCAATGACTTTGCGTGCCCGGGCAAGATCGACATTGGACGAATTTCGCCCCGCGTCGAACAACGGTTGACTCAACACCGGCTGAAAACTCCATGCCTCGCTACCGGCCTTGAACAGCCCGGCAAGACTGTTGCTCGCCGCACCATACAGACCGGTCAGCGTGATTTGTGGAAAAAAAGCCGCCCGCGCCGCGCCAATATTGGCATTGGCGGCGATCAGCTTTTGCTCGGCGGCCAACACATCCGGCCGCTTGAGCAGCACTACCGCCGGAAGATCGGCCTCCAGGTCGGCGATGATGCCCTGCTCGTTCAAATGCCGGCCCGGCGGCAAATTTTCCGGCGCCTGACCGACCAGCAAGAGCAAGGCGTTGCCTGCCGCCGCCTGCTGACGCTCGAGGCTGGACAGTTCGGCGCGGGCGGATTGCAACGCTGCATCAGCGACCAGGAAATCGAGATCGCCGGCAACGCCTACTTCGCGCCGCTTGTCGGTAAGGTCGCGGGTCTCCTGCCTGGAGCGCAGCGTTTCACGCGTCAGCGCGTTACGTTCGTCCATCTCCTGCAAGGTCAGATAGGCATTGGCCACGTCGCTGATCAGCGAAAGGCGGAAGGAACGACGTGCTTCTTCTGTCGACAAGTAACTGGCCAGAGCAGCGTCGCTGAGATTCTTCACCCTTCCCCAGAAATCCAGTTCGAACGACAGCAAACCCAGGTTGACGTCATAGCGCTGAGTCGTCAGCGGCCTGCCGAGTTGCGAAACATCGCCCGGCGTGCGGGCGGCACTGCGACCGACGTGCAGATCGATGCTGGGCAGGCGATCCGCACTCTGGATGCCGTAAAGCGCGCGTGCTTCGGCAACCCGTGCGGTGGCGATACGCATGTCACGGTTGTTGTCGAGCGCGACGGCAATCAGCGTCTGCAAGCGTGGATCGGGAAAGAAGCTGTGCCAATCGACATCGGCGACATGGCGCGCGCCGCTTGCCGGCGCAGACTCGGGCCATTGTGCGGATACCGGCGGAGTTGGTCGTACATAGTCGGGTGCAAGATTGCAGCCGCCGACAGCGATCATGCCTATTGCAGCAAGGAGGTTTTTACGCATTGCGCTTCTCCTCGATACTTTCCTGATGATGGCGCTTGTGGCCCGGTAGCATACGACTGACGACGACAAAAAATACCGGCACGAGGAACACCGCAAGCGCGGTGGCCGCAATCATTCCGCCGATGACACCGGTGCCGATGGCATGGCGGCTCTGCGCCCCTGCTCCGGTGGAGATCGCCAGTGGCATCACGCCAAGAACGAAGGAGAACGAAGTCATCAGGATCGGCCGAAAGCGCAGCCGGCAAGCTTCCAGTGTTGCTTCTACCAAACCCATGCCCTGCTCGTGCAAGGTCTTGGCAAACTCGATGATCAGGATCGCATTCTTCGACGACAGGCCGATGATCGCGATCAAGCCAACCTTGAAGAAAACATCGTCGGGCAAGCCGCGCAAGGTCACCGCCAATACTGCACCCAATACACCCAGCGGCACCACCAGCATCACTGCGAGCGGTGTAGCCCAACTCTCATAGAGTGCCGCCAGGGCAAGAAACACCACCAGCAAAGACAATGCAAACAGGACCGGCGCCTGTGAGCCGGAAAGCCGCTCCTCATACGAAGTACCTGACCACTCGAAGCCGATACCGTGCGGCAGTTGCCCAGCGATACGTTCCATTGCCGCCATCGCCTCGCCGGTGCTGTGTCCCGGCGCCGGGCTTCCGGTCAGTTTGATCGACGGATTGCCGTTGTAACGATCAAGCCTGGGCAAACCCACCGTCCAATGGGTGGTCGCAATTTCAGACAGGGGCACCATTTCGCCGCGCGTATTCCTTACCGGCAACTGCAATATCTGCTCCGGGCTGGAGCGAAGCGTGGGTTCCGCTTGCATCTGCACGCGCAGGATGCGGCCCAGACGAATGAAGTCGTTGATGTAGGTTCCCCCCAGTGCCGATTGCATCGTCTCGTTCAGTGATGCGCTGTCGATTGACAACGCGCGTGCCTTGGCCTGGTCGATATCGAGCATCAATTGCGGTCCCGGCTCCTGACCTTCGGGCCGCACGCCGAGCAATGCCGGATCCTTGGCCGCCATTTGCAGCATCTGGTTGCGCGCCTCGATCAACTTGTCGCGGCCCAGGCCCGATCGATCCTGCAAGCGGAAATCGAAACCGCCGATGGCGGCCAGTTCCGGAATTGGCGGGACATTGATGGCGAAGATGAAGGCCTGCTTGATCGGAAACAAAGCCATGTTGGCACGGGCAACCAAACCCGCCGCCGAACTCTTGTCTGTGGTGCGCGTGTCCCAATGCTTGAGCTTGACGAACGCCAGCGCCGAATTCTGCCCGCGTCCGAAGAACGAGAAACCGATCACGCTGACGACGTGGTCGATCTCGGGTTGCTGGCGAAAAAACTCTTCCGCCTGTTTGACGACCTCCAGCGTGCGCTCCTGGGTTGCCCCCGGCGGCAATTGCATCAGGGTGATAAAGTAACCCTGATCTTCCTCGGGCAGGAAACTGCCCGGCAGGCGCGCGAAAAGAAAACCGGCGATGGCAATCAACAGCGCATACAGCACCAGCCAGCGGCCGGTCTTTTTCAAAATCCTGCCGACGCTGGAGTGGTAATGCTTCGACGTTCCGGCAAAGAAACGATTGAACCAGCCGAAGAAGCCCTTGCGCGGCACATGCGCCCCGCCCGGCTCGCCCTTCAGCACGGTGGCGCACATGGCCGGCGTCAGTGTAAATGCCAACAGGGCTGAGAACAGCATGGCCATCAGCAGAGTCGCCGCGAACTGACGATAGATCGCCCCGACCGAACCGCCGAAAAAGATCATCGGCACAAACACCGCGCACAGCACCAGGGTGATGCCGATGATGGCACCAAAAATCTGGTCCATCGCCTTGCGCGTCGCATCCCGTGGCGACAGCCCCTCCTCGGTCATGATGCGCTCGACGTTCTCGACCACCACGATCGCGTCATCGACCACGATGCCGATCGCCAGCACCATGGCGAACAAGGTCAGCACATTGATCGAATAACCCAGCATGTAGAGCCCGGCCAATGCGCCCATCAGCGCCACCGGCACGACCACGGCCGGAATCAAGGTGGCGCGCAGCTTGCCGAGGAACACGTACATCACCACGAAGACGAGGAGCATGGCCTCGACCAGGGTCTTCAGCACTTCGGTGATTGAGATGTCGACGAACAGCGAGGTGTCATAGGACACTTCGACGGCGATGTTTTTGGGGAAGAACTTCGACAGCTCGGCCAGTTTACTTCTGACATCCTTGGCCACTTGCAGGGCATTGCCGCCGGGCGTGACCCGCACCGCGATGAAAGCGGTCGGCTGGCTGTCCACCCGGGCGAAGATGTTGTAGTCCTGCGCGCCAAGTTCGACGCGGGCGACATCCTTGACCCTGATCGTGGAACCATCAGGCTGGGCGCGGACGATGATGTTGCCGAATTCTTCCGGCGTGGACAAGCGGCCGCGAGTCACTATCACTGCATTGAACTGTTGGCCCGCAGCCGCTGGCGCCTGCCCGAGTTCGCCGGTTGCGATCTGCACGTTTTGGGCGCGCACCGCGTTCGCGACATCGGTCGGTGAAAGATTGAAGGCATGCAACCTTTCCGGCTTTAGCCAGAGGCGCATCGAATATTCGGTGCCGAACATGGTGGCTTCACCAACCCCCGCCACACGACGTACCGGATCCAGCACATTAGCCGCGGCGAAACTTCCCAGCGCTACATTGTCGAGCGTCTTGTCGGGCGAGTAGATGCAGGCGAACATCAGGTAATTGCGCTGCTGCTTGGTGACCGGCACGCCGAGTCGGCGCACATCCTCCGGTAGCCGCGCTTCGACGCGTTTGTAGCGGTTCTGCGCCTCGACGGAGGCCTCATCCAGATTGGTGCCGGGCGCGAAAGTCAGGGTCAGCGTACCAACGCCGAGTTCCGAGGAGGCATCCATGTAGAGCAGATGCTCGATACCGTTCATCTCCTGCTCGATCAGCGCGGTGACCGTGTCTTCGATGACCTGCGATGAGGCGCCGGGATAAGTGATGCTGAACGCGATCGAGGGTGGCGCCACTGCCGGGTATTGCGACACCGGCAAATTGCGCAGCGCCAGGATGCCCGCCAGCACGATGACGATGGCGATGACCCAGGCGAACACCGGACGGTCGATAAAAAATTTAGCCAGCACGGTAAACTCCTACTTCTTTTCGGCCGTGGCCGGCGGGGTTGCGGCCGATGCAGCGGCGGTCGCATTCGGATTCCACGGCACCGGCTTCACCGTGCTGCCAGGCGGCGCTTTCTGTATGCCGTTCACGATGACCTGCTCGCCGCCCTTGAGTCCGTCAGCAATGATCCAGTCGGTGCCGGACATGCCTTCGGCCTTGACCGGTTGCGGCGCCACCTTGCCATCCTTGTCGACAACCATCACAAACTGTCCCTGGCTGCTCGACTGAATTGCCCGCTGCGGCAACTTGATGGCGTTATCCATGAGTGCCTGGGGAACGCGAACGCGGACGAAAGTGCCGGGCAGCAGTTCGCGCTTCGGGTTGGGGAACTCCGCCCTGAGCTGGATCGAACCGGTGTTGGGGTCGACCGCAAGATCGGAGAATTGCAACTTGCCCGGATACGCGTAGACACTGCCGTCCTCAAGCACAATCTCGACCCTGGTTTCACCGGCGCGTTTCACCTTGCCCGCCTTGACCGCCTGTTGCAGGCGCAACAAATCAGCATTACTTTGGGTGAAATTGGCGTAGATCGGATCGATCTGTTCAATGGTCACCAGCAAGGTTGCCTCACCTTTGCCCACCAGCGCACCCTCGGTCACTGCGGCGCGACCGATACGGCCAGAGATCGGCGCCGGCACGTTGGCGTTTTCGAGGTCGAGTCGCGCCTTGGCCAGAACAGATTCGGCCTGCTTCAATTTAGCTTGCGCCTGATCAAATTCCTGCTGGCTGATCGCCTTGATGGCAATCAGCGGCTTGTAGCGATCGACCGTCACTTTTGCAAGTGCCGCATCGGCATCGGCGGAATCGGCGGCGGCTTTGTAAACACGCGGGTCGATCAAAAACAGGGCCTTTCCCGCCGCGACATCGCTGCCCTCGGTAAACAAGCGCTTGGCGACAACGCCCTCGACACGGGCGCGTACCTGCGCGGTACGCGTGGCCTGGAGCCGGCCAGGCAACTCCTGGGTTGTCGTCGCAGCGCCGGCTGTCACCACCATGACATCCACTTCCGCCGGGGGCATGCCGCCCGGACCACCGGCCTGGCCTGACTTGTTGCTGCAACCAGCGAAACCGGCAAGAAGGAGGATGGAAGCCGTGAAGAATAAATTACGTTGCATTTTCTTTTGCTCCGAAAATCAGCGCGCAAATGCGTGGAGAAAACAATCGACGATTTTTAAAACTCTTGCCGTTGCGCCCTTCGCCGACAATTGATTGTGGCCGGAAATGCGGCGGGTACGATCAATGCTCCGCAAACAGGAAAAGGGCACATGCAGGATGAGTGGAAGAGTGATTTTGGATTGGGCAGTATGGTCCAACAAACAGCGTCATGCTACCCGACGGCGAGAACGCCGGCGCAGACCCAATCATTGCTTGCGGCTAGCCTACCTGTGGCTGGGTCTCAGTCCAACGGCGACCGCGCCGCAGATTGACGTACTTCAGCGGCTGGTTGTCCTGCGCCATGCCGTAACCGATACGGCCGTCGGATAGCACCCAGCGAAATACCGTGACCGTAACAATTGCGCTGGTGTAACAAGTCCACGGCGCACCGACCTCTGCCACACCGTGCATGCGAAAGACGCGACCGCGCTTGTCGGTGGCTTCAACATCGATGGCAGTATTGATCGAACCGACACGGGTCGAACGAATCTTGATATCCGTCAAGCCATGGACCTGTCCGTTCTCCAATACATAGCCATGCGCCAGCGTGTGCTGCGCATCGACGGACTGGTCGAGGTCCCAGGTATTGATCCAGTGGATGGTGAGGTCGGGACCAAAATGTGCATGCATCCATCCCATCGGGTGCAGATCGTCTTCAGGGCGCAGGCCCCAACTGTGATCCATGGTTTCGACACAATCCACCTTGTATTCCTTGCCGCGCAGCATCAGCGACCCGGTGACGCGGCCGGTCAGATCGAAGTGTCCGCCATAGGCTTCCCCCAGACCTGATCCCGCGGCTTGTGCCGCCTTGTCTTTTTGCGCCTTCGGGCTGTGGTCGGGGTCGTGGATGTCGAACGGCTCCATTAGCGCAGTGAAGTCGACGTGAATCTCGGTGTTGTCCTTACCGATGTAATCGACACGGTAGTCGCGCGGCGGTTTGGTGGCCTGGATGTGCAGGCCATTGGGCGTGGTGTAGTCGGAAAATTTCTCCGGCGCGGGCAGATGTTGTTGCGCATCGAAATACAGGTATTCGCCCCGGCTCTCGGTCAGGCAGCCGAGAATCAGCACGTCGGCATACATCACGCCGATCGCCTTGCGGGCGAGGGTATATACCTGCGCCATGATGCGTTCTTCTGGAATGTAGAGACAGAAATAATTGGTCTCCCCGTAGCGATAGTCGGCGTTGGGCGGGGTATGAAATTCGACATCCTGTGCTTTGATCATCTGACTTCTCCTGTTGTTTATTGGATGATTGCTGAAAAGACATTTGCAACTTTGATGCACCGCCGGTCATCCAGCGCGCATCGAATATGGGCAAATCGTCAACCAGATGTTGCTTCAGCAGGGCATTGGCGCCATCGACGACGGATTGTTGGTGTCCACTGCCGGCATGGGTTGCATGCTCCTCCGTTCAGGCGCAGATGAGACATCGCGCTTTCTGGTGCGTCACGAGGTGATCTTGACCAGCTTGTCGTTCCTGTCGCGGCCGTAACGCCGCGTCAAGGCATGCATTGAGGTATTGTAGGATCCAAGCCCCCAGCCCAAGCGGCCGTCACCGAGCATCCAGCGCATCATGTTCACGTAAAGCATGCCGCTGGTGTAGGGCACCCAGGGCGCACCGATCACTGCGGTGCCGAGCAGGTGATATTTTCTGCCGCGCTTGTCGGTGACTTCTGCCTCGATGCCGGTCAGCACGCTGCCGAGATGGATGCAATCGATCTTCATGTCGGTGAGGCCGTAGGCAATCCCTTTCTCGAGTACATAGCCGTGCGCCAGCGAATGCTCGTCTGCCGCGCCGGGCTTGTCCGGATCCCACTTGTTGATCCAGTGGATGGCGAATTCGGTGCCGAAATGGGCATGCGACCAGCCCATGGTGGCCATGCCGAATTCGGCGCGCGGCCCCCAGCTATGGTCCATGGTCTCGACGCAATCGACGGCGTATTCCTTGCCGCGCAGTTTGAGGCTGCCGGTGATGTGGCCGGTGAGATCGAAATGATTGGCGTAGGCAGCGCCGAATCCCGAACTCTCGTTTCTCCCCGCCTGCGTCGCCTGGGCCTGGGGGCTGTGGTTGGGATCGTGGATGTCGAAGGGTTCCATCAGGCCCTTAAAGTCGAAGTGCAACTCCATGCCATCATGACCGACATAGTCCACGTGATAGTCACGCGGATTGAAAGCCCGCACATGCAAACCGTTCGGGGTGCGAAAGTCGGATAGCTTTTCCGGCGCGGGCAGATGCTGCTGCGAATCAATGTAGAGACATTCGGCGCGGCTGTCGCTCAGCGCGCCAAACACGATGACATCGGCATGCTGCACGCCCAGACCCTTGCGCGTCACCACATAGACCGAAGCCATGAGACGCGCCTCGGGTAGGGTCAGGCAGAAATAATTGGTCTCCGCCCAGGTATGGTCGGCATCCGGTGGAACGTGAAACTCGATGTCCTGTGGCTGAATCATGCAAGCACTCCTGTCTTGTCGTAGGTTGATTCAGGTGCCGAACGATAGCTCGAAGATTCCGGAGCCGCGCTCGCCGTCGCAGGTCACTTCGACCACGTGCTCGATCAATCCCTTGGTGATCGGATTCTTGCGCGGGTCGGAGGGTTCCCAGCGCTCGCCCGACACATTCAGCGGTCCCTGCTTCATGCCATGGATGATGCCGTTCAATCCGCCGTACATGCCGCCGCGCAGCAGGATCGAAGTGTCGCGACGGCGCATGTTCACGTTCAATATTTTGCCCGACGCGAGATGGACTTCGACCAGCGCATTGACGAAATGCTTGTCGCCCGAGTATTCGATCTTGCGCACCACCTTGGCGATTTTTTCCTGGGCGCCGCCCTTTTTTTCGCTCCAGCGCAACTGTCCATCGAAGAAGCAACCGGTACCGTCGTCCTCCTGGGTCTGGAAGTACCAGAAGTAGAACGATTCGGCCTGCACACAACACCAGTTGTGGCCCGTACCCCATTTGGCCTGGCGAAACCAGGCCGACATGTCCTCGACCACGGCGATACCGGGACGCACGCCCCAGGAGCGGTCGCGCACCGCGTAGTGGGACTCCTGTGTCAGGGCGATTTTCTTGCCGTCGATCCTGACCCACCCTTCAACGCGACCAACGTGGGCGAAGTGGGTCCAATCCCAAACGCGACGACCCTCGACTTCGGAGATCAGACGCACGGGTTCGGTGGCCTGAAAGTTGGCGATGTAGTTGAAGTCGTAGCTGACGCCTTGCTCATTCTCGTCGAGGCGAAAGCGCCAACGCTTCATCGGCTCAAGGATTTCGGCATGGATGGGGCCGATGTCCATTTCGTCGCGATTGCCGTTCACCAGCTCACGCGAACCGCGCACATTGACCTGAAACCCCGGCGTGGAGATCATGCCAAAGCCGTCCATGACCTTCTGGTTGGGATAAACGCCGATTCCCTGGGTGATGGACAGCGAACCATCCAGGGCTTGCATGTTGAAATAGAAGCGGTCGAACCAGCGCGGGTCGGTGATATCGACCACCTGGTCTATGGTGCCGTAGTTTTGGTGGATCAATGCATCGTCAAGGCGGGCCATCGGGGATTCTCCTCAAAAGATTTCAACCCGCGGATAGGCCGATTGCATCGCCTTCCACGTGGCGTTTATCGGTGGGTGCAACAGGATTCGGATTGATGCAGCAGGATACCGGTCAGCGAGACAGAATAGAACCCCCCGATGAGGGATCCGGCATCACCCCCCCCCCGGAGTGGGGTGTGTTTTGGTTCGAACCTTTGCCTATAGTGGCTGGCACCGGAGCCATGCACTGCGGGTGATTGGCAAAAAATAATTGAGGAGGAAGACAATGAAAGAAAAAAGATTTGCAGGTCGTGTCGCCATTGTGACGGGGGGAACCACCGGAATTGGCGAAGCCACCGTGCGCCAATTGGTCGACGAAGGCGCGCAGGTTGTCATCGCTGCCCGGCGCGAGGAACTCGGCATCGCACTCGAAAAGGAACTCGGATCGGATCGCGCGATTTTCCAGAAATGCGATGTCGCTGTTCAGGCAGACGTTGAAACGCTGGTTGCCGCGACCATCAAGGCTTTCGGCGGGATCGACATCCTCATCAACAACGCCGGCGTGGGCTGCTTTGGCTACACCCCCGATCTCGACCCGGCCGTTTGGCACCAGACCATCGCGGTCAATCTCCATTCGGTCTTTTATGCCTGCAAGGCGGCCATTCCCCACATGAAGCGCCGTGGCGGCGGTGCCATCGTAAATGTCGCGTCGGTTTCAGGTCTTTATGCAGACTACGGTTTCACCGCCTATAACGCATCGAAAGGCGCCGTCATCAATTACACCAAGTCGCTGGCCATCGACCATGCCCAAGACAATATCCGCGCCAACGTTGTCTGCCCCGGGCTGGTGGACACGCCGCTGTCAGACATCATCAATCAGCTCAAGCTGCACGACCTGTGGGTCGAGACCATACCGATGAAACGCGCCGGTCGACCGCAAGAAATCGCCCGCATCATCGCCTTTGTCGCCTCCGACGAAGCCAGTTTCATGACCGGCAGCAGCATCGTTGCCGACGGCGGCCTCTCGGCCGCAACCGGGCAACCCAATCTGCCGAAACTGATGGAGAAGATGAACGCCAGCGGATAACTGACTGCCAGACAGGGCAGAATGTCGGCGCGCGATCAGCTCTGTGACATGAAGCTATTAAGGAAACCGGGACAAGCGAGAGCGTCCGAAATTAATTGTGTACCTGGCCTCTTTGATTTACTTTGATTTATTTAACTGATGCAGATTATGCCGAGGACGAAGCTGATCCCAATCAACCAAGCCGCAAAACCGTACCGCAACACTTTGGGAGCAGCCTTGATCTCCATGAATTGGAATCCGACAATCCAGATCTTCACAGCGGCCACAGCGATAATTCCTGCCACTTCTGCGTTGACATCGCCGTGCGCGCTCTGCACCGCACGGCCAAACCACCAGGCAAGCCCTGTAGCAGCCATAAGTGCGAGCCATGCGATTGAATTGGCGCTATTCGAGAAGAAAAAACGTTGCAGCGCCATCGTCATCGATCAGAGAAGATAAAGCAGCGCGAAAAGAAACACCCACAAAAGATCGACGAGGTGCCAGAACGTTGCACCGCTCTCTAGGGTGCGGATGTGGCCGCGTTCCAGTGTCGGACGCCGACTCACGCTGCGCATGAAGAGCAGCACACCGATGCCGATAAGGACATGCAGCAAGTGTATGCCCGTGAAAATAAAAAAATACATGTAAAAGTCGTTTGTCGCCGGAGTGATCCCCTCGTGAATCTTGCTGCTCCATTCAAAACTTTTATTGGCGACGAATAACAAGCCGCATAGGATCGCCAACGAAAAGTATTTACTGGTCGCGGGATTTTGCGGGCGTCGGCATTGCTCGACGCCCATCGCGACGAACCACGATCCGGTTAAAAGCAGCGCCGTGTTCGCCACGCCTATCCACATATCGAGTGTTGCGCGTGATTGCGCAAACATCGCGGCTTGTTCCTTGTTCCCAACGGCGATCAGTACGAAGAAGAGCGTGAAGACGAGGAGATCACCGCCCACAAAAAACCATATGCCCAATTCACCGGGCAAGTGAGGTTCGCCGCGTTTGATTGCAGAAACGTGCGCCGCCGCTGTACCAGCGTCTTCGATCATCAGCTCTGCCTCACTGCTCGTGTTTCTTTCCAGCCTATAGCGGTTGCCGTGATGAGGCAGGCTTCGACGCCTGAAGCATCACAACGGACATTATCAATATCCACAGGAAGAAGGCCACGAAGGGCAGCCAAAGCGCGACGATGCCATGCCAGGAAAAGATGCCGTGCTTGAAGAAGAGGACGAGCTGCCCCGGGGTGAACAGAACCGCGGCCCACAGATTCACATAAGCCACCCAGCGCGGCATGGGTTCTTTTCCTTCCTCCGCGAACAGGATGGGCAGCGCGATGACCACGCACCAGCCGCCGAAACAGGGCACGGAAAAAATGGCCAGAAAATAGGCGAAATCGACAAGAAATTGAACGATCGTCGGATCGTACTCGTCAGGACGAAAGGCCATGAGTGCCCACGCAAACGCCACCAGCAGCGCGATCATCGTGCCGCAGGCGGTAAATACGAGCTGGACATAGGAAAAAACCGGCGTCGTTTCGGCGCGACGCGTCAGTGCCGCCATTCCTGCGCCAAAA
The DNA here is from genome assembly GCA_025360425.1 of Sterolibacteriaceae bacterium. Taxonomy (GTDB): domain Bacteria; phylum Pseudomonadota; class Gammaproteobacteria; order Burkholderiales; family Rhodocyclaceae; genus JANYCD01. The sequence goes on from JANYCD010000059.1 coordinate 35,826, forward strand.
GGACCGAAGAGAGCGAAAGAACACATCAGGAATACTGATCCAATGCGGATTTCAAACAGGTGTTCCGAAACTTTCCGCACGAATTCGGCCGGTGAATCGTCCGCATGAAGCAACGGCGGGAGCATGCCACCGAGGACAACACCGCCGATGATGAAAAGAATGATTGCGGCAAACCCGGACCAGGCACAGAAAGCCATGGACTTTCGGAACAGTGGATCGTCGATTGATTGGGGCATTTCGTTCTCCTTGTTGATTTCTGATTTTTGCAATAAAAGAAGCCAAGGTTGATTTATTTTCTATCAAGACCGGCTGGTAGCGACTTTGCCCAGTCCTGGAATAATCGGGGACAGATTACGGTTTCCACCCCGCCATAATTATCCCATCATGCCTTGCCCACCAACGCCAGCACCTTCGCCCTGACTTCGGCCAACTCCGCCGCAGATACCTTGCCCTTGTATTTCGCCTTGCGCACAACCCAATCCAGACTTTTCACCTGATCAGCCAATGCCGCACCAGAGCGGGCGCCGGCAATCAACACCTCGAAAGGGTAGCCCTTGATTTGGGTTGTCATCGGGCAACACAGCATCAACCCGGTTTTACCGTTGTAGGCAGTTGGGCTGATCACCAGCGCTGGCCGATGGCCGGCCTGTTCGTGACCCGCTTGCGGATCGAACTGTAGCCCTACGATATCGCCGGCATCGGGGATATAGCGACGAACCACTACAGTGCTTCCTTGCCCACTGCGGCACCAAAGCTCGCCTCCGCGTGCACGTTCTCGGGCGTGATTCCGGCCAGAAGACTTTCAAGATCGTATTCACTGGGGCGGATCGGATCGATCACGATGCGCCCTCCTTCTTCACGCACATCTACCGTTTCGTCCAGGCGGAGACTTGCCGCCTGCATGATGGCAGCGGGTATGCGCACCGACGCGCTGTTACCCCACTTTTTGATGGTTACTCTCATTGCTGTCTCCTGCGTATCCTTGATGTAAGTACTTTAGCCTAACCCATGCCAAGTAGCAACATTGTCGATACATCAGAATATAAAGCAGGGGACACGCCGGATGGAGAAATCAAAGAATCAAGGGGTCGATTTGATTTTCGTCCGGAGCTGGATTCCCCCGCGCTCCCCAAGAGGCGTTTGTGGGAATGCCATTCAAATATCAATACCCTTCCAGGGCAGCCGATAGCCGGTCTCATAAAGACCATAGCCGACCCGGCCGTCGGTGGTGCGGTACTCCATGATCTGCTCGCACATGATGAAGGTGTCAAGCGAGAAGAACCAGCGCAGCAAGGGCTTGCAGGTCATGTCGTAGCTCTTGCCGTTCTCGTCGGTCCACTTCCACTGGGCGGAAGCGATGGAGAAGGTGTCCTCGGCATAGACCTGTTTCTCGTCGACCTTGGTAACCCGCAGCCACTTCTTGCCGTCGTGGTACATACGCATGTATGAAGTGTCGCCGCTGGTGGAGATGGCGCGCACGCAGGCAAGGGCCGTTCCGTCCGTGAACACCGGCCAGGCCAGGCGGTAGTGCTTGAGCGCGTCCCAATTGCGCGGGCCGACGCCGATGTCGCGGAAACCGATGCCGTTGATCTCGGTGCGTTCGCCGCGATGGATGATGTGACCGGTGATGTTGGAAGTGCCTTCGAGGTGGACATGCGCCATCTCGCTGGAGAAGGTTTCCTTGCCGGAATCCATGGCGATGGCATTCGCGATCGGATTGCGTTCGTCCCAGCAAAGATCGACCGAGAAATCCAGGTCGGCGAACAGGATGCGGGTTTTCTTGAGCGGTTCGACGGCGTGGATAGTCATGCCGGCAACTTTCATGCCGTTGGCCGGGCGGTCGAAGGTGTAGGGCAGATTCATGTTGACCCGGTTGTAGATCGGCAGGCCATCCTTGAAAAAGACGAACCAGGTATTGCTCTCGCGCTGGTTTTCCAGCAGGCCGACGCGGATCAGCGCACCAATCTTGGTTTTCGGGTCATAGAACTGGTAGTAGAAACTCTGGTTCCAGCGCGGATTGCCGTCGCCAGGCGCAAGGCTTTCAAATTTTTCGTATCCGCTGCTCATCAATATCTCCTTTGGTTATTTTTGTCGTAAAAAAACTCAGTCAATACGGATCACAATCTTGCCGAAGTGGCGTTGCGATTGCAGATATTCAACCGCCTGGACGGCTTCGTTGAATCCGAACACCTTGTCGTCAATCACAGGTTTCAGCTTATGCATGGCGATGGCGCGATTCATCTGCTCGAAATGTTCGCGGCTGCCAACCGAGCTGCCGTGTATCGACAGGCTGCGCAGCAACACGTCCTGACCCACCTCGGGCATGCCGGACAACAAGCCGATGACATTGACCTGCCCGGCGACGCGCGTCGCTGCCGTGGTTTTGGCGAAGGTGTCCTTGCCGGCAACTTCGATCGTGTAGTCGACACCCATGCCGCCGGTCAATTCGAGCGCGCGCAAGTGCCAATCCGGAATGTGCTTGTAGTTGATCAACTCGTCCGCACCCAAGTCACCAAGACGCTTCAGTTTGGCGTCGCTCGACGAAGTGGCGAACACCCGCGCGCCAAACAGCTTGGCGAATTGCAATGCGAAAACCGATACGCCGCCACTGCCCTGCACCAGCACGGTATCGCCCGCAGACACGGGCGTATAGGCCGTCAACGCACGCCATGCGGTGACCGCCGCGCAGGGCAGCGTGGCGCCCTCTTCGTAGGAAAGATGGTGCGGCAGATGCACAACTTCCTCCTGCGAAACACAGGTGTATTGGGCCAGCATACCATCCGTCTGGCCGCCGCCACGTCCCGCCAGATTCATGGTCGGGTAATACTTGCCGCCGAACCAGTCGGTGTGAAAAGTCAGCGAGACACGGTCGCCTTTTTTGAATCTGATCACGCCCTCCCCCACCGCAGCGATTTCGCCGGCACCGTCGGACAGGGGAATGAGGTCAGGTTTTGATGGCACATACATTCCGCCGATAACGAGCAGATCGCGGAAATTCAGCGAGGCGGCATGTACCCGGACCAGCACCTGGCCATGGCCGGGAGAGGGTTCCTTCAAATCCATGCGCAGCTTCAGCTTCTCAAGGCCGTTGCCAGCAGCCGTCAGCGTCCAGGCTTTCATGTCGTTGCTCCTCAATGGTTTTAATCATCTGCGGTGGGACCAGTATCGGCGCCCAAGCCGTTGTCCGGTCAGGAACGTTGCAGCGCCGCAGTCGCCGCCTTCTCGTTGGCATCATAGGCGCCAAATGCTTCAAGCAACGTCAGATTGAGATCGGGATCCTTGCCGTCGCCCATGCGCAGGATTTGCATACAGGCCCACGCTACCTGGCTCCATGATTCCATGGTGCGGTACATTTTGTCATCCACCGGGGCACCCATGACGGCATCGAGCGCCTTTCGATCCAGCGTCATCACGCGCTCCGGCGCCGGCGCTTCCTGGATTTCATTACGCAACAGGCGCCCGCATACATCGGGCATCGCGCATAGCGGACGAGCGATGCCGATCATGTCGAGTTCGCCGGCCTCCAGGGTTTCCACCATGACCGGGCGGGCGCGGAAACCACCGGTGATCATCAATGGCTTATTGAACAGCGGCCGCACCTTGGCGGCGTAATCGAGGAAGTAGGCTTCGCGGCGACGCGTGCTTTCGGCGGCGTTCTTCCTGACCACACCTTCGGCATCGTTCTGGTTGCGCCCGATCATGTCGTTGACCTGCTCGTAATTACCGCCGGAGATTTCGAGCAGGTCGACCTCTTCAGCATTCAGCCAGTGCACCACGTGCATTGACTCTTCCTCGGTGAACCCACCCTTCTGGAAGTCGGCCGAATTCAATTTGACCGAAACCGGAAAGTCCTTCCCCACCGCCTTGCGCGTCGCACGCACGGTCTCCAACAGGAATCGGGCCCGATTCTCCAAACTGCCACCCCACGCGTCACCACGCCGATTGGAAAGCGGGCTGAGAAACTGCGACGAAAGATAGCCGTGCGCGGAATGGATCTGCACGCCGGTGAAACCGGTGTCACGCGCCACCGTGGCGACATGGGCGAAGCGCCTGATGACATCGAGTATCTGCGTTTCGGTCATCTCGACCGGATTGCCGGCGCCGGTTTCCACAGCCGCCAGGGGAACCGCCGATGGCGCCAACGGTGCGGGATTGATACCCCCCGGTGTTTGCCGGCCGGGATGGTTGATCTGCATCCATAAATGGTTGTCGGCGCTGGTCCCGGCTTTCGCCATGGCGCGCAGCGCTTCGAGACCGCCGTTGTTGTCGATCGCGATATTGCCGGGACGCTCCAGATGAGTCCGATCCACCTGCACATTGCCAGTCAATAAAAGCCCGGCGCCACCTTTTGCCCAACGCTCATAAGCCCTGACGTGTCTCTCCGTTGCCCGGTTCATCGTATCGGCCAAGCCCTCGGTCATGGCGGCTTTTGCCAAACGATTTTTCAGAACTGCACCACAGGGCAAATGAAGAGACTGGGACAAAGCGTCAGACATGAAATCCTCAGGGGAAAAGGTGGACCGAACTAGTACTCGAAAAACTGCCGTGCGGCGGAATCAGTCGATGAAAACTTCCTTGGTATGCATCGTGTCGAGATATTCCTTGACCTGCTTGATTTTTCCTTCAGGCGTGAAATGCATGAGGAAGTGATACTCGTTGTTGTAAACGCGGCCGGTCGTCGTATGGGCAACCGACTTGCACTCGAACGCAACACGATCACCTTCCGCGGTCATCACCAAGGGCTCGATTTGAATCCCCTTGGGCGCCAACTTCAGCAGTTCGGCGAAGACACCAAGGAATTTCTCCTTGCTCATCAGTCCGGCGAATGGAAACTTGTCCGGCTTGCCGGCCATCCACCAGGTGAAGTCGGGGGCCGTATGGGCCAGCGCGCCATCGACATCCAGCACGGAAAATTTTGCCCAGAAATCCAGCGCTGTCTTCTTGTTTTGTTCAATACTCATTTTGTTCCTCCTGAAAATAAAATTAACGACAACAAACTTCAACGAGCCCGGTTGGGACCAAACCTTAACAGCCTATTCGAAGGTGCATTGCACTACAAATCCTTTTAAGGGGGGGGTGAGCAAAGCAGCGGGGGGGCGTTTGCTTTCCGGCCAGTTACCCTTTGATCTGCTGACCTCAGTCCAGTGGCTGTTTCAGCCATTGGCACGGCACTTGACCCGCCCCCCCCCATTCTCCATAATGTTCGCGAAGACCTATTTTTACTATAAAACCGCACATAAATGCGGTGCAGCCGGAAGGAGACAAAGGATGTCAGTGAGGCCGCAATCGCCTTTGCTCATCAGGACCAAGCTCAGCCCGCCAAGGCTTTCACGCAAGGTGGTGTTGCGTGAGGCGCCGATACAGTCGATTGCCGTCGGCGCAACACGGGCTCTTACCCTGGTCAAGGCCCCGGCCGGATTCGGCAAGACCACTTTGCTGACTGAGTGGCGCGAATCACTGCTCGGCGAAAGCCAGATTGTTGCTTGGCTCACGCTGGATCGGGACGACAACGACGTTAATCACTTCATCGAATATCTGACCAGAACGCTGGCGGAGGCGCTAGGCGACTTGGTCAAGGATATGCCGGAACTTCGAATCGCCGGCAAGGTCGTATCTGCCCGGGTGGTGCTGACTTCGCTGATCAATAGCCTTGACAAGATAGACCGGGAAGTCACGCTGATTCTGGATGATTACGACAAGATCACAGATGTCGCGGTGCACGATCTGTTCGCATTTCTGCTGCAACATATCCCGAGCAACCTTCACGTCATGGTTGCCAGCCGCTCCGAACCGCCATTACCCCTCTCCTACCTGCGCGCCCGTGACCAGTTGGTCGAAATCGACGCCAGTGCCATGCGCTTCGGGATCGACGACACCCGAGCCTTCTTTGCCCCGCTTGCATCGGTCAAACTGTCCGCGAGCGAAACGCGCGCTATTCACGACGCGACGGAAGGCTGGGTCACCGGCTTGCAGATCGTGGCAATTGTCCTGCGCAGTCACAGCAGTCCCAAGGATTTGATTGCCGGCTTTTCGGGTCAACATCGCGCGCTCAGCGACTATCTTGCGGAAAACGTGCTGGCGCGCATAGCGCCGGATACCGTGGCCTTCATGTTGCGTACCTCGATCCTCGAACGACTGAGTGGAGATTTGTGCGAACGCGTGGCTGGCTCGGCGGAAGGACAATCCACCCTGGAATGGCTCGCTGCACAGAACCTGTTCCTGCAGGGGCTGGATGACGAGCGCAAGTGGTATCGCTTTCACGGCCTGTTTGCCGACTTTCTTCGCGCCCAGCTTGAGCGCCAGTTGGGCGACGAATTGCCCATGCTGCATTGGCGTGCGGCGGAATGGTTCTCGGAACAAGGGTTATGGGCTGAGGCAGTCAGGCATGCGTTGGCGGCTAATCGCGTTGACATTGCCACCGAGTGGGTTGAGCGTTGTGCAATGCGCGAGGTCGAGGACAGCAGGTTGCACAGTTTGCTGTCATGGATGCACAAGCTACCGCAGGAAGCCGTCCGCCAACGTCCGCGGTTGCGCATGGCATTTGCGTGGGCGCTGGCGCTAACGATCCGGCTCGCCGAAGCCCAGTCCATCGTCGAGGATATAGAACGCCAGTTGGACGAAGGCGTGCTTCCCGAAACCGATGGTATGCGTTACGAACTGCTGGCCCTGCGTCTCGCCATTCTGGTAATCCAGGACGATACTGCGGCGGCATTGGAACTCGACAGCGTGTGTCTTGAACGTGTTTCGAGACAAAAACGCGATACTGACTGCGATACATGGAAGGATGAAGCAGTCCTCAATTGCCTCATTTACTGTTACGAAAAAGCCGGCAATCTGGAGAAGGCGCGCAGCATCGAGCACCTGCATCCCCCGGCAGCAAATCTCTTCACCATCAGTTACCGGGCAAGCGTGCTCAGCGCCTGCGACATTCGCGAAGGCCATCTGCGCGACGGTGCCAGAAGACTGCGTGAAGCGTTGTCGGAATGTGAAAAGCAGGCGGGTCGTCGTTCCGGCGCGGCTTCACTGGTCGCCGGATCCCTGACAAAAGTGCACTACGAATGGAACGATCTCGACACTGTCGAAGAGTTGCTCGCCGATCGACTGGATGTCATTGAAGACGTCTGCTATGTGGACGCCGTTCAATCCGCCTATATTTCACTGGCCCGCATCTGGATCGTGCGGGGTGATTTTCAGGCCGCACATGAGTTGCTCGATCGCGCCGAGGTCGTTGCCAATCGTCGATCATGGCTGCGGCTGCTTGCGGCATGCGCTGCCGAGCGCACACGATTGTGGCTGCTGGACAATCGGCTGGTCGATGCGGAACGCTCAGCGACGCAGCTTGAGTTGGTCGCAAAGACGCAAACCGCCAACGCACATGGTGAAAACTCCGATATCGTGAGTTTGCTTCACCTCACCCGCGCTCGACTATTGCTCCATAAGCATTGTTATAGTGAAGCTGTTGTACTTCTGAAAAAAGACCTCGGCAGTAAAGACGCGGCCAGCAACCAATATGCCATGGCAAAGTTCAGCGTCTTGCTCGCCATCGCCCATGACGGTGCAGGTGACCTAGCGGCTGCGCTCGCATGTTTATCGGACGTACTCAAGTTTGGCGAATCAGCGAATCTGGTGCGTTTGATTGCCGACGAAAAAGAGGGCGTTACGCGTTTGATCGAACTCCTCCCTGCTTCCGGAAAAACCTCGCCACAACGTTCTGATTATCACCAACGCCTGTGGCGTGCGCTTGGTCTGGATCTGCCGAAGGGAACATCGTCGATCCCCTCAAACACAGGTGTCGTGAGTGAAGCACTAAGCAAACGGGAGCAGGACATTCTCGGCCTGGTCACCAAAGGCCTCGCCAACAAACAAATCGCGCGAACCCTGCTCATCACGCCCGAAACAGTGAAGTGGCATCTCAAGAACGTGTATAGCAAGCTCGGCGTTTCCGGCCGCACACTCGCCGCGCACCGCGCGCGTCAGATGGAGCTGATTCGCGAATAGCTAGCCTGCGGGTTTTGATTCACAGCATCCCTCTGAGGAACTCCTTCCTTGGAGATCACCAAAGGGGAATTCGATGAATCTTACGCAGATCGCATTTGTTATTTTTGCATTGGTTGCCGCGGGTGGCGTAACCATGGCACTGATGATTGTCGCAAAAAAGCCGATCCCTTCTTTCATGCCCCCGGGTCATGGTCTGGCTGGTTTGGTGGCGCTCGCGGTTTTGCTGGCAGCCAATCTCACCGGTCCTGACACCACAGAACGGGCATGGTGGGCGTTCGGTGTTTTCGCTGCCGGTTTTTCTGGCGGCGCCTTGTTGTTCCGCGTCATCTTCAAGAACACGCCACCCCTGCTAATGGTTGCCGGGCACGGCAGTGTCGGCGCGATCGGGCTCTATCTGCTTTACGGCGTCGCTTTCGCTTGACTCATCTGGTTTCGCTGACGCCCACCCTGCGGTGGAAGTCAGCGATGCCGGTTAAGCTTACGGGGTATGAAAACGCCCGCCACGCACTGCAAAATCGCGCAGTTTTCCCGGCGCCTCAAAGCGCGCCCCGAGACTGGTTTTCAACTGATCGCAACGCGCGACGAACTGCGCGGCACCGATCGCATCGATCGCCGCCATGGGTCCGCCCAGATACACCGGGAAAGCCCATGCCAGGACCGCGCCGAGATCCGCTTCGCCGGCATCGGTAATCACGCCATCAGCCCAGCATCGTGCGGCTTCGACCAGTTGGGCATAGAGCAGCCGTTCTTTTACCGCAGCCACCTCCGGCTGAATTCCCTTGCCCGGAAATTCCGCTGAAAGCTCCGGCGCCAGATGCTTGGGCGCTCCAGCCGGATAGCTGTAGAACCCTGCCGCAGTCTTGCGGCCCAGTCGCTTGGCGGCGGCCATACTGTCGATGATGCGATCCGGAACATGCTTGTCGTCGCCCCATGCGTCCTTTTCCCTGGTGCGGAAAAAGTGGGTGATGTGATGCAATACGTCGACGCCCACTTCGTCGCCCAGCGACAACGGACCCACCGGCATGCCCAAGGCAACCCCGGCATTCTCGATCAGGGCCGGCTTCACGCCGTCGACCAGCAGACGCAGTCCTTCGCGGATATAGGCATCGACACAGCGCGACGTATAGAAGCCGTAACCGTCGTTGACGACGATCGGCGTCTTGCGAATCTGGCGGATGTAATCCAGCGCTTGCGCCAGCGTTGCGGGCGCGGTATTGCGACCGACGATGACTTCGACCACAGCCATCTTCGCCACCGGCGAGAAGAAATGCAGGCCGATGAAGTTCTGCGGCCGCACGCTTGCCGCCGCCAGGTCGTTGATCGGCAGCGCGGAAGTATTGGACGCATAGATCGCATCCTTGCCCATCGCGGCTTCCGCCGCCCTGGTTACTATTGCCTTGATGCCGACATCCTCGATCACCGCCTCGATCACCAGATCACAATCCTTGAACGCCGCATAGCCTTCCGCCACGACAAGTCGCGCAACGGCCGCATCGCGCAGCTCGGGCTTCATGCGGCCTTTCTGCACGTCGGCGTCAAACGCGCTGACGATTCCGTCGCGGCCCTTTTGTGCAGTGGCCAGATCGCGATCCAGCAACACGACATCAATGCCGCTCAGCGCCGATACCTGCGCAATGCCTGCACCCATGAAACCCGAACCAAGGATGCCGAGTTTCTTCAAACTGGACTTGGGCACATCGGCAGGGCGGCGGGCAAGTTTGTCGGCGGACTGCTTGGCGAAGAAAAGCGTACGAATCATGTTCTGCGCAACGCTGTCCTGCATCAGGGTGGCGAAGTGCTTCAGTTCGATACGCAGGCCCTTGTCGATGGGCACCTTGGACCCTTCGTAAATGCAACGCAATATCGCCAGCGGCGCAGGGTAGTTGCCGCCGGTTGCAGCGTGGATGCTGGCATTGGCGGCACCGAATGCATCGGCGGCGACAGCGGAATGTGCGTCGCCGCCGGGCAGCTTGTAGCCCTTCACGTCCCAAGGTGCGACAGACTTGACGCGTCCTTCGGTGATTGCGCGTTCAGCGGTGGCAATCAATTCACTGGTCGGCACGACCTCGTTGATCAGGCCAAGTTTGAGGGCAGCTTGGGCATTCATCGGGTTGCCTTGCGTGATCAACGGAATAGCCGCCACGATGCCGATCAAGCGCGGCACGCGCTGCGTACCGCCGGCGCCAGGCAGCAGGCCGAGCTTCACTTCCGGCAGGCCGAATTGCGCCTTGGGATCATCCGTAGCGATGCGATAGTGGCCACACAGCATCAACTCCAGCCCGCCACCCAGCGCGGTGCCGTTGGCTACAACGACCACCGGCTTGCCACAGGTCTCAATGCGGCGGAACAGCGCGCTATAGATACCGGCTTGCTGGACCACCATTTGCGGAGTCACGCCCGGCTTGACGAAACCGGCCATCTGGCCGAGATCGGCGCCGGCCATGAAGGCGGGTTTGCCCGAGGCGATGACGATGCCCTTGAGATCGGGGTCTTTCAGCACTGCATCGAAGCAGGCTGACATTGCGGCGACGAATTCCTGGGTCAGCACATTCATCGTGCGTCCTGGCATGTCGATGATGAGCCGGGCGATGCCGTTGGCGAGTTCGGTCTTGATCATGGAGTAAGTATTCGAAAAGTTGTATTTGCGAGCGCTTAGATGCGTTCGATGATGGTGGCCACGCCCATGCCGGCGCCGATGCACAGCGTCATCAGCGCGGTTGACTTGCCGCTACGTTCCAGTTCGTCGAGCGCGATGCCGAGGATCATGGCACCGGTCGCACCAAGTGGATGGCCCATGGCGATGGCGCCGCCATTGACGTTGACCCGATCCGGATCGAGTCCCATCACCTCCATAAAGCGCAGCGGAACGGCGGCGAAGGCTTCGTTGATCTCATAAAGGTCGATGTCGGATGCCTTCATGCCGGCGCGCTTGAGCGCCTTTTCCGCGGCATAGGAGGGCCCGGTCAACATGATCGTCGGTTCCGAACCAACTTCGGCGAAGGCACGAATGCGTGCGCGCGGCTTCAGACCTGCCGCCTTGCCCGCGGCTTCAGAACCAATCAGCACCGCACAGGCGCCGTCGACGATGCCCGAAGAATTGCCGGCGTGATGCACGTGTTGAATCGACTCGACCTCGGGATAGCGATGCTGGGCCAACGCATCGAATCCGGCCTTGCGGCCCAGCTCGCCGAACGAAGCCTTGAGCCCAGCCAAATCCTCCAGCGAGCATCCGGGGCGGATCGTTTCATCCCTGGCCAGCAGCACGTCGCCGAGCACGTCGTCCCTGACCGGAACCACCGAGCGGCCAAAACGGTTCTCGGCCCATGCCTGCGCTGCGAGGCGGTGGCTGCGCACCGCATAGCCATCGACATCGGCGCGACTGTAGTTGAACAGCGTCGCCATCAGATCGGCACTGACGCCTTGCGGGATGAAATTGACGTAAAACGCGAGATCCGGATTGACGCTCCAGGCGCCACCATCGGAAAACATCGCCACGCGCGACATCGATTCGCAGCCGCCAGCGATGATGAAGTCGCCCCCACCGGCAGATATCTTTCCGGCGGCCATATTGCAGGCTTCAAGACCTGACCCGCAGAAGCGGTTGATCTGTACACCCGCCGTCTGTTCGGCATATCCGGCGCGCAACGCGGCAAGCCGCGGCAGGCACTGGCCCTGCTCCGCGACCGGCGCGACGACGCCGAAGATCACGTCGTCAACCAGCGTCGTGTCGAGGCCGTTGCGGTCGCGCAGCGCTTCGAGTACGGTGGCGCCAAGGTGGACCGGGGTCACTTCATGCAGCGCACCGTCCGGCCTGCCGCGGCCTCGGGGGGTGCGGACGTGGTCATAAACATAGGCCTGTGTCATTCGTGACTCCTCAAAAAAAATTCAGCATGCCGAGCAACGCGCTGATGGCGGTGCAGTCAGACAGGGGGTCATACTTTAACCGACAACGCGGGTAAGATTTAGGCGTGCCTCGAACAAAGGAGACAGAGATGGCAGGCAATCAATTGGTGGTGGTCTTCAATGCCAGTTCCCGTCAGGGTCTGGCCCAAGTGCGTCAACTGTTAAAGGCCGGCCATCGTCCACGGGCAGTGACGCGACAGGCGGGCATCTTCGCTACCCCGGCTTTTGCCGGCGTCGAAGTGATCGCCGCCGATTTCACCGATCCGGCCTCCCTTGACCGGGCCGTCGCCGGCGCCGACGTGATCTTCTTCCAGCCACCCCTACTCGACATTCCCGACCGTCTGCGCAGCCACGCCCGCAATGTCGGCGAGGCGGCAAAGCGCGCCGGCATCAGGCGTTTCATCCACAACTCGACCATGTGGTCGCCCGATCCGGCCGATTACCCCTGCGGCCAGATGACCTACGACACGATGCGCGAAATGGAGGCAATTCTTGAAAAACTCGGGCTACCGCTGGTGATCTTCCGTCCCACGCTGTTCATGGACAACTGGCAGACGTCCTATGCCAAGCCGGTGCTGATCGAGGAACATGTCTACCGTTACCCGCACAAACCAACCATGCGCTTCAATCCGATCTCACTGGATGATGTCGCGAAGTTCATGATTGCAGCGCTGGGTCGCGACGATCTGATCGGCGGACGCTTCCGCATCGCCGGGCCCGAAACACTGGGACCGGAAGACATCCGCTCGGCACTGTCGGAAGCGATGGGGGTAAACATCCGCTACGCGTACATGACGCCGGCGGACTTCGCGGCCTTTACCTGGGACCGCTTCGTGCACAAGACCGGCGCGCCGCGTGACTTGTATATCGCGTCCTTCAACGACTTTTACACCTTCAACAACGACTCACCACTGAAGCCGTTCGAGGTGGAGATGCAACCACTGTTGCGGAAAATTCCCGTGCAACTGGAAACCTTCCGCAACTGGGCGAAACGTCAAGACTGGAAGACCATCAGCGAAGACGTAGGCTCGGTTTCGGGCTGATTCCTGGAGCGGCCGAGCCGCAATCCATCCCGACTTCAAACTGAAGCCTCTTCGCTCTTCTATCCAGTTCAAAATTGGAGGTTAAAAGATTGGCGCACACCATAGCGCCAACATTTTCTGACTCTCCTGGCTTTTCGTAACGGTTTAGGCGTTGGTTTGGTCTGCAACCATGACATGCTCTTCGGCAAACCATAGCGGTGAGTTCGCGAAGTCGATAAACCGTTTCTCATCTTCCATCAACGCAGCCCAGGCCGCTTGCGCTGCTCGATCCTCGACCGCATGCCGCAGCGCGTCGAGCGAATCCCACCAGGCTTCGACCATACCGTCAAAGAGTTCCGGGCCACCCCGACTCTCACGCAGCCCATCATCGAATGGCGTCGAGACCATGAAACGTTGAACGACCTTGCGCGTATTTTCTGTTGACAGCGATCTCTCCTTTTTTCGAATCGTCTGACCTGCTTACTTCAATACCTCGCGAACCGTGGCTGCTTCGACCCACTTCATCACTGTCTCAATCGAATGGCGCAGCAGGAATTCGCTATCCTGAAGAATGATTTCTTTCTTCGCACCGGATTCCATGGCTTTCTGCTGGCACTCCAGGTTGCTCACATCTTCGAGAAAGATTTCGCCCATGCGGCAGTTGTGATGCTCTTGCTGGAAGCGCTGGCGAACGTCCTGCGCCACAGGGATATGTACCTTCGCCATCCAGCGCGTGGTGTTCACCGAGGTCGGCCAGAATTCGATGCTGAAGAAGCCGCCAGGGGAGAAGAAAATGATGAAATTCGGGAACATCCAGGCAATCTCTGTTGCCCAGGAGGGTGCCCGGTTGGGATTGATCGCCGGATGATTCTGCAACCCGCCGGCGTCCAAGCTATTGACGTCGCTGCCCAATACATTGCCGGTGTCGACATTACCGTAGGCCAGCCGCTCGACGAGAGCATCTTCGGGCGGCGTATAGTCCGGGTTGCCAAATGTTGTCAGCGTGCGATGAGAACCACGCGCATTGCCGCTCAATGGCCGGGAAAAGGGGTTGAGCTTGTTGGCGAAGGTTGCGCCGACCGTCGCCGTGTGAAGTACCGGGACATGATAGGGCTCCGCAAAAGCATCGATGGTCACCTTCCAGTTGGCACGCATGTTTCCGACATCAATGGTGAAGAACTGCTCGGCCGCAGGGAACGGTGCATCGCGAAACGCTTCTCCGAAGCTGCCCAAAAATTCCTTCAGCGATACTTCGGGCTCTGGCTGCAAGTTGATGAAGATCCAGCCTTCCCAAACATCACAAGCGATAGGAGTGAGACCCCGCTCCTTGAGATCGAGATCGAAAAAGTTTTCGCGATCCGGCACACCCAGGCACGAACCGTCGTTGCGGTAACTCCAGTTGTGATATCGGCAAGCAAACTTGCTTGCTGTCCCGGCCGGTTCGAGAACCAGCATGTTGGAGCGATGCGAGCACACATTATGGAAAGCGCTGATCTTGTCCGCCTTGTTCCGGGTGATCAGCACCAGGACACCGCAAACTTCGACTTCCGTGGTGATAAAGCTATTTGCTTCAGGCAACTGCTCCACCCTGCCCATGCACAACCATGCCCGGCCAAATATCTGCTTCTTCTCGCGTTCATACCACTCCGGCGAAATATAGGGCTCGATCGGGATCGGCCCGGTACCCAGGCCGTTGGCTTTGGTGATTTGAGGAAGTTCGATTTTCAGCGCGTCGTTCATTGGGATCTCCTCAGCGAAGGAACTGTTCAGTCAGGATGAAATCACGAGCCTTGCGGCCAGGGTCCACGCCCGATGTGCATGCCATGGGGGAATGGCGAAAATTTCGCCCGTGGCTGGCGATGCATCTCGACTGCCATTGATGCGTGCGCAAGCGACAAGAGTAGCCTGAACAAGCGGGTCGCATCGTCGGGCATTTCGGCGAGGGGAAATTTTTCGAGATACTTCATGGCATCCTCGCCGCGCGGCAGCATCGCGTCGTAAAACCGCCGAATCTCCGCCATCGCGGCCCGGGACCGGCGGTCCCAACGAATGTCATTGGTTTCCCCTGCCCAATAGGCAACGAAACCTTCCAGCTCGCCAAAACCGGGCGGCAGCAATGCGTCAGATTGCGTTGTTTGTTGCATATCATCTCCTCTACACAGCCATTTTTCTGTATCCCGATTTTTGCATGAAGATGGGCAACAATCTTCCTTCCGGTTGCGGTTGTTTTGTCAAAATCTTGCGGTCCACACAAATTTCGACAATTCTTATCAGCCCGCAAATGGCGTACCATGCCCGAGAACAAGGTGTAGAGGAGGCCCATGGCTATCCCACAGAAACGCAACGCAGCACCCGCCGCGGAGGCTCTTCGCAAGGCGGTGGGCGTTGCCCCGGAAATGCATAGCAGGAAGACGGATGCCAGAAGTGTCGCTGCCTATTACTGGCGAACACCATGGCTGTCCTCGTATGAACTCGGCCAAGCCGACGAGTTGATCCTGGCAATGCATACCGGCGGTAGCCGGAATGTCCGAACCCGAGTACGCGGCGGGTGGAGCGATGCCACTTCATTTCCCGGCCATCTGCACCTTATTCCCGCCGGATTCTCGACTGCCTTCAAACCGGAAGGATGGATCGAGTTCCTGTCCGTGCATTTCAGCCGCGATCGGCTCGAAGCATTGACGGACCTGGGTAAATCGATAACGACTCCGGCATCTTTCCGCTTTGCTTTTCACGATCAATTCGCCAGTGGCTGCATCGGGGCGTTATTCGACGAACTGCGCGCACCGCGCGAGCTTGGTTCCCTTTTTGTCGACTCCCTGATGGATACGCTGGCCTTGCATGTGATGCGGCCATCCGCGTCCGTGCTGGAGCGGCCGGGAAAAGCTGAAACCATTTCGCAGGGAGTGCTCGCCCGCGTACAAGACAGGATCGATACGAGTCTGGAAACCGGCATCTCCCTGGATGAGCTGGCGATGGAAGCCGGACTCAGCCGATTCCATTTTGCGCGTGCCTTCCGCGCAGCGACTGGCCAGCCACCCCATGGCTACCTGACCCAGCGCCGCATCGAGCGCGCCAAGGAACTTCTGCGGCACACCGACCTTTCGCTTGCGGAAATTGCGCTCACTGTCGGCTTCAGCAGCCAGTCGCATTTCTCCGCAACATTTCGCGGCAGGGTCGGGCAGACGCCGCGACGCTTCCGCGTGCAGCGATAAGTCAGCGCAACAGCGCGGTAAATTCAGGCCGTTCGACAACACCCGGCTTGCCGGTGTGTGCCGTGGCGGCATTAATACCGAACGCGCCCTCCGTCCAATCGGCGCTGTAGGGGCTGAGACGAAACCAGTCGAAGATCACCTTGCGCACCGAGATCCTCCACTCGCCTGAACGGCACTCGAAGTTGTCCAGGTAGCGCGCTCCCATGATCACTTCTTCGTAGACGCCGTCGGCGGGTCGCGGTACGCGATGAAATGCCCGCACATAGGTTTCGCCGATCGCCTTGTCGCCATCGACGCGAATAATGCAATTGCCGATGAAATGCTGGGTGACGTCGATCTTGAGTTCGCCGTAGACTTTTTCGATGATCCCGGCGAAACCGGCGCCGCTATCGTTGTAAAGACCATATTCAAGGCGAGAGTCGGGCCAGAACACATCGTTCAACACCTTCCAGTCGCGGCGGTCGATGCCGTGGCTGTAGCGGTAGATCACTTCCTTGATCGCGTCCTTGGCAGCCAGATCGCGTATCGTGGCTTCAAGACTTGCCGGGATTGCTGCAGCCATTTTTGTCTCCCCCTACTTTAGGTTGGTTGTTCACTCCTGCGATGATTGTACAAGGCTGGTGCAGGCAAAACAGTTGTGCACCGAGTGGCATCGTGCAAGATAACAGACACCCAGGAGAAGACACCCATGACAACTCTTTCAGGCGACCTCGTCAGCGACGACTATCCCATTCGGCAACTGCCGGACACCGCGATGTGGAGCGAGAACTTCGCCTATAGCTGCAACAACGCGGCCACCGGCGTCAGCATGATTGTTCTGCTCGGCCGCTGGTGGGCCGACCCGACCATCTGGCGCGAAGTCGTCTCCATCGCCCTGCCCGGCGACCGCCTGATCTGTATCAAGAACTACGGCAGTGCCGCCACCGACAGGATCGCTTCCGGTGCAATGCTCCTTCACGAAGTCATACGACCGGGTCAGACCCTGAAACTCACTTACGATGGACCGGCATGCGAACAAGACCGGGCGACATTGATGCGGCAGGGATTCATACCGGCGCCACCGCGTCGTTGCCAAATCGAAGTGCTGTTCGAGGGCACCACGCCGGTATGGGACATGAGCGGCCACGCCGGCAAGACCTCGGAGCTGACCGGCTCCCGCCACGTCGAACAGGTCGGCAAGGGCAGCGGCCACATCGCGTTCGGCAATGAGCGCTGGGAGATCAAGGATGCCTTCATGAATCGCGACCACAGCCGCGGCGTTCGCATCGTGGACATGTACCGGCGTCACTGCTGGGCACAAGGCTATTTCGCCGAAGACGATGTCAGCTTCAACGTCTACGCCATGGAGTTTTACGGCGAAGACAAGCTGGCGATGGCGAATGCCACCGTATCCAAGGGTGACCGTCGCTACCCCGCAGTCCTGAAGGACATCGAACTGATCCGCGGACGCGCCGATGCCAAACAACCCTACCGCATCGTTCTGGAAAGCGAATTGGGCGTGATGACACTGAACAAGGCAACAACCCACGGCAGCATCCCGATCTCCTTCATGAACCCGTTTGACTTCCACCACGGCGTAACGCCTGGCGTGCCTTCGGCAACAATGTTCGAAGAAGCGGTCACCTGGGAATGGCAAGGTCGGCGGGGGTTGGGATGGAGCGAGCGCGCCTTTGCCTTCGATCCCATGTATCTCCATGAACAGTCCTGAAATGGATGGAGCGAATCAGGGATAGCCGAATCCCGCGCCATACCTTGCGTCCAAGGCCTTGGTCAGAATCTCTAAAGCAGCATTTTCAAGCCAGCCAGCGAAAGAACACAAGCCAGGCAGATTTGTACCAACCGCGCCGGGCATAGCCGTGCAAGAAAGCAACCTGCGATCACTGCGGGGATCGAGCCGGCCAGCAGACTGACCAGCATCTGGCCGTCAACCATGCCCGCAAACAGGTAGCCCAACCCCGGCACGACAGCAAGCGGAATTGCGTGTGCGATGTCTGTTGCGACCAGCCGGTGAGCGGTCAGACGCAGCGGGTAGAGATAAAGCAGCATCACGGTTCCGATGGCACCTGCTCCCACCGACGTCAAAGCGACGCAGAGACCGAGAATCGCTCCCGCAACAACGGTGAGCAACGGTTGCACAGCCTTGAATTCACTTGGATGGTCAAGCCGCCTTCCACGAGCGAGAGACGACAACTTCGGTGCAAGGAGCAAACCAACGGCGGTAATGACGACCACTACGCCGATGGCATGGGACAGCCAGCCGACTTTCTGAACTTTTGCGCCGAAACTTACCAGCAGAACGACGATCAATGCCACCGGCAGACTGCCCGACCACAACCTGCGAACGACTTGCCAATCGATCTTTCCGCCCTTGTTGTGAATTCCTACGGCTACACTTTTGGTGATCGCGGCAAACCACAAGTCAGTGGCAATTGCAGTTGTCGGGGCGATCCCGAAGAACAGCAGCAGGATCGGCGTCATCAGTGCACCGCCGCCAACGCCGGACAATCCGACAACAAATCCGGTGGCTGCTCCCGCAATCGCGTACGACGAATTGATCATGTTGAAATAAAAAAATAATCATCAGGCCGCATATGGTCACACAAGCGCCGCCAATCGATCGGGAACATCGCTTGCCTGCTGCGTGCTGCGCGCCTACTGATCAAGAGGGGACTTGGTTCTCCTGAAACCGGGGCTTGGGTGCAGCGGAGAATGGCCGGCTAAGCCAGCCCCGGGTTGCCTTTCACGTTGACCAATTTGGGCTGGTTGATGCGAGGCGCCTTAAGCCGCGGGTGGGCCCGCAGATATTGCTCGACGACGTCCCAGATTGCCGGCCCTCCGGACTTGTAAGCTTCTTCGGAGACGGGGGCCCAGCCGGCGACCTTGTATTTTCGGCTTGCATCGAGCGGCTTGCCCTTCAAACGCATGTCGCCGATGCGGCCACCCATCGTCGAAGTTGGATCGCAGGTGTAGGTCAACCCGCCGACCCGCACCATGTCTCCCCCCTGCTGGTGGTAGGGATCGACATTGAACAGGTTGTCGCACACGTCTTCCAGCACTGTCTTGATCTGTTCGCCGGTCATGTCCATGAGCGTGGTTTGAGGATAGGTGATGGCGGTCTGGTTCATCAAGTGTTCGCGGGTGATGGCCTCGCCCGGCAGAAGTGAAGTGCCCCAGCGGAAACCGGGAGAGAAGGAAATTTCGGCGCCACGCACTTCCATCAGCGCATCACAAATCAGCTGGTCCCAGCTGCCGTTGAAATTGCCGCGGCGGTAGAGGGTGCCATCGCAAACCGCCAGCTTCTCGCCGAGCTTTGCAGTGTAGGGCGCGCGAACCCGGTCGATCAATGCCTGCATTTCCATGTCGGCGGGAAGCAGATGTGAAAACACTGGCATCAGTTTGTAGCGGAAGTCGGTCACCTTGCTGTTCTTCACCTCGAAATCCAATACCGCAAGAAACTTGCCGTTGGAGCCGGCGTTGGTGACCAGGGTTTTGCCACCCGGATTGGAAACGATCACCGGTTTCGGCACGCCGTCGTGGGTGTGTCCGCCAAGGATGGCATCGATGCCCCTGACGCGGGAGGCCAGCTTCAAATCAACATCCATGCCATTGTGGGAGAGCAGCACCACGACCTGGGCGCCCTTGCTGCGGGCCTCTTCGACGACGGCCTGAAGATTCTCTTCCTGAATTCCGAAGGTCCAGTCGGGAACGAAATGGTGCGGGTTGGCAATCGGAGTGTAGGGGAAGGCCTGACCTATCACCGCTACAGGAATACCGTTTTGTTCATGGATCACATAGGGCTTGAATACCGGATCGCCAAAATCCGCCGTCTTCACATTCTGGGCAACGAACTCGATCCTGCCGGCGAAAT
The DNA here is from genome assembly GCA_025360425.1 of Sterolibacteriaceae bacterium. Taxonomy (GTDB): domain Bacteria; phylum Pseudomonadota; class Gammaproteobacteria; order Burkholderiales; family Rhodocyclaceae; genus JANYCD01. The sequence goes on from JANYCD010000059.1 coordinate 55,829, forward strand.
CCTTTTCAACGATTTCCTTCACCCGTTCTGCTCCAAGTGTGAACTCCCAATGGGAAGTCATCACGTTCACATCCAATTGCTTGCAGGCATCCACCATGTCCTGCCCATTCGTCCACAGACTGGTGGCCGAACCCTGCCATGTGTCGCCACCATCGAGCAGCAAGGCATGCGGACGATCCGCACGCAGCTTCTTCACCAGCGTTGCCAAATGGGCGAAACCCCCGACCTTGCCGAAGCGGGCAGCAGCCTGTTCGAATTCGATGCAGGTAAACGCGTGCGCTTCGCGCGAACCAGGACGAATGCCGAACTGCTTGAGCAGCGCCTCCCCCACCAAGTGGGGCGCTTTTCCCAAGGCGCTGGCGACACCGATATTCACGCTCGGCTCGCGGAACCAGATCGGCATCAATTGAGCGTGGCAATCGGTGAAGTGGAGCAAGCTCACGTTGCCGAATTTTGGCAGGGCGTAGAAGTCCACGCTTCCGCCTGCGGCGGCCTTCGCCAGGGGTGTATCCAGAACCATGCCGCTCACGGCAGCAATGGCCAGA
>JANYCD010000054.1 GCA_025360425.1 Sterolibacteriaceae bacterium
CCCGCAATGCAAGGTTTTGGGGCGCTCCGCCCCGAGCCGCGCGCGAGGAGATTTCATGGCAACCCCGTTTCTTGACCGCAAGCGAAACCTTCGCATCACGCTGTCGAAGGACACCGACCGGGTGATGGTGCTCAACACCGACCGCATCCTGTATTGCGGCCTGCTCGGCCAGCGCTCGGTGATGACGCTGGGTGCCCACAGCGTGTTCGTATCGCTCGACCGCCCGTTCGTGATCCGGATCAACGATGGTCCGTGGCAGGAGCGTTCGGTGGCTTCGGTGGCGCCCTATGTGCCGCTTCAGGTTCGATCGTCCGACCTGATGATCGCCACGCTGCATATCGAACCCGAAACCGTGGACGCCGCCGCAATTCCCTGGCTGGCGGAGTCGTCTGCCGAGGCCGATCTGGAGCGCGTCGCGCAACAAGTACACAGCCTTTACCGCAAGTTGATCGGCACCGGTGATGCGGGGTTGACCTGGCCGTTCGACATGGATGAAGCCCTGTTCGGCGCGCCATTGCCGCGCCGCCACATTGAGCCGCGCATCGAAAGCGTGGTGGACCGGATCAAGGCCAATCCCTGCGACCAGTTTCCTGCCGAGGAATGCGCCGCCGACCTCGGCCTGTCGTTCTCGCGCTTCCTGCATCTGTTCCGCGACGAAACCGGCACCACCTTCCGCCGCTTCCGGGCATGGAAGCGCGCGCGCAGCCTGCTGCAATACGTCAATCTCGACGCCAATCTCACCGACGTGGCACTCGAAGTCGGCTACCCCGACGCCAGCCATTTCAGCCATTCGATCCGCCAGATCTACGGCCTGAAACCCAAGGACATCTTCGCCGGCTCGCGCCGGCTTAATGTACTGACCTGACGGTTCATGATTCCCGCACTAGAAACCCAACTTGCGCGCGGCAAGGTCCTTCATGATTTCTTCGGAACCGCCGCCGATCATCATCACCTTCACCTCGCGGTAGATGCGCTCGCTGCGCGTGCCGCGCATGAAGCCCATGCCGCCGAGGATCTGCACCGCCTCGTCGGCGCAAAACTGCATCGCCCGCGTGGCCTGCACCTTGGCCATGCAGATGCGCGCCACCAGTTGCGCCGGATCGCCAACGCCACGGTCGATGCGGTAGGCCAGGTCATACACCAGGCAGCGTGCCGCGTCGATGCGCAACACCATGTCGGCAAGCTTGTGGCGGATCACCTGCCGCTGCGACAGCGGTTCACCGAAGGTATTGCGTTGCCGTGCCCAATCCAGTGCTTCTTCGAGGCAGACCTGGGCAAAGCCATAGGCCAGCGCCGCCATGAATAGGCGCTCACTGTTGAAGTTGTGCATCAGCAGCTTGAAACCCTGATTCTCGATGCCGATGAGATTGCGCGTCGGCACGCGGCAGTTGTTGAAATGCAGTTGCGCCGTGTCAGACACCCACCAGCCCATCTTCTTCAACTCGGTGCGTGTCAGTCCCGGCGTGTCGCCTTCGATCAGGAGTACCGAAATGCCGGCCGCCCCCTTGACCGCGGGGTTGGTGCGTACCGCCGTAGTAATGTAGTCGGCACGCATGCCCGAGGTGATGAAAGTCTTTTCGCCATTGACGACATAGTGGTCGCCGTCGCGCACCGCCGTTGTCCGCAGGTTCGCGACGTCGGAACCGCCGGAGGGTTCGGTCACGGCGAGCGCGGCGATTTTTTTTCCACTGATGACGGACGGCAGCACGCGCCGCTTGATCTCCTCGCTGCCCGCCGCCAGCAGGGGGGGCATGGCGATGGTGTGGGAGTTGATCGAAGCCTGGATGCCGCCGCTGCCGCTGCGTGCGAACTCCTCGGCGAGAACGATCTGGTAAAAGATGTCGCACGGCGTGCCGCCGTATTCCTCGGGATAGCCCAGTCCCAGCAAACCGAGGGCGCCGGCCTTGCGATACAGTTCGCGCGGAAAGGTGCAGGCTTCATCCCACGCATTGATATTCGGGATGATTTCGCTGGCGATGAAGCTGCGCAGCATGTCGCGAAACTGCTCGTGCTCCGGCGAAAAGTAATGTGGCAAGGGAGAGGTGTCGAACATGGGCGTTGTGGCGTCAGAGCGCGAGAGATTGAAGAACGAAGCCTAGCGTAGCATCACAGGGCTTGCTTGCGCGGAGCAGCTGGCACTTGGCCACCCAACCACTTGGCACAAGACACTCGTCGAAAAAAACCGCTATGTTCTTCGAACAAGATCTGGCGGGACATGTTTTTGGAGGGTACATGATCGGTTTGGCGGAATGGTTGCGTCGACGAGCAGTGCGAGGGCCTGACAGCCCGGCGCTGACCTGTAATGAAACGACCTGGACTTTTCGGCAACTCCAGGATCAAGTCGAACTCCTCTCCTCGGTGCTTGCCAGCTGCGGCGTCGGCGCGGGTGACCGCGTGGCCTATCTCGGTTTCAACGATCCAATGTTCCTTGTAGCGCTGTTTGCGACGGTCCGGATCGGGGCGATTTTTGTTCCTCTGAACTTTCGTCTCACTGGCGCGGAGTTGCAATTCGTCATCGACGACGCCGGCGTACACACCCTGCTGGCCGGTGAGGAACACCGCAACATTATCGACACGATCAAGCCATCGCTTTGCTGCGAGCGTTATTTCGCCGTCGACGGCGCTGCCGATGGATGGGAGTCGGTCGTGGAAACGATGGCCACTGCCGTTCCGCAACCTGCTGCGGAGGTCGATGCCGCTTCCGTCGCCGCAATTATCTATACCTCCGGTACCACCGGCCACCCCAAGGGAGCGATGTTGACCCATGCCAATTTTTGGGCAAACAATGTCAATACCCATCTGGTGTTCGACGTTGTGTCGACTGACGTGGTGCTCAACAATGCGCCGTTGTTTCATGTGGGAGGGCTCTGCGTGGTGACGCTGCCGGCACTTGCCGCCGGCGGCCACGTCATCCTTCAGCGGGCATTCGATCCTCTTGACATGATGGAGGCAATCGAGAAACACCGTGTCACCGTTGGTTTCGCGGTTCCGGCCATGCTGCTGTTCATGAGTCAGCACAAGGCGTTCGAGCAGGCCGACCTGTCGAGCCTGCGGCTCATGGCCGTCGGCGGAGCACCGATGCCCCAACCGCTGTTGAGGCTCTACAACGGCCGCGGAATTCCGGTTCATCAAGGCTATGGCATGACGGAGACCACGACCATGATCTCCTTTCTCAACCCGGAACGCTCGGCGGACAAGCTGGGATCCTGTGGCAATGCCCCCATCCTCACCGAGTTCATGATCAAGGACTATTGCGGCAACCCGATCAAGGAGCCTCATGTCAAAGGCGAAGTCTGCGTGCGCGGAAGTAATGTCATGAAAGGATACTGGAACCGTCCCGACGCGACGGCTGCCGTGTTCGATGCAGACGGGTGGTTCCACAGCGGCGACATCGGCTACGTGGATGAGGAAGGCTTTCTATACCTCTGTGATCGTCTCAAGGACATGATCATCAGCGGCGGTGAAAATGTTTATCCCGCCGAAGTCGAGAGCGTGTTATTCGGCCATCCATCGGTCGCCGAGATCGCTGTGATCGGAGCACCGGACGAGCGATGGGGTGAGCGCGTCGTTGCCGTCGTGGCATTGAAGCCGGGGGCCAGCCTGACATTGACCGAACTGCAGGCCTATGGTGGCGAACGCCTGGCGCGCTACAAGCTGCCGCGCGAACTGCGACTGGTGGAAGCGCTGCCACGCAACCCTACTGGCAAGGTACTCAAGAACCGCCTGCGCGAGGCGGGCTGAAACCCGGTTCAATACTTCTTAGCTGATCAGTGCAAGACAGAAAGAACCTTAGGCGTATCTTGGAACGGCTTGCATGGTTTGACGCTTTCCAAGGTCAGCCAAAGTCATTGTGCAGCGCGAGAGACCAAAGCAATTGTGAGGAGACGAAATGATCACCATGATCGTATTCATCAGGCGTAAAAAAGGAATGAGCCGTGAAGAGTTCAGCCGCTACTATCTTGAACACCATGCGCCGCTGGTGAAAAGTACCCCCGAGTTCATGCGGCACGTGCGCAAATATGCCCAGTACCACCCGGCGCCTGGGAGCGCCAAGGCTGGCTCGTTGTTCGGCGACATCACCGACTACGATGCAGTCGGTGAAATCTGGTTCGATAGCCGCGAGTCGATGAACGAGGCGCTCAACGAGCCGGTGTATCTCAAGAACGTGAAACCGGACGAGTATCGCTTCATCGATATTGACGCCTGCCTGTCATTTGTCGGCGGCGAACATATCCTTCACGACGAACTTAAATAGCGTTCCGATTCAATGAGCCTAGCAATCCCCGTCACCGGGGATTGCTCTGAGCCGTCGTTACTGCGCTCGCGCCGCATCGCGAGCACCCATCAGGATATCGACAAAACCGTGGCCGGAATTCGGGTCGACCGCCAGTTTCGGATCTACCAAAAGCCCGCCATCGATGATGATCTCGGTACCTGTCACGAAGCGGGACGAAGCAGTGGCAAGATAAAGGCACGCTTCGGCAACGTCCTCCGGCAGACCTGCACGCTTCAGGGGCTGCAGGCCGCTGAAGGGGTCCTTCAGATGATCCAGCATCGCGTCGCCGACAGTACGTTCTTCAGCCAGAAGGTCGCCGAAGATCGAAGTCACGATGAATCCCGGGCAGACGCAGTTGACCCTGATATTGTCCTTGGCCAGTTCGGCGGCTGACATCCGGGATAGCTGGATGGCTCCCGCCTTCGCCACCGAGTAAGCCAGGGAGGCCATACCGGGCCGCAGGCCGGACACCGAAGCGTTGTTGATGATCGATCCACCGCCGCGACTGCGCATCGCCGGTATGGCGTGCTTGATGCCCAGCATGGCACTGCGCAGCAACAGGGCGATGGTTCTGTCCCAGCCGTCGACGCTCATTCCTTCGACGCCACCCGGATCGCCAACGGCACCGGCATTGTTGAACAGGATATCGAGGCCGCCGAACTTGTCGACTGCATGTTTGATTGCGGCGGCGATGTCATCTTCACGCAATACGTCGCAGCGCACGAACGATGCTGACTTGCCCATTGCAGCCTCAAGGGAGCGGCCCTTCTCGGTCTGGATATCTGCCATGACCACGGAGGCGCCGGCCGCCAGAAAGCGTCGCACCGTCGCCAGGCCCATGCCGGAGCACCCCCCGGTGATCAGCGCGGTCTTGCCCGACAAGCTGTTGCCGGAAATTTGATCGTTCACTTCATTTCTCCGTTCATCAATGGGTCGTATATCCGCCATCGACGGCGATCGCCGCGCCGGTGACAAAGGACGCGGCATCCGACAGCAGCCAGAGCGCCGACTGGGCAACTTCATCCGGCTCTGAATAACGGCCGAGGGGATGGATGGACTTGAGGTATTCCTCCATGCCGGGGTTTTCGGTCATGGCTTTCATCAACATCGGCGTGCGAATTGCTCCAGGGAGGATTGCATTCACCCGGATGCCCTTGCCACCATAGTCGACTGCTGCGTTGCGCATCAGGCCGATCACACCGTGCTTGGAAGAGCAATATTCCGGAGCCAACGGAAATCCATTGACGCCCGCAGCAGATGACGTGATGACGATCGAGCCGCCGCCGGTTTTGAGCATGGCGGCGATCTGGTATTTCATGCAGAAGAAAGTACCGGTGAGGTTGATGTCGAGATTGCGCCGCCATGCCTCTGCCGTCAGTTCGTGGAGGAGCACGCTGGTCTGTGCGATGGCTGCATTGTTGAACGCACCATCAATTCGGCCATAGGCGGCGACCGCCGATTCAACCATGCGCCGCGCATCGTCTTCGACGGCGATATCGGTCCGCATGAACTTCGCCTTGCCGCCTTCCTTGACGATCATCGCCAGCGTTTCCTGTCCGCCCTGCTCATTCACGTCGGCGAGCAGCACACTTCCGCCGGCGCGTGCGATTAGCAGCCCCGCTGATCTGCCAACACCGCTGCCGGCGCCTGTAACGATGACTGACTTTCCTTTGAACATGAAACTCTCCTCGCAATGATCTGACTTGGCTAATCCGGCAGGGGCTCAGTCGCTTAGGCTGATTTATTTCAGCCTATATGGCCAAAATCGGCATGTCTTGCATCGAACTGCTGGCGTTGAAAATTTAGCCGGGCTCACCGGATGAGCCAGGTAGTAATCTTCGACGGACCACTACGGACCCGTGGTCAGGCATTTAGCAGCAGCTTGATACAAGACAGGACTCCACTGGCAGACTATAAGTAGCGTTCGATCGAAGAAAAACGGTGACAGGAGAATCGTTATGCCAAAGCTGAAAATGTTTGCCGCCATTCCGCGCAAGCCGGACATTTCTTCGCAGGAGTTCCACGACCACTGGCGTCATCCTCATGGCACGATGGGCCGCAGAATTTCGATACTCCGCAAGTACATCCAGAGCCATCAGATTCATTGCGACATGCTGGGGCCTGACCAGACGAGGTTTGAAGGGATTGCCGAGGTTTGGATCGATAGTGTGGCGGATGCGCAGTATTTTCCCAACGAACCCACCTATGCTTCGGAACTGGTTCCCGACGAACTCCTGTTCATTGACTTGAAGAACCTGAAGTTCCTGCTCACCACCGAAGAAGTTCTCGTATCCGGACCGGATCGGACTGGGCCGGTCAGCGAAGGGGATGCGGTCTGGTATGACGATGATCGCGCCGTCAATATCAAAATCATCCAACTCATTGAGGAGGAAGGCAGCAAGCCCTGGCGCAGCGAACGCGATGTCGACCTTGGCCTGCAGATCAAGGCGCTGCGTCACGTGTGTTGCTTGCCTGCGGCGGAAGTCCACGGCTCGACGCCGCCTTTTGTCGGCGTGCGCGAACTGTGGTGGCCGACACTTTCCGCTTTCCGCAGCGGTATTGCGGCAGCGCCCGCGGCGTGGTCGGAACTGATCGATCGGCCGACGAAATCCTTCGCGGCACTGGTTCACTCGGAGCGATTCAAATAATTCTGGCAAAGTTGTTCATACGGCTGCGTGGGCCTGCGCAGCACTGTCGAAACCGGGAGCAGGTATGGAAGGTGCAAACAAAGTGAGTACTGATAACAAAAAGCCGCGCGTCGCCATCATCGGCGCCGGCGCAGCCGGCATGATCATGGCCATCCGCTTGCAGAAGGCCGGATTCAATGATTTCGTGATCTACGAAAAGGGCGAAGATGTCGGTGGTACCTGGCGCGAGAATCGCTATCCTGGTGTTGCCTGCGACGTTCCAGCGCACCACTATGCCTTCACCTTCGAACCAAACCCCGGGTGGCACAGCCGCCTTGCAGGGGGCGCGGAAATTCAGGCTTATATGAAAAGCGTGGCCGAGAAATACGGACTGCGCCCGCATATCGTTTTCGGACAAAAAATTACCTCGGCAAAGTTCGACGGCACACGCTGGCATATCAACACCGACAAGGGGCTGGTGGATCAGGCGGATTTCCTTGTTGCCGCGACCGGCCCGCTTCACGTCCCGATGATTCCGGATTTCAAGGGGCTCGACCAGTTCGCCGGACGCCATTTTCACTCTTCCGAGTGGCCCGAGGATCTCGATCCGGCAACGCTCAAGGGGAAGCGCGTCGGGGTGATCGGCAATGGTTCGTCAGGTGTGCAAATCGTATCCAGTCTTGCCAGGATAGGCGCTGACGTCACCGTCTTCGTGAGGACGCCGCAATGGGTGTTTCCCCTCGGCAACCGGTTTTTCGGCGCGACCGAGCGAGCGCTGGTGAAGACCTTTCCCTGGATCGGACGCATGGCAGGCGGGTTCTTCAAGTGGTTCTTCGAGCACGTCTTCGCAGAAGCCGTGATTCATGACGGCTGGCAGCGCAAGTTTTTGTCCAGCCAGTGCCGCAGAAATCTTGCCAGCGTCAAGGACCCGGAGCTACAACGCAAGCTGGCCCCGCCCGACAAGCCGATGTGCCGGCGCATGGTGATGTCGGCGGATTTTTATCCGGCATTGCAGAAATCCAACACGCATCTGGTGCAGGAAGCCATCGAGCGCGTGGAACCGAAAGGCGTCGTGACAAAGGACGGCAAGCTGCATGAGTTCGACGTTCTGGTGTTGGCCACGGGCTTCTGGACTCGCGCCTATGGACGCCCGCTGGAGCTCGTTAATGAGCAGGGCAAGACGCTGACCGAGGCGTGGAAGGACAAGGTCGGTGCCCATTTGTCGATTCACGTGCCCGGTTTTCCGAACTACCTGATTCTCGGTGGTCCCCATTCACCACGCGGCAACTTTTCCGCGATTGCCTATTCCGAAGCGATTGTCGACCACATCATGAACTGCATCGAATTGGCCACGCGGAAGGGCTTGCGCAGCATTACCGCAAGGCAGGAAGCGATGGTCGGATTTCAGGAGAGCATCGATGCCAGACTGAAGGGGACAATCTGGATCACGGGTTGCAAGAGCTGGTACCTCGACGACAATGGCAAGCCGGAAAACTGGACCGGGACGCCGGGTGAATTCCGCGAATTGATGAGAGCGGAACTCAACCCGACCGAGTTCGACGTCGCCTGACCGGTTACGCCACCAGGAGGGGCGTGCTATTTGCGAAAGACGTTTGCTGAAAAACAGCAAGGCCCCTCGCTCCCGAAAAAATATCCTTGGGCGGAAGGCCGTAGAACTGGCGCAATGAATGGCTGAAATGCGTCGAATCCGCATAACCGGAATTCAGTGCGGCCTCCAGGAGGTTGCCACCACCATGCACGATGTGCATTACGCCGCGGGCGCGCTTCCAGGCGCGGTAGCGACGCAGCGTCGTACCCATGTGTTCGCAGAACAGATGGGTAAATCGTGAAAACGAAAGGCCTGCCTGCTCCGCGCAGGCTTCGGCAGGATGCTTTTCTGCTGCTGTCAGGCTGATGCGTTCGGCGACAAGTGCAATGCGCGGGTCCAGCTTGCGCGGTGGCGGAGGCGCATTGAAAAAGAGAGCATCGAAGTCGAGATCGCCCGCATTTGCCCAGTTCTCGCGCAGGCACCGGAAGCCTTCGATGACCCGATCGGCCGTCTGTTCCGCACGCTCCTGGGTCCCGGCAAACCGTTCAATCATTAGCGCCGGATCCACCGACTCAGCCTCGAGAAGTACTTCGGCAATACTTCGGTCCCGGCTCGCGACGCGATGCGGAACATAGGCCGGGACGATGGCAAACTTCGTCTCACGCATCTCCGCACCGCGCTGCCAAAGCTGGAACGGGTTGCGGAGGGACAGGTAAAGCGTCGAGGCGCCAAATATCCGGGTACCGGGCGTACCCAGCAATCCTGCGTAAGCGATTCGATTGGGTGTGATGAACATCAATCGCTCGCGTGATCGATAACGCTTCAGTGGCACACCTGGCGTCTTGCCTGTTGACTGCACATTCGGCATTGCCTCGACTCCTCAACTCTTTTATTGGTATAAACGACAGCGCAGTACTCAAGTTGTCATTGTAATGGGGCGAATGAATCCTACTATCTTTCTGTCCCCACCATTTGAATAAAGATGCCATGCTAATCGGGGGCGACAATGGCTGACACGACTGAATGAATTGCGGCAGTGCATCATGGTTTGGTCAGCGCCCCGCGCTGTCCAATTGACCAGTTGGTGCAAGACATCGTCGATTGATCGCCGGTAACGTCTGCCCCATGTGATCCAACGCGAGCAATCGGGCCGATCTGCAATCCCCCGATACGCAAAGAACACCAATATGGATTTTCAACACGGAGAAATCAGACCATGGACTACAGCGCGACAACCCCGGATTTTCCCAGTGATGGCTGTGCCATCGTTTTCGGCGCCTCTGGCGGCATCGGTCAGGCGACCGCCGGCTTGCTCGCAGCACGCGGTTGCAATGTAGTGGCAACCTATCGTTCCCGCGTGGATCCGGTCAATGAAGTGGTGGCCGACATTCGAAAGCTCGGCCGCAAGGCGACCGCGATGGCATGCGATGCGACCAAGCGCGCATCCGTCGAAAAAGTGGTGAGCGAGGCCTTGAAGGAGTACGGGCGCATTCACACGGTGGTATCGGCCAGCGGACTCATATTCGAGACCGGCCCGATGGTCGACTTCAAGGACGAGGCGTTTCGCGATGTGATCGAGACGGATGTGTTTGGCTTTTTCAACATTGCCAAAGCCGTGGTGCCCGCCATGCGCAAGAGTGGCGGAGGATCGATTACGGCACTCATTACATCGGCAGTTGGTAAAACAGTGCCGCAAGATGCCCTCTCGGCAACGCCCAAGGCTGCGGTGTCGATGATGGTCCGCCAATTGGCCATGGAGGAAGGGAGCCATGGACTCCGCATCAATGCGATCGGTCCGGGCGTGGTGGATGGCGGCATGGTGATTGAAATGCGCAAGGGACCGGCAAAGGTGCTGCTTGACCTGGCCGTCGGCGCGACTCCGCTGGGGCGCTTGGCCGAGTGCATGGAAATCGCGGAAGCCGTCGCCTTCATTGCCTCATCCAAGGCGTCATACATCACAGGCCAGCAACTGATGGTGGACGGCGGACTATCGGCGTGACGCAGGCAGTACGCATGTGGAGATCCACCCGTTTCGGCGCGCCACGAGACGTGCTGAATCTGGAGGAAACCCAACTGCCATCCTTGAAGAAAGGAACCCTGTTGATCAGGGTGATGGCGTGCGGAGTCGGCCTTCCCGATCTGTTGATGACAAAGGGTGTCTACTCGCTGGTTCCACAACCGCCCGTGACGCCGGGACAGGAAGTTGCCGGGGAAGTCGTTGCCACCGGGTCCGGATCAAGCTTCGCTGTCGGAGACAGAGTGATGGGAATCACCCTGTTTACCCGCGGTTCGGGCGGTTACGCAGACTACGCCATGACCAAGGAATCGCGCAGCCGGCGAATTCCTTCCACCTTTTCGGATGAGGAAGCCGCGGGGTTTCTGATTGCCTACCGAACGGCATACGCAGCGCTGGTGGAACGCGCTGCGCTTGCATGCAATGAAGTCCTGCTGGTGCTCGGTGCTGCGGGCAGTTCGGGCGTCGCAGCGATTCAGTTGGGGAAAGCACTGGGCGCCACGGTGATCGCTGTAGCCGGCAGCGGCGACAAGCGGGCGTTCTGTCTTTCCGCAGGCGCCAATCATGTCCTCGATTACAAAACCTGCGATATCCCGACAGAGGTTCTGCGCATCACCGCAAACAATGGAGCGGACGTCATCTTCGATCCGGTTGGTGGCGAACTCGGCACCAAAGCACTCAAATGCATTGCCCGATTCGGACGTCTTGCCCTGATCGGCTTCGCCAGTGGATCGTGGCCCACACTCGACCCGGCGGACATGGTGATGCGCAATTATTCTGCGGTCGGTGTGTTCCTTGGCGGCTTCTCGGCAGAGGAAGATGTGATCGCTTTTGACCGGCTCTGCGAAATGGCAGAACGACGCGCGCTGAAAACATTGATCGGCAAAGTAGGCTCCTTCGCGGAAGTTCCGGAGATCATTCATTTGCTCGAATCCAATCCGCCGCCCGGGAAACTGGTGGTTCGTATCGCCGCGTCATGAAAACAAGGTCCTTTTCTGCAGAAGTACCCAACCCCGCCGGCCTGGCGGAATGGTTTTATCGTCGCGCGCTGCGCGGCTCCGGGCGGCCCGCGATCACTTACGACGGCATGACATTGAGCTACGGTAACTTGCAGGCCAAAGCGGAATGCCTGTCGGCCGTACTACAGGCGGGCGGTGTCAAGGCCGGCGACCGGGTGGCGTTTCTGGGCTTCAACCATCCGCTGGTTCTTGTAACGCTTTTCGCGTCGGCTCGAATCGGCGCGATTTTCATTCCGCTCAACTTTCGTCTGACCCGTCACGAGCTTGAGTTCATCATCAACGATGCCGGCGTTCATACGCTGATCGTCGATGCGGACCATTGCGCAACCATCGACCTGGCCAAGGCGACTCTGCCTTGCAAGAGATATCTCCGGTCAGGTACGGGGACGACACGTGCAGGCTGGGAGCAGGTCGAGACACTGATGGATGAAGTCTCGAATGTGCCGCCCGCAGTGGACGTATTGGCGGGAGATGTTGCTGCGATCATGTACACCTCCGGCACCACCGGCCAGCCCAAGGGCGCCATGCTGACGCATGGCAATCTGTGGGCGAACAATATCAACTGGATGCTGGCCGTCGACTATGCGTCGGACGATACGGTATTGAACTGCGCGCCCTTGTTCCATGTCGGCGGTCTTTGCGTGACCGTGTTGCCCACGCTATTGGCCGGCGGACACGTGGTGCTCCAGCGCAGCTTCGTCGCTGAAGGATTTCTCCGCGCCATCAAGCGGCACCGGGTGAGCGTGGCCTTCGCCGTGCCGGCCATGCTGCTGGCGGTGACCCAGCTATCGTCGTTCAATCAGGCAGACCTGTCGAGCCTGCGTCTGATCATTGCCGGCGGTGCCCCCGTCCCGGAACCGCTGCTGCGGCTTTTCAATGGCCGCGGAATTCCGTTGAGCCAGGGCTTCGGCATGACCGAGAGTGCTTCGGCTGTAACCTTCCTCGAAGCCGAACTTGCGATGAGCAAGCTGGGTTCCTGCGGCAAGGCCACGGCGCTGAGCGAGATACACCTGATCGACGAAACGGGTGCGGCGATTACGGCACCTGACGTCAAGGGTGAAATCTGCATGCGCGGAGAGAACGTGACGCCAGGCTACTGGAACCGCCCGCAGGCGACAGCGGAGGCATTGGACAAGGACGGGTGGTTCCGCAGCGGCGACATCGGCTATCTTGATGCCGACGGCTACCTCTATGTCTGCGACCGCTTGAAGGACATGATCATCAGCGGCGGGGAGAATATCTATCCGGCCGAAATCGAGAGTGTGCTTTACGCCCATCCCGCGGTTGTCGAAGTGGCCGTGGTGGGTGCGCCCGATGATCGCTGGGGCGAGCGTGCGGTGGCGTTCGTGGCGGTCAAACCCGGTGCATTGCTGAGCTTCGAAGAGATGCAGAGCTTTGCCGCAGACCATCTGGCGCGCTACAAGCTGCCGCGCGAACTGCGGCTCGTGGATGCGCTGCCGCGTAACTCCAACGGCAAGGTGCAGAAGACGGAACTTCGTCAGAGGTGTAAAGCAACGTAGCCGACTTCGCCTGGTTCAATAGCCGAGCTTGTTGGCCGCCAACTCTTTCAGGATGTCCTCGGCGCCGCCGCCGATCATGATTCCCTTGACGTCGCGGTAGATCCGTTCCGACTTCATGCCGCGCATGAAACCCATCCCGCCGAGGAGCTGTACCGATTGATCAGCGCACCAGCGCATGGTCTGGCCGGCATGATTCTTCAGCATGCACAACTCGGCGATGAAGGGATCGCTGCGATCACCGGCATCCATGCGCGCAGTGGCCTGCTCTATCCAGGTGCGAGTCGACGTCAGGCGCATCTTCATGTCGACCAGCTTGTGCCTTACGACCTGGTGCCGGATCAGGGGTTGCCCGAAGGTTTCGCGTTCGCGCGCCCACGCCAATGCCTCTTCGAAACAGACTTCGGCAAACGAGCAGGCCTCGTCGGCCATGAGCAGGCGTTCGCCGTTGAAGTTCTCCATCAACGTGCGAAATCCGCTGCCTTCCTTGCCCATCAGGTTCGCCACCGGTACCCGGCAAGCGTCAAAATGCAGCGTGGCCGTATCGGAAGTCCACCAACCCATTTTCTTCAGCGCTGTGCGGCTGAAGCCGGGCCGGTCACGCTCAATCAGCAACATGGAAATACCGCGTGCACCCTCACCGCCGGTGCGAACAGCCACGGCGTAATAATCGGCACGCACCCCGTTGGAGATGAATGTCTTCTCGCCATCGACCACAAAATGGTCGCCGTCAAGTCGCGCCCTGGTTCGCAGGTTGGCCACATCGGAGCCGCCCGATGGTTCGGTGATGGCGCAGGCGGCGATGCTTTCACCGGCAAGGATGGATGGCAGCGTGCGCTGCTTCTGTTCCTCGGTACCAAGCGCGATCATGGGCTGCACGAAAATCGAGTGCGTGAACAGGCAGACAAACAGCCCACCTGAACCGGCCCGCGCAATTTCCTGAATCGCGATCGAGCGCATCGCCAAACTCGCCGACGTACCGCCGTATTCCTCGGGGTAGCCAAGCCCGAGGATGCCCAGCGCACCTGCCTTACGATATATATCGCGCGGCAGTTCGCCCGCTTCATCCCACTCATCGACGTGCGGCGCCAGTTCGCGTTCGACGAAGCGGCGTATCTGGGTGCGGAAGGAGTCGAGCTCTTCAGGCGTTTCTATGATATTGCTGCTGTTCATGTTGCTTGAATAAAAGTGGATGGTCAGTTGATGTGCTTCCGGACGAATGCGCCGAGTTCCTGGATCGATTTTTCGCCTTCGTCCACCCGGCTGGCGAAGATCTGGAAGACGTGGACCATGCCTTCCCATTTTTTAAACTGGACATCGACACCTGCCTTGGTGGCGCTCGCGGCAAGGCGAACAGAATCGTCAAGCAGGGTTTCGCGCGAACCGACATGAATCATCAGTGGTGGCAAACCGCCAAGATCGGCATAGAGCGGCGAGGCGAGCGGTGTGCGGTACTCCCCCGATTGCACATAGGACGCCGACATCACGGCGACCATGGGTTTATGCACCATCGGATCTTCCGCATCCTTGGTAATCATGGATTCGCCGGTGCACTCCAGATCGACCCAGGGCGACATCAATGCCGCGCAGGCCGGCAGGGAATTCCCAGCTTGTTTGAGCGCAACCAATGTCGCGGTACTCAGGCCACCACCGGCAGAATCGCCCGCGATCGCCAGATGCTTCGGCGACACACCCTGCTTCAGCAACCAGCGGTACGCGGCAACTGCATCGTCCAGTGCTGCGGGAAACGGGTTCTCCGGAGCAAGGCGGTAGTCGAGTGCCAGCACGCGTGCCTTTGCGGCGCGCGACAGTCGTTCGCAGACATCGCGATGCGAGTGGATCGATCCGAGCACGTAACCTCCGCCGTGAAGGTAAAGAATTACGCGATCGCTTCTTGCTTCCGGCGCACTGATCCATTCCGCCCTGACGCCGCCGGCGCTGACCGGCTCGGCTTTGGCGCCGACCACGGGCTTCACGTTCGAGAACAGGTTGTCCCAATCCTGACGGATGGTGGTGATCGGCGTTTCCGGTCCCCAGCTGTTGAACACGGCGACGACTTCTTGGACGACTGATTCGAGTTGTTGCAGTGACATTCAGCTTTCCTCCAGTGTGTACGGGACTGTCTGCACCGTGTGCATTGATATTTCCGGCAGTGTCATGATCAGAATTATTTTTTCCGCCGCGGCTTGTCACCACCGACAAACGATTCGATGCGCGCCGCAAGTTCGGGCCGCGCACAGAGGTCGCGTTGCTGCAGGCGTTCGAGTTCGAGCATTTGCCGAAAGTCGGTGCCGAAGGCAGCATCGACCAGATTGCGTGTCGCCATGGTCGTTTCAAGCGGAATGCCGGCAAGCACGCGTGCATGCGCTTGGGCGCGGGCCAGAAGCAAGGCATCTTCCACGACCTCCCAGATCAGGCCAAGCGCCGCCGCGCGTTCAGCGCTGATGGTTTCTCCTAGCAGGATTCCGGACAGCGCCACACCACGCCCGGCGATGCGCGGCAACAACCAATTCGCCCCAAGGTCGGCGACGATGCCCAGCTGGGTTGCCTGCACAAATTTTAACTTGCCCGACGTGCCACACACCACCACATCTGCACAAAGCGCAATGCCGGCGCCGCCTCCGGCCGCGATGCCGTTGATTGCGGTGACGACCGGTTTGGGGAAGTCCATGAGATCGAGCATTAGCGGATTAAATCTCTGCTGCATCCCGTCGCTGACCTGATGCCCTGTGTCCGAATGTCGACCTTCACTGCGTGTTCCGAGGAAAGTGTTCAGATCAGCACCGGCGCAGAAGGCGCGGCCGGCGCCCGTGATCACCATCGCCTTGCAATTTTCATCTGCGGCCAGTTGCGCCAGGGCAGCTCTGAGTTCGTCGAGCAGCACGTTGTCCAGGGCATTGAAGCGATCCGGGCGATTCATTGTGAGAGTTGCAACACCATCCTCGTCGATCATGGTCAACACAGTTTTCATAGAGATAACCTGAGTCACTTCATTCCGAATTCGAAGCCGAAATTATTCCCGGACAGTATGGCGTGGCAGACAACTCCCCCACACCCGCCTAGTTTGCCAGTCATCTATTGAACGTGCCGGCCGATATTCACCGGGATACCCGATTGGCGCGGCATGAAGTTGATTGCTTCAAGATCCTTCTCCAGCGATATTAGTGTAGCGGTAAGACTGGTCGCACCGTCGGCCGGGTCGGCGCTGCCCCAGTTGTGGGGCATCGAGATGACGCCGGGCTTCATCGCCGCATCTGCCGTCAACTGTCCGATGATCTGACCATTGCCGGACGAGATTGTTATTAAGGCGCCGACCTCCAGGCCTTCCGCAGAAATGTCCGCGGGATTCATGAAGGTTGGCGCGACCGGATGTCGCGCCACCACTTTCGCCGCTTTCTGATGCGAGCTGTTGACGACGTGCACAGCCCGACGGCTGGTGAGCAGGTAGCGGAACCCCGTATTCTCGTCGTCCTCATCCTGTACCGCGATGATTTCGTCATAAACGTCGGCCGGGCAAACGTCGAGACGACTGCCATCATCCGATGGCGCTGCCTGGACCACCCGTTCCGTCGGCAAGACCATTCCGCTGGGGTGTTTTTTTACTTCGTCGACCGAAATCCGGGTGCCCTTGCAAGCACTTTTAAGCATTTCGGTCGTTGTCGGTCTGACCGTCATGTCCAGTCGGCCCTTGAGAATGCTCATCCCAAAAGGGCCGGTAATCAGGTCCATTGGTACATTCATGAGTTTGCCCAATTCCCAGAACACTTCCCAGTCATCGAGCGCGCAAGGAAGCTTTTCCAGATGGGCTGCCGTGTATTGTACGAAATCCCGCGGAAACCACAGGTCCTGGTTGATGGTCATGTCTTCGCGCTCGTAGGGCAAAGTCGCCGGGATTACGTAATGGGCCATGCGACCCGTCTCCGTCATGCGAGGATCAAGGACCACCAGCAATTCAAGCGATTTCAATGCACGCGAGGTATGCTCGGTGCCGCCAATCGAGGCTGCCGGGTTTCCGCCGGAGACGATCAGCGCGCGGATCCGGTCTTCATCGTCACGCAGGATTTCGTCGGGCAGGCGTGACGATGGAAATTCCCCATTCAACTTTCCTGCAGCAGCACCCCGCATACGTGGCTCGGCCTCCCAGGTGCGATTCGGGGGCAGCACAATTTCCACGGTGGGTATCGCATCGAAGATGGCGCCCGTGACGCGGATCGGATCACCGGCCTTGCGGTAACCGCCGCACAAGGCATTCAGGCATTCCAGCAGATGCTCGTTGAGATTGGAATGCTTTGCCATGTTGGTGCCGGTGCCGCTCGACGCCGAACGACGGACTGCGGTGCCAAACATTTTGGCCGCTGCGACGATCTGGTCAGCGGGAATGTCGGTTCGTCGACTGGCGAATTCCGGCGTGAAGTCTTCCACTGCGGAGCGCAATCGCTCGACCGAGACGAGGAATCGCTTGCAGAAGGCCTTGTCCTCCCAGCCATTCTGCAGAATCAACCGAATCATTGCCGCAAACAATGTTGCATCGGTACCGGGCTTGATCTGCAGATAAAGGTCCGCATTGCGGGCGGTTTCCGTCCTCCGCGGATCCACGACGATGAGTTTGGTTCCGTTTGCCTTGGCCTCCCTGACCCATCTGTTTGCATCCGACATCGGTATTGCCGAGAGCGGATACCCCAAATGGCTGACCACCGGATTATTTCCGACGATCAGGGCAACATCGAGATCTTCAAGCACTGGCTTGCCGGTCGCAAACATGCCCATGCGACCGAAGCCGACCCATTTTGCCGATTGGTCCACGGTGAAGCTGCTATACAGCTCAGGCGAGCCGATCGCGGCAAGCCATGTCTGTGCCATGCCAAACGACAGGCCGTTCGTCGAACTGCCGGTGCCGTAATACAGTGCGACCGAACGTGGTCCGTGTTTGGCGATCATCTGACTCAGCTTCGCGGCGATTTCGTCCAGTGCCTGCGGCGTCTTGACGTCTTCGAAACTGCCATCGGCGCAGCGGCGTTTTGCCGAAAACAGGCGATCTTCACCGTTGTGCAGTTCCCGGCTGTAGGTTCCCTTGACGCAAAAATAGCCACGGGAGATCGGGTTGTCATCATCGCCGTGGATTTGCAGGATTTTGTTGTTCTCGACCTCCAACTCGATGCCGCAGGTTCCGGAACAAATCCGGCAATAGCTTTTGTGAACGGACATCATCAGTCTCCTGGCGGAAATGAGCCTCGAGACACTTAAGCTCGGTGCAGTATGGTCGTGTTCTTTCGGAACGCCGTCTTGCATCGACTGGCTGGAATTGGGCCGATGAGTACCCATGGGCCTTGCCGGGGCAAGACGTGATGCTGTTTAACCCTGGGATTACGCGCAAGATGTTCCGTCTGAAGCTCCCAAGGCAAATCGATGCCAGCCAATTGACGCAAGCCAGAATCGTGCATCGCTTCTAGTCTTCGTACTTCAAACGCGGAAACCAAAACCGCGTGGATTTTCCGACAAGGGCTCGCCCGCCAATAATCGATCAACAGGATGGAGTTTGGATGAGCAGCCTGAAGAACAAGACGCTTTTCATTACCGGCGCCAGTCGCGGCATCGGCAAGGCCATTGCACTGCGTGCCGCGCAGGATGGCGCCAACATTGTGATCGCCGCCAAGACGGCGGAGCCCGATCCGCGCCTTCCCGGTACCATCCATACCGCCGCAGCGGAAATCGTGGCGGCCGGCGGCCGCGCCTTGCCGCTGATTGTCGATGTCCGTAACGAGGATCAGGTCAGCGATGCGGTGGCAAAAGCGGTGGCGGAATTCGGCGGCATCGACATCCTGGTCAACAACGCCAGCGCCATCAGCATCACGAAAACACCCGATACGCCGATCAAGCGTTACGACCTGATGATGGACATCAATGTTCGCGGCACTTTCGTTTGCTCGCAAGCCTGCCTGCCGCATCTGAGGAAGGCAGCCAATGCGCACATCCTCACCCTGTCGCCGCCCATCGCGATGAAGCCAAAGTGGTTCGCATCGCACACCGCCTATACGGTTTCCAAGTTCGGCATGAGCATGATGGTCTACGGCATGGCCGAAGAATTTCGCGAATTCGGCATCGGCGTCAATGCACTATGGCCCCGCACCCTCATCGCCACTGCGGCGCTCGCCGTCGCCAAGCAGGGCGCGGGCGATCGTGGGCGCAAGCCGCAGATCATGGCCGATGCGGCGTACTGGATCCTGACGCAGAATAGCCGCAGCACGACGGGAAATTTCTTCCTTGATGAAACCGTTCTGCGAAAATCCGGTGTCGTCGATTTCTCTTCCTATCTGGTGACACCGGGCGCAGAGCCCATCATCGATCTGTATGTGGAACCGTAGTAACCTGTTTATCTATCGCATATGGTTCGAATATTTTTTGTAAGGCATGGTCAGGCCTCTTTTCATGCAGCCGACTACGACCAGCTTTCCGAGCTTGGCGCCGAGCAGTCGCGCTTGCTTGGCGAGTGGTTCCACGACTGTGGATGGCCGGTGCACCACGTAGTGGCCGGCGGAATGAGACGTCATCTGCAAAGCGCCGAGGGCTTCTTCGCGGGTTATCATGGCGCACCCGATTGGCGCGACCGGCTCAACCGTAACGAGGGCCTCAACGAACTTGACCATCGTGACGTTTTCGAGCACTGGATAGCGAAGGAGAATCCCGAGGCAGCCGCAAGAGGCGCCAAGTTCGGTGACATGACGCCGATCGAGTTTGAAACAAAATGGCCCGGCGCAATCTGTCGCTGGGCCACCGACGAGCAAAACGTCGATGCGTATGCGGAGCCGTGGCCGATATTCAACAAACGCTGTGTGGCGGCCCTGCATGAGGCTGCGGCGCTGGGGAAATCTGGCGAGAACATACTGGTGTTCACCTCCGCCGGGACGATTTCCGCCATTTGCCGTCACATCCTCGGCATATCGGCGGAGCAAATGGTGCGCTTCATGTGGGAGATGACCAACGGCTCGTTCAGTTGCATCACCCATCGTGGTGGCGACCACTATTCGCTCAGCACCTTCAACACCACCGCTCATCTCGATCGGGCTGGCAGGGCGGAACTCATCACCAAGAAATAAATGACGACAATATCTTCTCCCACCCTGGAACCTTCTTTCGATCTCAACGGAAAGCTGGCACTGGTCACCGGCGCCACCCGTGGCATCGGTGAAGCGATCGCGCGTGCGCTCGCCGCCTATGGCGCGCACGTAATCATCTCCAGCCGCAAGCAGGATGCCTGCGAAGCGGTCGCCGCAGATATCCGCAACAATGGTGGCAAAGCCGAGGCACTCGCCTGCCATGTCGGCGAGATGGAACAGATCAATGTCTTGTTCGCCGACATAGAAGCACGCCATGGCCGGCTCGACATCCTCGTCAACAACGGCGCCGCCAGCCCCTACTTCGGCCATATCGTCGATACCGATCTCGCGGCGTTCCAGAAGACCGTCGACGTGAACATTCGCGGCTACTTTTTCTGCTCCTCGCTCGGCGCCAAGTTGATGGCGAAAAACGACGGCGGCAGCATCATCAACATCGCCTCCATCGGCGGAGTCGCGCCGGGGCCGGGCCAGGGCATCTACTCGATTACCAAGGGCGCGGTGATCACCATGACCAAGGCCTTCGCCAACGAGTGCGCCTCGATGGGTGTGCGCGTCAATGCCATCCTGCCCGGCGTGACCGACACCAAGCTCGCGGCAACGCTGGTGCACAACGCCGCGATGCTCGGCACGATGATGCCGCGCATCGCCCTGAAAAGAGTGGCGCAGCCGAGCGAGATGGCCGGCGCGGTGTTGTATCTCGCCTCGGATGCCTCCAGCTACACTACGGGGGTCTGCCTCAATGTCGACGGCGGCTTCCTCGCAGGATGAAAGAAACGCGCAAATGAAAGCAATTCAGTGTGTCGCCTTTGGCCCGTTGGAAAATCTGGTGCTGGCCGATGTGCCCGATCCGGTCGCGGAAGCCGGCGAAATCGTGGTGCAGGTCAAGACTGCGGGGGTCAACTTTCCCGATGCGCTGATGGTGCAGGGCAAGTACCAGGTCAAACCGCCGCTGCCGTTTGTGCCCGGCCTGGAATGCGCTGGTGTGGTCTCTTCCGTCGGCGCTGGCGTGACCGGCTTCAAGCCCGGTGACCGGGTTGCCGCCCTGCCCAACCCCGGAGCATTTGCCGAACAGGTGCGGGTGCCAGCGAGTGCCGCATTCCTGATTCCCGATAAGATAACTTTTCCCGCCGCGGCTGCATTCCTGCTGACCTATGGCACCTCGTGGTATGGCCTGGTGACCCGCGGTCATCTCGCCGCCGGCGAAACCCTGCTGGTGCTTGGCGCCAGTGGTGGTGTCGGCCTTGCCGCGGTGCAGATCGGCAAGCTGCTTGGCGCGCGCGTGATCGCTGCGGCATCGAGCGCGGAGAAACTTGATCTTTGCATGCGCAACGGCGCCGACGCGGTGATCGACTACAGCCACGAAGATCTCAAGGCGCGCGTGCGCGAGCTCACCAACGGCAAGGGTGCCGACGTGATCTTCGATCCGGTCGGCGGTGATTTCACCGAAGCTGCGTTGCGCAGTTGCGCCTGGCGTGGACGGCTGCTGGTGATCGGCTTCGCCGCCGGAGCAATTCCAAAGCTTCCCGCCAACCTGATCCTGCTAAAGGGCTGTTCGGTGATCGGCGTGCTGTGGGGCAGCTACAGCGTGCAGGAGCCAGAAGCCTATCGCGCCGAAATGCTCGCGCTGATCAAACGCCTCGCCGCAGGCGAACTGGTGCCCCATGTGTCGGCCACCTATCCTCTGGCGCGTAGCGTGGACGCGCTCAACGCGCTGATCGGACGCAGTGCAACCGGAAAAGTGGTGATTGAAACATGAGTACAGAGACGATAGTGACGGGAGCGAACACACCTCCTTTCGATGTCGCAGCCCTGGCGGCATACCTGAAGCAACACGTAGCCGGATTTTCCGGATCACTTGAAGTCGAGAGATTCCAGGGCGGCCAATCCAATCCGACGTTCCGGCTTTCCGCCGGTGGCAAACGCTATGTGCTGCGCAAGAAGCCGCCCGGTGAGCTGTTGCCATCAGCCCATGCGGTGGACCGCGAATATTGCGTCATCAGCGCGCTTGCCAATAGCGAAGTTCCCGTCCCCCGCACTTACTGTTTCTGCGCAGACCCGCAGGTCATCGGCACTCCCTTCTACATCATGGAGTGTGTCGATGGCCGCATCTTCTGGGACCCTTCCCTGCCCGGCATGACAACGGCCGAGCGCGGTGCGATCTTCGACGAAATGAATCGTGTGGTCGCGGCGCTGCACACTGTCGACTACGCCGCCATCGGTCTTGGCGACTACGGCAAACCCGGCAATTATTTCGAACGCCAGATCGGCCGCTGGAGTAGGCAGTACCGCACATCGGAGACCGAGCCGATGCCGGCGATGGATCGTTTGATCGAATGGCTGCCGGCCAACATTCCGCCGGGCGACGAGACCTCGATCGTGCATGGCGACTTGCGCCTCGACAACCTCATCTTTCATCCGACCGAGCCCCGGGTGCTGGCGGTGCTCGACTGGGAACTGTCGACGCTCGGCCATCCTCTCGCCGATTTTTCCTATCACGCCATCACCTGGCGGCTCACGCCCGGCGAATTCCGCGGCCTCATCGGCCACGATCTCAAAGTACTTGGAATACCGGATGAGGAAACCTATGTCGCCACCTATTGCCGGCGTACCAAACGTGATCCGATTCCGGACGACGATTGGGATTTCTATGGCGCCTACAACATGTTCCGCCTCGCCGCGATTCTGCAAGGCATCATGGGCCGCGCCATGAGCGGCACCGCTGCGGATGCCAACGCGCTTGAAGTCGGCCGTCGCGCCAAACCGCTGGGCGAAGCAGCCTGGCGGCAGGTCGAACGCATACTCGCGCGCCGCTGACAACGGCAGACGCATAACAAAAACCGAAAGGACCCACAGTGGAATTTGAATTCTCGACCAAGGTGAAAGAACTTCAGAAGCGCGTCAGCGCCTTCATGGATGAGCACATTTATCCGAACGAGGGCCGCTATCACCAGGAGCTTTCCGCCGGCAACTACTGGCCCGAAGTGATCGAGGAACTCAAGCCCAAGGCACGCGTGGCCGGCCTGTGGAATTTGTTCCTGCCCCAATCGGAACTCGGCGCCGGACTTACCAATCTTGAATACGCACCGCTATGTGAAATCATGGGGCGCGTGCTCTGGTCACCGGAAGTGTTCAACTGCTCGGCCCCGGACACCGGCAACATGGAAGTGCTGACGCGCTACGGCAGCCCGGAAATACAAAAGCAGTGGCTGACACCGTTGCTCGCCGGCAAGATCCGTTCCTGCTTCGCCATGACCGAACCGGCGGTGGCTTCGTCGGATGCGACCAACATCCAGAGTTCCATCGTCCGCGACGGTGACCATTACGTCATCAACGGCCGCAAGTGGTTCTCTTCCGGCGCGCCCGATCCGCGCTGCAAGGTCTTCATCTTCATGGGCAAGACCGATCCGGAAAATGCGGACAAGCACAAGCAGCAATCGATGATCGTGGTTCCCATGGAGACGCCGGGTGTCAGCGTGGTGCGCTCGCTGCCGGTGTTCGGCTTCCCCGGCGCACCGGACGTGACCGGCGAAACCCTGTTCGAAAACGTGCGTGTGCCGCTTGGCAACATGCTGCTCGGCGAAGGGCGTGGTTTCGAGATCGCGCAGGGACGTTTAGGGCCGGGCCGCATTCACCATTGCATGCGCGTCATCGGCGTCGCCGAGCGCGCACTGGAGGCGATGTGCAAACGCACGCGTTCGCGTGTTGCTTTCGGCAAACCGATTTCAGAACAGACGGTGACACTGGAGCGCATTGCCGAGTCGCGCATCATGATCGACCAGGCCCGACTGCTGGTGTTGAGGGCGGCGTGGATGATGGACACCGTCGGCAACAAGGTGGCGCGCAAGGAAATCGCCATGATCAAGGTGGCGGCGCCGAACATGGCCTGCCGCGTCATCGACTGGGCCATCCAGGCGCACGGCGGTGGCGGCATCACCGACGACTTCGGCCTGGCACTGGCTTACGCCAATGCACGTCTGCTGCGCATCGCCGATGGCCCCGACGAAGTGCATCGCAACCAGATTGGCAAACTCGAACTCGCCAAGTACAAGTAAACGCCTTCGCTATTCCCAAACACATCTGCATCACCGAGGAGCCATCATCATGACCAACGCAGTCATCGTATCCACCGCCCGCACCGGTATCGGCCGCGCCTTTCGCGGTTCGCTCAACAACATCAAGTCACCGACACTGCTTGGTCACGTGATGCGCCACGCGGTCGACCGCGCCGGTGTCGATGGCGCCGAGATCGACGACGCGGTGATCGGCTCGGTGCTGTGCGCCGGCACCGCGGGCATGAACATCGCCCGCAATGGCGTGCTCGCCGCGGGCCTGCCCGACACGGTGTCGGGCCAGACCATCGACCGCCAGTGTTCCTCGGGCCTGATGGCCATTGCCACCGCCGCCAAGCAAATCATCGTCGACGGCATGCAGGTCGTGCTGGCTGGTGGACAGGAAAACATCTCGGCGGTGCAGACCCCCTATCTCGAATGGGTGGCGAAGGAAAAGGACGAGAACGTCACCAAACATGCGCGGCACGCCTACATGCCGATGCTGCTGACCGCCGAATTCGTGGCCAAGAAATACGGCATCTCGCGTGAAGCGCAGGATGCCTACGCGTTTGAATCACAACGCCGCACGGCAGCCGCGCAACAAGCCGGCCGCTTCGATGCCGAGATCGTGCCCATCGACGCCAGCATGGCGGTCGTCAACAAAGAGACCAAGGAAGTCAGCTACAAGAACGTCACGCTCACGCGCGACGAAGGCAACCGCGCCGACACCACGCTGGAAAGCCTTGCCGGACTCAAGCCCATCGTCGATGGCGGCTTCATCACCGCCGGCAACGCCAGCCAGCTATCCGATGGCGCTTCGGCCTGCGTGGTGATGGATGGCAAGCTCGCCGAGAAACGCGGCCTGAAGCCATTGGGCATCTATCGCGGCATGACGGTGGCCGGCTGCGCGCCGGAAGAAATGGGCATCGGCCCGATCTACGCAATTCCCAAGCTGCTCAAGCTGCACGGTCTCAAGGTCGACGACATCGGCCTGTGGGAACTCAACGAAGCCTTCGCCTGCCAGGTGGTCTATTGCCGCGACAAGCTCGGTATCGACCCGGAGAAATACAACGTCAACGGCGGCGGCATTTCCATCGGCCACCCCTACGGCATGACCGGCGCCCGGCTGGTCGGCCACGCGCTGATCGAGGGCAAGCGCCGCGGCGTCAAATATGTGGTGGTGTCGATGTGCATCGGCGGCGGCATGGGCGCGGCGGGGTTGTTCGAAGTGGCTTGATCGGCCGCCAGCCGCTCAAGCGGACTGATGCAGGTCTTCCGCTTTGGTGGCCTTGAGCGTGACCACGCTCATCACCATGATCCAGCCAAAGAAAACGATGTAGATGAACCAAAAGGAAATCAACCCATCGTAGGCGAAGGGGCCTGCCTTGAAGAACTCGATCAGGGCTGCGGGAACGATCAGGAGCGCGCACCACACATTGAAGAATGCGACCCAGCGGGGAAAGATCGTCGGCGTGTTGTGGTCACAAAAGATCGCGACGGCAATGAGGATCATGAAGATCGCGAAGGGCGGCCAACTCAATATGAAGATGAACCAGACCCAGTCGTTCATGATTTGCAGGAACCACGGCGGCATCAACTCCGGCCGATAGGCCAGCGCAGCCCAGGTGATCGGCATCAGCAGGAAGAACACATACCCGCCCTCCCCAAGGGCAATGGCGTTTTGATCATGCCGGTGCCTGAGCTGAAGCAGCTTGCCGGGATTGCCAAGGGCGCGAAGGTGACAGGCTATCGGGATCGCAAAGACCGTTACTGATGCGCGTTGTCGATACCTCGATCTGGATCGAATGGCTCATCGGCGGGCCATTGAAGAAAACGCTGGCCAAAGAGTTCCCCGACCAGACGCAATGCGTCGTGCCGACGATCGTGCAGTTGGAACTTGCGAAGTGGCTGGTACGGGAAGTGGGAGAAAACCAGGCCGATCAGGTGATCGCTTTCACCCAGAAATGTGTCGTCGCGCCGCTCGATACGCGGATCGCGCTCATTGCGGTCGACCTGCATCGTCAATACCGGATGGCGACGGCCGATGCCGTGGTGTATGCCACGGCATTGGAGCACGGCGCCGATTTGCTGACCTGCGACGCGCATTTCGAGAAATTGCCGGGTGTGGTCTTCGTTCGCACGACTGCTTAGCCACAGTCTTTTCACGCTCCAAGCGAGAATAAACATGGGCGTTCCCAATTACCGCCCCTAATTATTTGCTTGAACTAAGGCCGCTTGCGCGTCTTACCAACGTTATGAGGGCCGGTATCTGTACCGAGAACGTGCCGCGGTGCGCGCTTTAATCGCTTGAGGGGGATTGTCTTCACATACGCTAATAGCCTATTTCGCTCCACTTCCTTCTCTGTGCGAATCCATGCAAGCCACCATTCCGCTAATTCTTTCAATTGCGTGGGCATATCGAAAGACAACCCGAGAACTCTCCCATGAGCCGTAGTAACCGACGTTATCTCCATTGATGAAACAAAATGGTCACCTATCTGTACAGCGACATCGTTTTCCTCAAAAGGATTCACAGAATGAGCAACGTGTTTGTCGCGCAGAAAACTGACAAACGCATGTGTTGTTTCCATTTCGGTCGAAGCGGCCAAAATGACGTTATGCGGTAGCGAAACACGGACTCCCTTATTAAAGCAACGGCCATAACGGACTACCACGGCGGAAGACAACGCTTCCCAGAGAACCACGTCCGATTTAGAAATATCGCTCAATGCCTCTAGGCGAATACACACATCGACAACCGCACACATATCTATTTCGGCACCTTCTAAGCTTGCCAGCCGCCTAACTTCGGGTGCGACGAAACGATAGGCATTGGTTGCATTGGATTGAACAGAAGTCATGATTATCTTTCTTCGGATATCGCTCCCGCTTAACGCGGCCACCATGGATAAAAGGGCGGCATTTCCGATGCCCGGCTTTTAAATTTTGCCGGTCGCTTTTCAATGAATGCGGCGACACCCTCCTTGCCATCCGCACGACTGGTGTACAGCATGCCGAGCGATTCGATGATGTGGGCTTCGCGCGGGTGCGGCAGGGCCGAGTTGCGATACATCATCTGGCGGATCAGTGCCGTCGATACCGGCGAGCGTTCGTTGGCGATAGTCCTTGCCAATGCATAGGCCCGCTCCAGCAGCATTTCCGGCACGATGACCTCGCTGACCAGATTGCAGCGCAGCGCCTCTTCTGCCGGGATGAGCTCAGCCGAGTAGGTCCATTCCAGCGCCTTGGAAATACCGACCACCTTGGGCAAAAACCAGCTTGAACAGGCTTCCGGGACGATGCCTAGACGGCCGAAGACGAAGCCGAAACGCGCCTTGTCGGAGGCAAGGCGGATGTCCATCGCCAGCAGCATGGTGGCGCCGAAGCCAACTGCGACGCCATTGACCGCGGCGATCACCGGCTTCTTGCAATCGAAGATGGCCAGCGTCACTCGCCCTCCCGCATCACGAATGCCGTGCTCGATCTCGGGATCGTTGAAGCGCTGCTCCAGATCGGCCAGCGTCGGCGTCAGTGTCTCGTTGATGCCGAATGCATTGCCTTCGGTGTTGAGGTCCATGCCGGCGCAAAAGGCGCGGCCCGCCCCGGTGACGACGATGGCGCGGATCGCATCGTCTTCGCTGGCCTGGTTGAAGGCCAGGATCAGTTCTTCGCCCATGCGCAGCACGAATGCGTTGAGCCGGTCGGGACGATTCAGCGTGATGGTGAGGATGCCGTCGACAACGTGATGGTTGATGGTTTCGAAATTCATCGGTGCGTAATGGAGGGATGAGGATGCCGCCAATGATAAAGCCGCCCGCGCTGCGCCGGTGACACCTGTTGTATTTGAAGAAATAATTCTGTCGCTCCCGCATCGGCCCCCGCATGGCCGGCAATTGAATTGCGTACAATTGTGGCGCAATCCTTTTCCCAACCCGCAGAGGAGACTTCCGATGTCTGTTTTTAACCCCATGGAACAAATCACTTTCCAACGCACCGCCCACACAAAATCCTTGATGCGTGTCTGGCTCGTCGCACTTGGCATCGCGAGCTCACTGGTCGCGTTTGAAGCGCATGCTGCCGCGGCGGCCAAACCGGTGGGGGTCAGCGAGACTTCATTCCAATGCATGACCAAGATGACCAAGGTGCGCGGCTTCTATGTCGACAATCTGCTTGGCAACAAGAGCAAGACGCTTGCCGTCGCGAAGTCGAAGAAGGGCGGCGTCTATCCGCCTGGCTCAGTCGTGCAACTGGTGCCTGGCGAAGTCATGGTCAAGGGGCAGCCCGGCAGCAGCCCGGCCACCAAAGACTGGGAGTTTTTCGAACTCGACGTCAGCCCCGAGGGCAGCAAGATACGCAGGCGCGGCTATGCCGATGTGGTGAATCGCTTTGGCGGCAACTGCTTTGCCTGCCATGTGCAGGCAAAACCGGAATGGGACATGATCTGCGAGCAAAGCCATGGCTGCCAGCCCATCCCGGTCAACCATGCGATGTTTACCGCCTTGCAGAAAAGCGATCCGCGCTGTGTTCCCGCGAACCCGCTGACTCAGGAAGACAAGGATGCGCTGGTGGCGCTGCAGGAAGTGATGAAGAACCTGCCAATGCCCAAAGCGGAGTCTCCCGCACCTGTCGCGTCGAATTGACGCGGGTTGGGCGTTTGCGGTCAGGCGATGTGTTTGCGGATGAAGGCGCCGAGTTCCTGCAGTGAGGTTTCGCCGTCCTTCACGCCGCTGGCGAAGATCTGGAATACGTGCACGTGGCCTTCCCATGCCTTGAGCTCAACTTCAACGCCGGCTTTTTTGGCTCTGGCAGCGAGGCGAACCGAATCGTCGAGCAGAACCTCGCGCGTGCCGACATGGATCATCAGCGGTGGCAATCCGCTGAGATCGGCATTAAGCGGCGAGATCAAGGGATTGCGCAGGTCGCCTGACGGAACGTAGGTCGCGGACATCACCGCGACCATGGGTTTCTTGATCATCGGGTCTTCATCGCCCTTGCTGGTCATGGAATCGCCCAACAACTCGAGATCCACCCAGGGTGACATCAGCGTGGCGCACGCCGGCAGCGGATCGCCAGCGTGCTTGAGCGCGAGAAGCGTCGAAACGCTCAAGCCGCCACCGGCGGAATCGCCCGCGATCGCTATGCGCTTTGCCGGCAGGCCCTGCTTCAATAGCCAGCGATAGGCAGCGACCGCATCATCAATGCCTGCGGGAAACGGATGCTCCGGTGCCAGCCGGTATTCGATCGCCAACACACGCGCCTTCGCCGCGCGCGACAATCTTTCGCAGACGTCGCGATGCGAGTTGATCGAGCCGAGAACGTAGCCGCCACCGTGCAGATACAAAATCGCGCGATCCTGCTGTGCTTCCGGGGCGGTGATCCATTCGGCCTTGATGCCAGCGATGTCGATCGGTTGTGATGTGGCGCCCACCGTCGGCACCACGTCGGAGAACACTTCGTCCCATTCCTTGCGAATCGTGGTCATGGGGGTATCGGGACCCCAGCTTTCAAACGTGGCGACACACTTGAGAATGATCGGATCGAGCGGCTTCAAGGGCATGGTGGACTACCTCCGGATAAATCCCGTCTGAGCGCGGGAGTTTGGAAAGTCTATCAGGGTGTGGCTTCCGGCAGACCTGCGGCCTGCCGGATTGCTGCCGCAATCACCTCGGGATGCGCCAGGCCAAACTTGCGCGTCCACTTTCTGGTGCTGTCGTTGCCGATGATGACCAGTGGCGTGTGGTCTTCCTTGCGCGACATGGAAACGGCAAAACCCTTTTGCAATTTCGCAATGGTCGCCGGACTGGCGGTCACGAAGGCCCAACCCGGGCCTGCTTCGAACTTTTGGGCAAAGGCCTTGAGCGCCGACGGTGTATCAAGCTTTGGATCAATGGTGATGGAGATCATTTCGACCTTGCCCGCGTCGCTACCCAGCAGTTGCTGGACCTCGCGCATGTTGGCCGTCATCGGCGAACAGATCGCGGTGCACGTGGTGTAGATGAAATTCACCGCCACCGTGCGGCCCTTGACCAGATCGCGATAGAAGTGAATTTTCTTTCCATCCTGGTTCAGCACTTCAAGATCGGGCACCTTGACCGGCGCCTGCGCCAAGGGCTCATCAGCAGGCGGCTCGGTCGCCATCTTGTGGTGATCGTGTTCGCCCGCGAGTACTGTGGCGCCGAACAAAAGCGAGATCGAGAAGGTGGCAGCGAACCGAATCAAGGTTGCGCGTACACCTTGCGCAATGACGATTCGGTTCGACATGCCTTGCATCGGCTCGCTTACTTCTTCATTGCCACCGGCTCGCCCTTGGCGCCAGGCAGCGGTGCGTTGAGGATGGTGCCGAAGCCGACATGCACCTTGCCGACGAACAGCAACTCGTCGAACAGCAGATTGCTCGGCTTTTCGTAATGCAGGATGCCCGACGTGATGGTCGGCTTTGCCGGGGGCTCAAGATAGTTAAGCAATTGGTCGAACAACTGCTTGTCGCCCATTTCCTTGGCCAGCACCAAGGCAAAAGCGGATGCCACGCCGGAGCCGCCATCGACATCCATCGTGTTGGTAGTTTCGCGGACGCGCGCCTTGGCGCCGTTGTCAAACACCTCGACAAAAGTCTCCTTGAACTTCGGATAGTACTTCTCGGCGAAGGCTGGATCCATGCCGTGGATCATGGTCAATGTCCACGCCGTGGTGTAGCCGGACACCCATGGCTTGACGGCTTTGGATACCGGTTGATAGGCAAGCCAGAAAGCCCCGGTCTTGGGATCGATCAGGTCGTCCTCAAGGAACTTCAACCAGGCCTTGGTGACCGATTTGTAGTTGGTGCCGTGCAGCCGGTCATACACCCACAGGCTCAGGTAACCGACGGAATTGCATTGGGGAAAATAGTTGTCGGGCTCGCAGACGATGCCGGCATAGGGGCTGGCCTTGATCTCGTTGTAAATGAGCTTGGAGAGTTGGATGTTTTGCTTCTCGTAGAGTTTGTCGCCGGTCACCAGTTGATACAGGCCGTACATCAGGTTGAGGTGGCCCTTGTACATGATGTTGTCTTTCTTGATCGGATCCTTGCCGAACTTGTCGTCTTCCCAGTCGCCCCAGACTTCCTTGCAGCGCATTTTGGCCGTGGTGATATCGATGCCATGCCCGGCGAACTGGCGCATGTTCGGATCGATCAGCGCCACACTGGTGAGACCATAGGCGTACCAGGCCAGCGAATACTTGAGGATGCGATTGGGCATCTTCTTCGGCGCCCACGCTTCGAAATCGCAGCCGCGGCTGTAAAGTGGTGAGATGTAATCGGTGAAGGTCATGTAGGCCAGTTGGGCGTTCACGTCGGGCGTGATCGCATGCTTGTCGAGCTGTGAAAAGTAGTCGTCGGTCGGAGCCAGTCGGCCTTCGATTGCATCAGCCCCGGATGCGGAGGTAAAGCCGAACATGGTACTCAGGGCAATGACGGCGGATGCGGCGAAGGCGCGTAGATTCATGCGCATTTTCATGGAATGTCTCCTCTTTGTTGTCGGTTCCGGGATCGTGCGGCGCAACGACGCGTGCACGGCCCGATCAAATACTCAAGAGGCACGATAAGCTGGCTACCCCGGGAGTTCTTGCGTCAATTGGCTAAGCCTTGGGTACCCAAGCCGCAGTGCGCTTTTCGAGGAAGGCAGAAAGACCCTCACCGGCTTCGGGCTGGGCTCGCTGGTTGGCGATGCGGAACGAGGTTTCGGATAGCAGCGCATCATCAAGCGAGCGATGGACCACCGTCCGGATCAGGTCCTTGGCCGCAGCCTGGGCCTTGGGGCCGCCCTGCAACAAGGCAGTGATGATTTCTGCAACCTTCGCATCCAGCACGTCCGCCGGCACACATTCGTGCACCAGTCCGAGCGCGGCTGCCCGCGCCGCGCTGATTCGCTCGGCGGTGAGAAAGTAACGCGCCGCCTGGCGCTCGCCGATGGCGCGAATCACGTAGGGACTGATAATCGCCGGGATGACGCCGAAGCGAACCTCCGAAGTGGCGAAGCTGGCATTGTCCGACGCGATGCAAATATCGCACGCCGCAGCGAGACCCATGCCGCCACCGAGCGCCGCGCCCTGAACACGAGCGATGGTCGGCTTGTCCAGATGGGCAATGGCGCGCAGGGTGTCGGCGAAACGCCGGGCGCCGACCATGTTTTCTTCCATTGATGTCTGCCCGGCCGCTTTCATCTCACCGAGATCACCGCCAGCGGAAAAGCTCTTGCCGCGCGCAGCGATGACCACCACTCGGGTTGCTGAATCACCCGCAATCCGATCAAAGGCCTCGGACAACTCGATGACCAGCCGGCTGCTGAAAGCATTGTGCACTTCAGGCCGATTCAGCCACAGCGTGGTGACCGCGCCTTCGTGCTGGATTTCGATGAATTCATTCATGGTGGATAACAACCAGATCGTTGGCGCATAATCTAATTATGAACAATTCGCCTCCAACATGCCAACCGCTAATGGCATCCGCATTAATGGTTCTTACAGCGCTTGCTTTCACATTGGACGTTCGCGCTGAATCACTTGAATGTAATCGGCAATTGGTTCAGATTGGAGATTCAAAAATTTCCGTGCTGCAAAAATGTGGCGAACCCATATTTAAAGACTCGTTTTGCAAACCTCGGGGGCCAAATACAATCGACCAGATTAAAGAGCCGGCCCCGGAAATTCGGACAGGGAGATAAGTGATAGCTTTGCTCAACCCACGGCCCGGAAGGGCTCTGAAATGGAGCAAGCACATGGCAAGAAGGAAACGGCGGAACCACTCCGCCAAGTTCAAGGCGCAAGTGGCGATCGCTGCGCTGAAGGGCGACAAGACGTTGGCGGAATTGGCGCAACAGTTTGATATTCATCCCAACCAGATCACTGACTGGAAGAGTCAGCTGATGGAACGGTCGGCCCAGGTTTTCGGCGACACGGGGGAGCGGGCACCGGAGCCGGACTTGAAGACGCTGCACGCCAAGATCGGGCAACTGACGTTGGAGAATGATTTTTTAGAAAGCGCGCTCACCAAGGCGGGACTGTTGAGCGCAAAGCGATGATCGATCACACCCACGATCTGCCGGTGGTCCGGCAATGCCGGATTCTCGAACTGGCGCGTTCCACGGCCTACTACGTTCCACGGCCAACCTCGCCTGAGGACGTGGCGTTGATGCGCCGAATTGACGAGCTGCATCTGGAATATCCATTCGCCGGGACTCGGATGCTGCGTGACATGTTGCGCCCGGAAGGCCAGCGAATCGGGCGCAAGCATGTCGGCACGCTGATGAAGAAGATGGGCATCGAGGCGCTCTACCGCAAGCCGAACCTGAGCCGGCGGAACAGCGCGCACCCGATCTATCCCTACCTGCTGCGGACTCTTGTGATCGAGCGGCCCAACCAGGTGTGGGCGACGGACATCACCTACATCCCGATGCGCCGGGGTTTCGTCTATCTGGTGGCCGTGCTCGACTGGTACAGCCGTCGCGTCCTGTCCTGGCGGATATCCAACACCATGACGACGGATTTCTGCCTGGACGCGGTGCGGGAAGCGATTAGCCGCCACGGCAGACCGGAAATCTTCAATACCGATCAGGGCAGCCAGTTCACCAGCAGCGAGTTCACCGGGCTGCTCAAGGAACAGGGCATCCAGATCAGCATGGATGGCCGTGGCTGCTGGCGCGACAATGTGTTCGTTGAACGGCTTTGGAAGAGCGTCAAGTACGAGGAGGTGTATCTGAAAGCTTACGATTCCGTGTCGGCCGCCAAGGCCGGACTGGGCACCTACCTCAACTTCTACAACACCCGCCGGCCGCATCAATCACTTGACGGAAAGACGCCTGATGCGATTTACTTCGCCGGACTCCCGCCGCAGAGAATCGCGGCATGATGACCGCGTTATCCACCGCGCCGCTCGCCTCCCGCTATAGAGAGCGGGCGGCGGCGCCGTGGATAACGCTACACCGCAAGGCTCCACTTATCTCCGTGGAAATACTGTCCAATCAAACGGGGCCGGCTCTG
>JANYCD010000039.1 GCA_025360425.1 Sterolibacteriaceae bacterium
CGATGCAGCGGCGTTTCGAAGCCGAGTATGGTTTGCAAACCCATGACGCAGACGCACTTACTTCAACAAAAGAAATGGCCCGCTATTTTGAAGATACTTTAGAGGCACTGGGGCCAAATAAGCAGCCTTGGATTGCTGATAGTGAAGCCGCGGCAGCTTTGATTAGAGAGAAACGTCAATCCACCCCCAAACTAGTCGCTAATTGGGTGATAGGGGACGTTTCCGCTGCCATCAATAGAGAGGGATTGGATTTCAGTAGCTGTCCAATATTCCCACAAGCACTTGCAGGAATTCTAAAGAAGATTAAAGACGGCACCATTTCCCACAAAATTGCCAAGGATGTGTTCGACGCGCTCTGGGCTGGCGAAGGAAAAGACGCCGATAACGTTATCGAGACCAAGGGCCTGAAACAAATCACCGACACCGACGCGATAGAAAAAATCATCGACGAAGTGCTTGCCACCAATCAGAAATCAGTCGAAGAGTTTCGCGCCGGCAAGGACAAGGCCTTCAACGCGCTGGTCGGCCAAGCCATGAAGGCCACGAAGGGGAAGGCCAATCCGCAGCAGGTGAATGACCTGCTGCGCAAAAAACTGGCCGGATAGTCCGCCGCTTAAGGCTTTGCTGGCGCCGGTTTGTCTGCACCCGCAACCGATTTGGCGGCATCGTCCGCGGGTTTGCCACCTCCGCGCAGTTCGCGCAAGCGAACCCGGTCAGCCTCGAACTTGGCCTTGATCTGCTCGATATCCTGGTTTTTGGAGACCAACGCAGCCTGTTGTCCCTTGACTTCCAGATTGTTGCGACTGAGCTGTTCTTTGACGTCCTGCGGGACTTCTTCACCCTTGGATTTGTATTGCAAAAGATCGTTTGACAATTTTTTCTGATCCTTGACCGCTTGGTCAAGTTTGTCCTGAACCTGCTTGATGTTGCGTTGAACCTCTCCCAGAGCACGGTCGCGCCCGGCATCCAGATCGGCTTCTGTCGCGTAAGTGCTGAGCAGAGCCTGATCACGGCGCTGCTGATCCAGCGCCAACTTGTCTGCATCCCGCTTCTTCTTCAGTTCGGCATCTCGCGCCGCCATCTGGACATCGGTCAGCGGGGCGTCGTGATCCGGGCCTCTGATCCCGCGTTCGTTGAACTCACTGTAGGGTTTGTTGATGCAGGCGTCAGGCAGCACGTCGCTGCATACGCGCTTGCCTTGTCCGTCGGCACAACAGAAGGTTCGTGCGGCCTTGGCGGTTGGTGCAGCCAAAGCCAGTCCCAGAACAAGTACCGAAATCGTCGTGCGCATCAACATGGGTCAGCCCTCCTGAATTCCGTAGTGTTTCCGATAGCGGATTACCGCATCCAAATTTCGTTCCAGCTCGTCATTACCTGCAAGGAATCCTATCAGATCATTAAGGGTAGCGACGCAGATCACAGGAATTCCATAGGTACTTTGTACTTCCTGAGCCGCAGAAAGCTGACCGCTGCCCCGCTCCCGGCGGTCCAATGCGATCACCACGCCTGCCGGGATGGCGCCAGCGCTGCGGATCAGGTCAACCGATTCCCTGACTGAGGTGCCGGCGGAAATTACGTCATCCACGATCAACACGCGGCCGGCCAGCGCCGCCCCAACCAGCGTGCCGCCTTCGCCATGATCCTTGGCTTCCTTGCGGTTGTAACAAAAAGGTTTGTTGCAACCTCGTTGGGCCAGTGCCATGGCAATGCCTGCGACCAAAGGGATGCCCTTGTATGCGGGACCAAACAGGGCATCAAAGGCGATTCCGGAAGCGAGGATGGCGCCAGCATAGAAGTCGCAAAGTTTCGCCAGCGAAGTGCCGTCGTTGAACAGGCCGGCATTGAAGAAATAAGGTGACAGGCGCCCGGCTTTGGTTTTGAATTCGCCGAAACGGAGTACCCCGCGTTCGCAAGCGAAGGCAATGAAATCGCGGCTAGAATCGGGACTCGTCATAAGCGCTCCATTCTACATGCTCCAAGTTATCTCCCTTAACCTGAACGGCATTCGTTCCGCTGCTACCAAAGGCCTCTACGACTGGCTCGGTGAGCAGAAGGCCGACGTTGTCTGCTTGCAGGAAATCAAGGCGCAGTTGCCCGATCTAACCGAGACGATGCGTTCCCCGCAGGGTTTTGGCGGCTGGTTTCATTGCGCGGAAAAGAAGGGCTACAGTGGTGTTGGGCTATATGCACGCAAGAAACCGGATCGGGTGACGGAAGGCATCGGCAACCCCGAATTTGATGCCGAAGGCCGCTATATCCGCGCTGATTGGGGCAATCTTTCGGTCGTATCGCTCTACCTTCCTTCCGGCTCAAGCTCACCCGAACGCCAGGAAGCCAAGTTTCGTTTCATGAAATTCTTTTATCCCCAGCTTGTGATGCTGCGCGCTGAAGGGCGGGAGATCATCCTGTGCGGTGACTGGAACATCGCGCACAAGGAGATCGATCTCAAAAACTGGAAATCGAACCAGAAGAATTCCGGTTTTCTGCCCGAGGAACGTGCATGGCTGACGCAGGCATTTGACGAACTGGGTTGGATCGATGTTTATCGCCGATTGCATCCGGATACCACTGGCGAGGCTTACACGTGGTGGTCAAACCGGGGGCAGGCCCGGGCCAATAACGTCGGTTGGCGCATCGACTACCAGATCGCCACCCCAGGCGTTGCGGCGACGGCAAAGTCGGCCAGCGTTTACAAGACGCAGCGTTTCAGCGATCACGCGCCTTTGCTCATCGAATATAACTGGGCGCTTTGACTGATGTCATTGCACTCCCGTGGCAAAGCCGGTAGCCTTCCAACGTCATTCATTCTTTATTATTAGCGGAGAACACCATGACCGATGTCACCAAGGAAAAACTGATATCCGATTTCAAAGTTGTCGTTGCCGACGCGGAAGAACTGCTGCGCGTGACCGCGGGGCAGGCCGGAGAAAAGGCCGTTGAATTGCGCAGCAAGATACAAAGCCGTTTGGCCGACGCCAAGCTGCAACTTGCCGATACACAAGCCGCGCTGGTCGAGAAGGCCAAGGTGGTTAGTCGTGCCACTGACGATTACGTGCACGATAATCCCTGGCGTTCGGTGGGCATTGCCGCCGGCGTGGGGCTGGTGATCGGTCTGTTGATCGGCCGTCGTTAAGCTCCTGATGGAAGCTGAGCCCAATCGCGGGCTGCTGGGCTCCCTGCGAAGCTTGCTGTCCCATGGTCTGGAACTGCTGCAAACCCGCGTCCAGCTGCTCGCGACGGAACTGGAACAAGAACGAGCGCGTTTTTTCAGTCTGCTGGTTTATGGCGCGGCCGCATTCTTCCTGCTTGCGGCAAGCATTGTGTTCCTTGCCGTATTTTTGACGGTGCTGTTCTGGGACGAGCATCGACTGTTGATCCTTGGCCTCTTTACTACGGTCTTCCTCGCCACCGGAGTTGCAGCTTTGTCTTTTGCGTTGCGCGCTGCAAACAGGCGTTCGCGCCTTTTCGCGACGAGTCTGGCCGAGTTGGCTCAGGACAAGGCCGAACTCGATTCAGGTAAATGAGCAGGGAAGTCGAACTGGCATTACGGAAGCAGCTCTTGCAATTCAAGAGCGCTGCATTGCGCCGTGACCTTGCACAGGATTTTTCCGGCATTGCACCGGCATTCAAGACTGTTGAGCAGGTGCGTGCAGGTATTGCCTGGTTACGTATTCATCCCCAGTTGATCGCTGGCGTCGCGATGGCTCTGCTGATAGTCAGGCCCAAAGCTGGGTGGCGCTGGGCGCGTCGCGGATTTTTTGCCTGGCAGGCGTGGCGCCGGTTGCGGACTAACGACAAACCCTGAACGGCACAGCGCAATTACGCGAATTTTCCCGTGGTGTTTGGAACGATACCGGGAAGGTTGCCGGACTAGCATGGTCCGATGATTCGTCGATTCATTTACCTGATGGTCGTCACCGTTGCTGCGCTGTTGCTCGCGGCTTGCGGCAGTTTATCCGCGCCACCTTCGACCAGCGCCGGCACTGGAAGTACGCCGACCGCGGCCGAGAGCCGGGGGCAGGATGTGGCGCTGTTCGCCATGGGACTGGTGGAAACCGGCTACCGCTTTGGCGGCAAAAACCCCGCCGCCGGACTCGACTGCAGCGGTATGGTCAGTTATGTCTATGAGAATGCCGCCGGCATCAAGCTTGCCGGATCAGCCGCCGATATCGCGCGCAAGGGCAGGCCGGTGGACAGTGCGAGGCTGAAGCCAGGTGATCTGGTTTTTTTCAATACCCTCAACCGCCCCCATTCCCACGTAGGAATTTATATCGGTGACGGCCGTTTTGTTCACGCGCCGAAAAGTGGCGGGAAAGTACGTGCTGAGGAGTTGAGAAAAGGCTGGTTTGCCGAACGCTTCGAGGAAGCACGAAGCTACTTTAACTAGTGGTGGCGA
>JANYCD010000069.1 GCA_025360425.1 Sterolibacteriaceae bacterium
AACGCCGCCGGGCGCGCCAAAGGCGCACGCCTGATCACGATCCAGCAAAACAGCGGCAGACTGAAGAACAACAACCACGCAATGGTCCGATGGTCGAACTGAATAGTGCTTTGATTCTCGAATACATTGAGCCACGCCGGAGTCAGCGCCAAAACTTCAGATGGCACAAAATGTTCGCCCATCAACGGAAAACTGTTGTAGAGCACTCCGGCATGTGTGCCCGCAACGAGGGCACCCGACAGCACCATTACGAAAAGCATTGCGACGAAAACCGCACCCGCTGTTTGTAGAGTTCGTAACGACGTTCCGCTTGCGGCTGCCTCGCGATGGCCGAGCAATCCAAGACCGGTCCATAGCATCAATCCGAAGATCAGGAATGCCAGGCCCAGATGCGCGGCGAGGCGATACTGCGATACGCGCGGATCATCCACCAGCCCGCTCTTGACCATGTACCAGCCGATCGCCCCTTGCAAGCCGCCAAGCACGAAAAAGCCGAAAAGTTTTGGCACCAGATTCCTGTCAATGCGCCCCTTGAGCAGAAACCAGAGGAAGGGTACGAAGAACACCACACCGATGGCCCGCCCGAGCAGGCGATGCACCCATTCCCACCAGAAGATGAACTTGAAGCCTTCGAGAGTCATGTCGACATTGACCTTCTGGAATTGGGGCGACTGCTGATATTTGGCGAAAAGTTCCTGCCAATGCGTTTCGCCAAGCGGCGGGATGGCGCCAAGCAAGGGTTGCCATTCGACAATGGATAGTCCGGAATGTGTCAGTCGGGTAACGCCACCAACAATCAAGGTGGCAAAAACCATGGCACAGCAGGCAAACAGCCACCAAGCGACGGTGCGATCGGATTCGGCTTTCATGCGGAGTGGCAGTGAATGCTATTGCAATGAAGCAGGCAATTCTAACGCTCGCGCACTATTGCCCAGTGTTGGCCGAGTGCCCATCCTTTACAGTCACACCAGCCATATTGGCAGCAATGATTTCCTTTGCTCGAATTTCGGCCGCCTTGATGCTGTCGCCATACACTTCGGTGACAACCGCCGGCTCTGTACGCGGAGCATCAGTGACCGGCTTGCCATCACGATTGCTGGTATCGACATCACCGATCAGTGAAAGCCCGATGCGCAGCGGATGTTCCGCCAGTTCCTTGGGATCCAGTGCCACCCGCACCGGCAGGCGCTGCACCACCTTGATCCAGTTGCCGGTAGCGTTCTGCGCCGGCAACAGGGCGAACGCAGAGCCGGTGCCAGCGCCCAGGCCCATGATCTTGCCGTGATACTCGACATCACTGCCGTACAGATCCGCCGTCACCTTGACC
This sequence comes from Sterolibacteriaceae bacterium, assembly GCA_025360425.1. GTDB lineage: Bacteria > Pseudomonadota > Gammaproteobacteria > Burkholderiales > Rhodocyclaceae > JANYCD01. The sequence continues at coordinate 1,328 of JANYCD010000069.1, forward strand.
GGTTGTCCGATCCGCATGTGCTGCAATTGCACTTCCTTGAAGTTCACGTCGGCCCACACTGCGTCGAGCGGCACAATCGCCATCAGCGGTGCACCCGGCGCCACGCGCTGTCCGGCCTGAACCGAGCGCTTGGCAATATAGCCCGACACCGGCGCGACGATGATCGTGCGCCCCTGGGCAAGAAAAGCTTCCTTGAAACGAGCGGCGGCTTTGGCCACGGTCGGATGGCGCTCGATGGAAGTACCCGCAGTCAATGCGCGCATTGCGTTGAATTGTTCGCGGGCAACTGTCAACGCCGCTTCGGCCGTTTTCAGTGCGGAGCTGGCATGCACGATCTCTTCGGTGGATACCGCACCGGTATTCGCCAGTCCCTGCCGCCGCGACAGATCATCCCTGGCCTTGGCCAAATCAGCTTCGCGACGGGATATTTCGCCGGCAAGCGCCGCATCGTCGGAAAACAGGCCACGCACATCGCGCACACTGCGCGCCAGATCCGCCTCGGCCTGCTCCAGCGCAACACGCGTATCGGCCTGATCAAGTTTGACCAGCGGTGCACCGGCCTTGGTGAAATCAGTATCTTCAACATAGATCGAGACTACGGTCCCCGCGACTTGTGGCGTGACTTGAATCACGTTGCCCGCTACATAAGCGTCATCAGTAGTTTCGTGGTAACGACCGTGAACTGCCCACCAGACGCCGTAGGCAATACCGGCAATGATGAATACCACCGCAAGTACAATCAGCGCCCGGTTGCGGCCGTCGTTGTTGGGTTCTGTTTGTGTCGGTGTATTCATTCGATCACTCCGGTGATATTCGCTCAGCGCGGGGTCTGCTGGATATTAGGTTGGGACGCCGCATTCGACGTCGCGGCTGAAGTGGAGAAACCGCCACCCACCGCGCGATTCAATTCGATGGCGGCAGTGAAACGTTGCGCCCGGATGTCTGCACCGTGACGTTGCTCAGTCAGGAGATCGAACTCACGATCGATCAGTGGCAGCTTATTGCTCAGACCGGCGTCATAGCGGCGGCGGGCGTTGTCGCGCGCAATGCCGATTTGTTCTGTCGCAGTACGTTGCGACAGATCCCTGGCCTCAATGCCACGCCATGTCGACACTGCGTTGGCGATTTCCTTGAGCGCTTCCGTCAGCGTGTTGTTGTACTGCGCCACAGCGGCATCGTAGTCGGCATAACGTTCGCGCACTTCGGCGCGCACCCTTCCGCCACCATAAAGTGGCACGTGAACCGCGGCGCCAAATCCGGCAATCCGGCTCCCCGCCTCCATCAGTTTATTGAGACCGAGTGATTGCCCGCCGACGAACACAAGCAGATTGACGTTGGGATATGCATCGGCGCGGGCTGCTTCGCCATATTTGTCCGCCGCCTCAACCCGAAGACGCTGCGCCACCACATCGGGCCGCCGTCCGAGCAGATCAGCGGGCAGTACCGAGGGCAATGCCAGCGTGCCAGCGTCAGTCAATTTGGGCCGTTCGATGGCAAGACCACGATCGGGCCCAGCACCCAGCAGCGCCGCAAGTTGATGACGGGTGATATTGATCTGCTGATCAAGGGCCGGGAGCTCACCCTCAACAGAGGCCAATAGCGCTGATGAACGCGCCGCGACCGAGGTCTCGTCCAGACCGGCCTTGCCCCGCGCAGCCGCCAGTGCCAGTGCTTCGCGTCGTTCCGTCAATAATTTTTCGACCAGATCGCGCTGGATGTACAAACGATCAAGTTCCACGTAGCTGCGCGCCACCGCCACTGCCAACAACAAACGTGCTGCGTCACGATCGACTTCCGCAGCCCTGGCTTCGGAAACCGAGGCATCGAGCAGTGCCCGGGTGCGTCCCCAAAAATCGAGCTCGTAGGAGAAATCCAGCGTCGCGCGTGCGGGTGTGAACCGCTCTCCGCCGAATCCCGGAGGATAGATGTAGCTCTCCGAAAAGCGCTCGCGATCAGCCTGAAAATTCACCCCGATCTGCGGCATTCGATTCGCGGTCGCCAGGCTGGCGGCGGCCTGGGCGCCTGCCAATCGTGCCTCGGCGATTTTGAGAGCCGGATTGGCTTTAAGGGCTTCGTCGATTAACGCAGTCAACTGCGCATCACCGAACGTTCGCCACCAGTCCGGGTTCGGCGCTGCAGTGGCGGAATCGGCAAAACTCTTGTCGGCCGCCAGCGTACCCGGCTCAACCACCTTTCCGCTGGGCGAAAGATCGCCGACTCCCAGGCATGCAGAGACCAGCAATGCCGCCATGATCGGGGCAATTGAATTGCGCGGCATCATGGGCACCCGGCCAAAGTGCATGAATTGACTGTCATGTCGCTTCAATATCGGCGTTGCTCAGCATGCGCCGCAGAAAGCCCGTTAACAATTCGACTTCATCACTACCAAAGCCCGCGAGGTGATGATTGAGGACCGCGACGACCTTGAATACACCCGACTCAACCATCTTTTCTCCATCCTTCGTCAGCGCCAAAAGTACCTGACGCCTGTCACGACCACACCGTTCGCGCTGGATCAAACCTTTGTCCGCGAGACGATCAATCATCCGCGTCATGGAACCGGTGTCGTAGCCGTAATGACGGCATAGCACCGCAGCAGTGTTTCCCCGTCCGTCGGAAATCATGCGCAGAATGCCCCACTGCGCCGCGGTGATGCCATGCTCGGCCAGATCCGCATCCAGCGTTGCAATGAATTTCGTCCGCAACTGATTCATCAAATAGACCGGGCTGTCCTGCGATACATAGTTTTTCACCATGTAAAGCGGCTTGGTCGCGGACTTCGGGGTTCGGGCTGTCATGTGCAAGGTGATTGACAGATCAGTAACTGTTAAGGCAGTGATTATTGACTGCTTGGGCAGTAGCTGTCAATCACCGGTTCGCTCTAGAGCAGGGTGGAAAAGCGAACAAAAAAATCAGCGCAGGGAGGCGTTGATTCCTGTCAGCGCCGCGTTGTCAGGGCAAAGCGCGCTTTCACCGAGTTGATTGAGCGGCACTTTGACGGTGCCAAGGTGATCGTGAATGGTTCGTGGCTGGTCGTCGACATAAAGCAGGCCGGTCACGATTTCACCCAGCGCACGTCGCTCCGCGATGTGGCTGATGGCGGCGATTCGGTCGGTGGGCGAATAGGAATCGTGCAACTTGCGCAGGCGCAGGATCGATCCGTCATGTTGCGGAACTTCGACCAGGGAACCCGGCGCGTACTCGGTAGTTATCTCGTTCCGTCCGACGATGAAATCGATCCTGTTCAGTGCAGCATTGTGTTCCCGCACGTAATCGTAGCTCTTGGTCGAACCGCTGTGATTATTGAAAGTCACGCACGGGCTGATGACATCAATGAAGGCGGTGCCACCGTGGCTGAATGCAGCCCGCAGCAATGGCACCAGTTGCTCCTTGTCACCCGAAAAACCTCGGCCGACGAATGTGGCGCCCATTTGCAAGGCCAGCGCCGCGAGGTCGATGGCCGAGTCTTCGTTGATACCGCCCGCCTTGCTACGCGAACCCGCATCCGCAGTGGCCGAAAACTGGCCTTTGGTGAGTCCGTACACGCCATTGTTCTCGACAATATAGACCATCGTGACGCCGCGCCGCATGGCATGCGCGAATTGACCCAGACCGATCGAAGCCGAATCACCGTCTCCCGAAACACCGAGATAAATTAGGTCGCGATTGGCCAGCGACGCTCCCGTGAGCACCGAAGGCATGCGTCCATGCACGCTGTTGAAGCCGTGTGAATTACCGAGAAAATAATCCGGCGTTTTGGAAGAGCAACCAATGCCCGACAGCTTGGCGACACGATGTGGCGGAATATCGAGTTCGTAACAGGCCTGAATGATCGCCGCAGATATCGAGTCATGTCCGCATCCGGCGCACATGGTGGACATCGCACCTTCGTAGTCGCGCCGCGTGTATCCCAGTGCGTTGGGTTGGAGTGACGGGTGGTGCAGTTTGGGTTTGGCCAGATAGCTCATGTCCCCACCTTCTTGATCGGTGTCACATTGGCCGCCGTCATGCGGGCGGCGATTTCGCGGCAGATGAATTTGGCGGTGATTGGCGTCCCGTCATAGTGCAGCACGGAAATCAGCCGCGCCGGATCGATCTGACCTTCCACCATCAACAGCGTTTTCAACTGGGCGTCGCGATTCTGCTCGATGACAAAGGTATGAGGATGAGTCTCGATGAAATGGAACACCTCATCGCTGAATGGAAAGCCGCGTACCCGCAACGTATCGACATGCAGGCCCTGACTCTCGATCAGTGACACAGCCTCCCGCATCGGCTCGCTGGTGGAACCGATGTAGACAACGCCATATTCAGTAGCATGCCGGGCCTTGACGATGACGGGTGACGGAACCAGTTTTTTGGCGGTATCGAATTTTTTCAGCAGGCGTTCCATGTTGTCGACATACACCGCGCCAACTTCGCTGTACTTTGCGTAACGGTCGCGCGTGGTGCCGCGGGTGAAGAATGCGCCGCGCGTCGGGTGGGTGCCGGGAAGGGTGCGATAGGGAATGCCGTCGCCATCGACATCCAGATAGCGGCCAAAATCCTTGCCTGCCTCAAGATCGTCATGACGCATCACCTTGCCGCGATCATAGGTGCGCGTATCGTCCCACTCGAGCGGATCAACCAGCCATTCGTTCATGCCAATATCAAGATCGAGCATCACAAACACAGGGGTCTGCAAACGATCCGCCAGATCGAAAGACTTGGCGGCGAACTCAAAGCTTTCGTGCGGATCCTGCGGAAACAGCAGCACGTGCTTGGTATCGCCGTGGGAGGCATAGGCACAGGCCAACAGATCCGATTGCTGGGTGCGCGTCGGCATCCCGGTGGAAGGTCCGCCACGCTGCACATCGAAAATCACCGCGGGAATTTCGGCGAAATAGGCCAGTCCCAGAAACTCCTGCATCAATGAAATGCCGGGGCCCGAAGTCGCGGTAAAGGCACGCGCACCATTCCATGCCGCGCCGATCACCATGCCGATCGACGCAAGTTCATCCTCGGCCTGAACGATGGCATATTTCGCTTCGCCGGTTTCCGGATCGTGGCGGAGTGCCTTGCAGTGCGCAGTGAATGCCTCGACCAGCGATGTTGACGGCGTGATCGGATACCACGCCGCGACAGTGGCGCCGCCATAGACACAGCCCAGACCCGCTGCATTGTTGCCATCGATGAAAATGCGCTTGCCAACTTTGTCGGAACGGGTGACGCCCACGCCGATTGACGCCGGTAAATATTCCCTGGCGTGGTCGTGACCGATGCGTAGCGCCTTGTAATTGGATTCAACCAAAGCCTGTTTTTTTCCATATTGCTCTGCGATCAGCTTGTCGATCTCGGAAAGTTCTATTCCAAGCAGCGCCGCCAACGCCCCGACATACATGATGTTCTTGAACAGCTGACGTTCGCGCGGGATGCTGTATTCGCGATTGCAGATCTCGGTCAGCGGCATGCCCAACACCGTGATGTCATCACGAAATTTTGAACGTGGCAGTGGCCGCGTGCTGTCGTAAAAAATATAGCCGCCCGGATCGATCTCGGCCACATCCTTGTCCCAGGTCTGCGGATTCATCGCCACCATAATGTCGACACCGCCACGGCGGCCCATCCATCCCTGCTCGCAGACACGCACTTCATACCAGGTCGGCAACCCTTGAATGTTGGACGGAAAGATATTACGTGAACCAGTCGGCACGCCCATCCTCAAAATCGAGCGGGCGAACAGAGTATTCGCCGAAGCCGACCCCGAGCCGTTGACGTTGGCGAACTTGATGACGAAATCGTTAGTTCTAATATGGGTCGCGCTCATCCCTGCCCCGCGTGAGCAACATTGATCAGAATTTTTTGCATGTCCCACGCCCCGGTAGGACAGCGTTCGGCGCACATTCCGCAATGCAGGCACACGTCCTCATCCTTGACCATGATGCGCCCGGTCTTGAGCAGCCCCGAGACATAGAGGTCCTGACTGGCATTCAGCGCTGGTGCGGTAAGACGGCCACGCAGTTCCCGCTCCTCGCCGTCGGCGGTGAAAGTGATGCAGTCAACCGGGCAAATGTCGACGCAACCGTCGCATTCAATGCAGGCCTTGTCCGCAAAAACCGTCTGCACGTCGCAGTTGAAGCAACGCTGCGCCTCTGCCAGCGCCAGCTGCGGATCGAAACCCAGTTCGAATTCGGTCTTGATACTGGAAAGGGCCTTCTTGATTTCCTGCGTGGGCACGCGATGACGCAGGTCCATGGTGATGCCGTTGTCGTAGCTCCACTCGTGGATGCCCATCTTCTGGCTGAGCACCTTCACATGCGGCGCAGGTCGCTGCAGCAAGTCCTCGCTGCGGCAAAATTTGTCGATGGAAATTGCCGCGTCGTGCGCCTGGGCGACAGCGGTAATAATGTTCTTCGGCCCCAACGCCGAGTCACCGCCAAAGAAGACCCGCGGCAGCGTCGATTGCAATGTGGCCTGGTTGAGCACCGGCATGCCCAAGTCGTCGAACTGCAAACCAAGATCACGCTCGATCCAGGGAAATGCATTCTCCTGGCCGATCGCCACCAGCACTTCATCACACTCCATGTGCACATCCGGCTCGCCGGTCGGAACCAGGTTGCGGCGACCCTTGGCATCAACTTCCGCGCGCACCTTTTCGAACAGAACGCCGGTCAGGCACCCCTTGTCGTGCGTAAATTCCTTCGGCACAAGAAAGTTGTGGATCGGGATGCCTTCATGCATCGCATCTTCTTTCTCCCACGGCGAAGCCTTCATTTCATCGAAGCCACTGCGCACCACCACACGCACGTCTTCGCCACCGAGTCGCTTGGAGGATCGGCAGCAGTCCATCGCGGTGTTGCCACCGCCGAGAACGATGACACGCTTCGAAATTTTGGTGACATGCCCGAAGGCCACGCTGGCGAGCCAATCGATGCCAATATGGATATGGGCGGCGGCTTCCTGGCGACCGGGAAGATTCGCTTCACGCCCGCGCGGCGCGCCGGTGCCGACGAACACCGCGTCATAGCCCTCGACAAGAATTTCCTTGAGGCTGTTGACCCAAACACCGAAGCGGGTTTCCACGCCCATTCCCAGAATGTAGCCAACCTCCTCGTCGATCACCGCCTCGGGCAGGCGGAATTTCGGAATCTGGCTGCGAATCATGCCGCCACCCTGGCGCGCTCCGTCAACAACGGTAACGCTATATCCAAGCGGTAGCAGATCGCGGGCGACGGTCAGCGACGCCGGACCACCACCGATGCAGGCCACACGCTTGCCATTCTTTTTTCCCGGGGTCTTGGGTAGACGTTCGCCGATTGCGCCTTTGTAATCTGCGGCGACGCGCTTGAGGCGGCAAATTGCCACCGGCTGTTCTTCGACCCGTCCGCGACGGCATGCGGGTTCACAGGGGCGGTCGCAGGTGCGGCCGAGAATCCCGGGAAACACATTGGATTCCCAGTTGATCATGTAGGCGTCGTCGTAACGCCCGGCGGCGATCAGACGAATGTATTCCGGCACAGGGGTATGAGCCGGACACGCCCACTGACAGTCCACGACCTTGTGAAAGTAGTCGGGATTGCGAATATCGGTTGGCTTCACAACTCCTCCGGTTGGGGCAACCGTCTGTTGTCAGCGGCGGCCCTCAAAGTTTTTACTGCTTGAATTCGAAACGCCAAAGCCGCATTACGTTATGCGGCGGGCATCTTCAGAATACTAACATCGCTACATGGGCGATAAAAACCTTGCACCATCGGGACAACTGGCGAGCAGAGCCCTAAAGGATGGCCTTCTTTGAAGTTTTGGTTTTCTCAGCCCTGACCTTTAAGGATCACACCGGCATCTCTGCTGCATTCCAGCCATTCCCGAATCCCACACGGTAATCGCCATCACGATCCGGCACCAAGGCATTTACGGATTTCTCACCTTGTAACGCACTGTCAGGTGGTGGGGTCCGCGGGCAAAGTAGGAGTCAATCCACTCCACGTTGTCCGAGGAAACCGGCATCAGAATTTCAAAGCGTTGCATTGCGACTTCCATTGCCGCGCGGGTTTCCATGCGCATCAGATAATTACCGATGCAGAAATGTGGCCCCTGGCCGAAGGTCATCAGCGGAAAGTCGATCTTGCGATCAATATTAAAAGTTTCCGGATCGCTGAACTTGGTCTCATCCCGGTTCGCACATGCAACCAGCGGCATGACGGCTGATCCTTTGGGGATTTTCACGCCGGCAAGTTCGGTATCACGCGTGGTATTTCGAAAAATGATATGGACCGACGGATTGAAGCGCAACACTTCTTCAAGCAATGCTGGAATGAGTGATGGATCTGAGCGCACGCGGTCGTACACCTCAGGGTGGCGATGCAATTCCAGGAAAGTGTTGCCAAGGATGTTGGTCGTTGTTTCGACACCACCAATCAGCAGCAAAATTGCGGTTGATAAAACCTCACTGCGTGAAAGTCTTTCCCCGTCGACTTCGGCCGTGATGAGGGTGGAAATAATATCGTCGCCGAGATTATTGACCCGCTCGTCGTACAGTTCTTCGAAGAAAGCCTTTGCCGTATCCGAACTTTTGCGAATCTGCGCCAGACGCTCCGGACCATAGGAAGCGCGATTGGCGGCGGCGATAATATCGTCGACCCACACTTTGAACTCGGCGCGGCGCGTGGTGGGAATGCCCAAAACCTCGGCGAATACCGTCACCGGGAATAAAGCGGCAAAGTCCCAGGCAAAGTCGAATTCGCCTTCCGGACCGTGCTTCTTGACAATATCGTCGAAAAGCTCATTGGCAATGGCCAGCGCCCGCTCGCGCAGCAGGTTGATCCTTGAAGGCATGAACGCCTTGTTGGCAAGCTTGCGCAGGTGCGTATGACCCGGCGGATCCATCGAAATAAAGGGCGGGTCATTCGGATAGGGATCGTATTCACCCAACAGCGCCGGCCAGAATTCTGCGGAACTATATATTTCCGAGTCCTTCAACACCACGTCGATGTCGTCATAGCGCGCGACCGAGAATGCCTTCAGCCCTTCGAGCCACTTTACCGGTTCATCGCGGCGTAATTTGGCATAGTAGGGATAGGGGTTCTGCTTGACCACAGGGTCGAGCGGATCGTATGTCCCGCTCACTTCTTCAGCTTTCGTGGCCGATCCCGCATCACGTGTGTTCATGTCATTCTCCTTCTATTAATTTTTTGTATCCGCAGCATTGGCATCCTTTGCTCAACTTTCGAGTGGCACTGTCATGCAACGCTGGCAACAAAAATACCAATTGGTAACCGAACAATACTACGCGGTACCAGCTGAACCGTCAAATCCCGGACTGGCCCATCGCAAGCAAGTGTGCGCCGCGCGAATCAAACTTCGAACAGCGTATGCAACTTCATCTTCTGCACCTTGCCGGTGGTCGTCAGGGGTAATTCTTCGTCGGTGGTCAACCGGAACTTCGTCGGCACCTTGTAGGCGGCCATCTCCTGCTTGCAGAATTTCTTGAGCTCTTCCGCGTTGAACTGTGCACCTTCGCGGGAAATGATGATGGCGACCAACACTTCGTCCAGCACCGGATCAGGCATGCCGATTACATAGGCGGTGCGAACCGAGGGGTGCCGCATCAGGGTTTCTTCCACTTCGATCGGCGCGACGTTGATGCCGCCAGTCTTGACCATCTCCTTGAGGCGGCCGCGATAGTAAAGCCGGCCGTCTGCGTCAAGCATACCAAGGTCACCGGTGCGGAAGAAACCATCCTCATCATAAGCTTCACGGGTTTTTTCCGGATCCTTGTAATAGGCGGCAAACAACGGGCCCTGCACCCGAATTTCGCCGACCTCGTCCGCCGGCAGCAACGCGCCGGTTTCCACGTGGCAGATGCGCACGGTCACACCCGGCAGCGGCTGTCCAACCGATTGCAGGCGCACCGACAACGGATCGTGCGCGTCGGTGACCGCACAGTTGCCGTAGGTTTCGCTCAGGCCGTAGATGTTGCATATCTCGCGGGCACCCAGGTCCACCGCCGTCATCAACTGCTCAGGGGTGCCGATCATCGCACCGCTGCGCAGCGACGACAAATCGCGGCCCGCACGGCTGGGATGCTCAATGAGCGCCTGCACCATGTTGGGAGTGCCATACATGAGCGAGCAGCGTTCGCGCTCAATCAGGTCAAGCGCCTCGGCAGCATCGAAATGCGCCTGCAACACGACACAGGCGCCATGCGTCAGGATATTGGGTAGTGCATTGACGCAGCCAAAGCTCCAGAACAGCGAAACCGCCAGCCACAATCTATCCTGCTCCGTCGCTCTCTGGCGTTCACCAATGTTCCAGGCATTCAGGATCCACAAACCGTGCTGCAGCAGAATGCCCTTGGGCATCGCAGTTGAGCCTGAGGTATAGACGATCACCGCCACGTCATTGCTCTTCACCGCGCGTGCTGTCGCATCGATCTGCTCGTCGGCCACACTTTCACCCATGGTGAGCATGCCCTGCCACGATACCTGGCCATTGCCTGCAGGCGGATTGGGGGAATCGCCCAGCCACACGATGCTTTTCAATTTCGGGAAAGTGCTTGCCAGCGGTTGCATGCCTTCGAGCATCGCGCGGTAATCATTCTTGCGAAACGTTTCCACCGCAATGATGACTTTGACCTCGGCATGCGCCAGAGCGTATTCCATCTCGCGTGGCGTCGCCCATGTATTGAGACCGACTGCGGTCGCACCAAGCTGCTGTAATGCGAGGAAGGCCACGACCCACTCGGGCCGGTTGTCCATGAGAATGGCGACGTGGTCGCCGCGCTTCACCCCAAGTGCCAGCAGCCCCTTGGCCACACGCCGCGCCGCCAGACGCAAGGCACGATAACTCAGGCGTTGATTGCCGCCGATGACGGCATCGCGATCACCAAATGTTTGTGCTTGCGCATCAAGCAGTTCGGGAATGGTTTGACAGGTTAGTGCTTTGGTCATGTCTTGTCTTTTTCGCAGTCAATGAATCGGCGTTGCGACAGCTGATAGTCAGCCGAGTCCCACCCAGATGCCGTTAAGGTCCGATTCCGCCGAGCCGGTGCGCAATGACACTGCCGTGCAGTATCTTCCCGAATTGAAAATCAACGGATCGCCTTCGCCGTAGGAAATCCTGAGCACCCTGCCGACAAACAACAAATGGTCGCCACCCTCAATGGTGGATTCGGTTTTGCACTCGAAGCTCGCAAGAACGTCGCCCAGCACCGGCGAACCGCCCAGTCCTGTCTCGAACTTCACGCCTTCAAACTTGTTTTCGTGCGGAGTGGCGAAGCGGTGCGACAGGTCGGACTGTCCAGTACGGAGCACGTTGATGGCGAAATGACCCGCCGCAACAACGCCGGACAACGATTGCGATTTGCGGCTGAGGCTCCACAGTACCAATGGCGGGTCAAGCGAAAGCGCGGAAAACGAGTTGGCGGTCAAGCCTTCCAGTTTTCCGCCGGGTGCACTGGCGGTAATCACCGTCACACCCGTGGGAAAGCGACCCAACGCATTGCGCAACTCGCGGCTGTCGTGCTGGCCGTCGAGCAAGACCTGTTTCATCGGAACGGTATGTGACAATTGGCTCCCCGCTCTATCAGTCGTGTCAGGCATTAACCAGCGGAAGCACCTTTTCCGCCATCAGGATCATGGAGTTGCGAGCAAGCTCCCGATCTGTCCAGTCCACACCGGCATAAAGCATCGTGCCGAATTCGCCGGTCTGCTCCTTGAACGCGTGAATCTGGTCGGCCACCTTCGACGGCGAGCCATGGATGACGAGCTGCTGGATTACCTGCTCCAGCGTCACACTTTCATCAGGCATCTTCGGGTCGCTCTTGAACACGCCGAGTGCGCCACGGCGCTTGAGCTTGTTAAAAAGAGAGCGGTAGTAATAGTAGTACGGACCATTGGGGCTCGTGGCATAAGCCGCTGCTGTGGCATCGTCCCGCGCCACGCACACGGTCTTGGCCACGCGCCAGTTGGCGGGATCGGCTGGGCGGTTAACCCGCGCGCAGCCTTCCACATACTTGCCCCAGTGGGTCTTGACCCATTGGGGCAGCAGGAAATTGGCTGAAATCGGTTCCCAGCCACGGGCTGCCGCCTCGGTGATGCCTTGTGAAAATGGTGCGACCGCTGTCACCACGATGGGCGGGTGCGGTCGCTGCAACGGCTGGGGCACGGTACCCATGCTGGTTTCCGGAATGTAAGTGCGGGCAGTGGAAATATTCCAGTGCTCGCCTTTGAGGTTATAAGGCGGGGCGGTAGTCCATAGCGCCAGCAAATGGTTGATCGCCTCGAGAAACAGTGCGGGGCGAGGCAGATCGAAATTGCCGAATACTTCGGCGTCCGAAGGCAGTGCGCCGGGGCTGATGCCGAGGATGAAACGCCCGCCCAGCAAGTGATCGAGCATCGCGATATGAGAAGCGGTAGTCGCCGGGTGATGGTTGGGCATGTTGATCGTGCCGGTACCGAGCTTCATCTGCTTGGTCGCATCCACCAGAGTGGCGAGAAACATCGCCGACGAGGTGATGTTTTCTTCCGGATCGGTCGCATGCTCCCCAACGTAACCCTCGACGAAGCCGAGTTGATCGGCCAGGATGAACGCCTCGCGGTCTTCCTTCAGGGAAAGCTGCCAGTCCTTGCCGATGGGATGCATGGGCATGGTGAAAAACCCGAGTTTCATGGTGTCTCCTTTTTTGGGTGTTGCTGCGAACGTAAATTCCCGTCAATATAATTGAATTATGGTCAGTATATAAATTCTATCGATAAAACTTGATAGTCATCATGCGGCGACCTGTGCCTCCTGCGGGGTGAAGTTGCCAAGGCTGCGCTGCACCTGCCCGGCGCAGGCTATCGCAGCCTCGATCAACTTGCGCTCATGCGCTCTGGTTGCCCGACGGCTCAGAACCGAGACGTGAATTGCCGCAGCAAGGTTTTCGTCCCCGTGGTAAATCGGAATCGCATAGCCCACCACGCCATCCACCGCCTCCTCGTCGCTTTTGGCGTGACCACGGCTGCGAATGCGCTTGTATTCAGCCTCAAGCTGGCGCGGATCGGTGATGGTATTGGGCGTAAGTTTCTTCAGCGGACCGGCCAGCGAGCGAGCGGCGAGCCGGGCATCGTAGGCGGCAAACAGTTTGCCGGTGGCAGTGGCGTTCAGCGACAACGAATCGCCCAGCCGGATATCCAGCGAGACGCGTTGCGTTCCGACGCAGCGGTCAACATAAAACACGCGCTGGCCGAGATTCATCGCCAGATAGACATCATCGCCGATGGTCTTGGCCAAATCCTGCAAATAACGTCGCGCCAGGGTGCACACATCAAGCGATGCCACGGTGGACAGAGCGATCCCCACCACGCGCGGGCCAATCGAATAACGCAGGTCTTCGGTGACCGTCAGCACTTCGGCCACCACCATGGTTTGCAGCATGTTGTGCACGCTGCTCACCGGCAAACCCAGCGCCTCCTTGATCTCGGTCAGGCGCAATCCATCCTTGCTTTGTACCAGCAAGCCAAGAACGTCGAATGTGCGCAGATATCGTTCAGGGCTCATGATGGCTTGAAAAACAAATTGCGTTCATTCACTTTTCCACACCGGCGTGCGGCGCTCAGCGAATGCACTTGCACCTTCACGCGCGTCAGCCGATTTCAATACCGGATCGGTGATGCCCGCCTGCCGCTCGAACATCTCGTCAAGCGGCCAGTCGCGCTGTTCGACAATCACCCGCTTGCTCGCGGCAACGGAGAGTGGCGCATTGGCGATGATGCGACGCGCGAGGTTCTTGGCTTCTTCGAGCGCGTGACCCGGTTCCACCAGTGCATTGATCAAGCCATATTGATACAAGCGTTCTGCCGGAATCATGTCGCCGGTCAGCGCGGCTTCCATCGCTATGCGCTGCGGAATAAGGCGTGGCAGGCGAATCAACCCACCCGCTCCCGCCACCAGCCCACGCTTGGCCTCGGGCAAACCGAAGCTCGCATTGCGTGCCGCGACCATCAGGTCGCAGACCAGTGCGCACTCGAATCCGCCGGCAAGTGCATAACCCTCGACCGCAGCGATCACGGGTTTTTGCGGCGGCGAAAATGCCATGCCGAGCAGGCCGCGTCCGTCGACACGTATTTTTTCGCCCGCCAAAAATGCTTTCAGATCCATGCCCGCGCAAAAGGTGCCACCGGCACCGGTGAGGATCCCGATGCGCAAATCCGGCCGCCGGTCCAATTCATCGATGGCCTCGCAGACACCATAGGAAACCGCGCGATTGACCGCATTGCGTGCCTCCGGACGGTTGATGGTGATGATCACCATGCCGTCGATGTGCTCGACCAGAACTTCATTGGCCATGGGGTTTCCTCGTCAACTCAAACTTCGGGTTCGACAATGAGACCCGGCGTACCGTGCGCATCATTCTCGAAACGCAGCCGCACCGGTAGTCCGAGTTTGAGGAGCTGGGTGCTGTTGTAGCGTCCCAGTGCACGCACCCCTTCTTCCAGGTCCACCGTTACCAGCGTGTAGGGAAGCTCATCTGCGAAAGCGGGATGGAAAGCGTGGTGGGTAATCGTCCAGCTATGGATCGTGCCACGCTGGCTGGCCTCAATCCATTTCACTTGAGTCGAATAGCAGGCACTGCACAGCATCTGGGGATAGTGTCTTGTCTTGCCGCAGGCGGCACAGCGCTGCAACATCAGCTTGCCTTGTCTGGCGCCATCCCAGTAGGGTGCAGACAAGGGCGTGGGATGAGGTACAGGTTTGGCAGGCTTTGTCGTATCCATGGTCGTTATCCCCTGCGCATGATGGCGATGGAACCGTCGCCCTGGTCGCCGTAGCCAGTGACCAGGCCGGTTGTGGCATTTTTTACCTGGGCGCGTCCCGCCTCGCCGCGCAATTGGCGCACCAGTTCCACCACGTGATTCAGGCCCCACAGGTGACCCTGGGAGAGCAGACCGCCGTGAGTATTGACTGGCAATTCTCCGCCCAGGCGCAGTCGTCCGCCCTCAATGAAAGCGCCACCCTCTCCCTTGGCACAAAAGCCCATGTCTTCCAGTTGGCAAATGACAATATAAGTAAAGCAATCGTAGATTTCGGCCACATCGATGTCGGCGTGGGTCACGCCCGCCATTGCGAAAGCGCGGGCCGCCGCTTTGGCAATGCCGATCCTGGTCATGTCCGGACGCTGGGTGATCGAACTCGGTGAATCGGGATGACCAACCGCCACGCCCGAAAGATACACCGGGTGCTGCTTCATGTCGGGTGCACGCTCGGCCGCGCTCACTACGAAGGCAACGCCGCCATCATTTTCCAGGCTGCAATCCATCAGTCGGAACGGATCGGTGATCATGCGCGAATTCTGGTGATCCTCGATGGTCATCGGCTTTTTCATCACTGCGTTGTCGTTTAGCAACGCGTGCTGCCGGCATGTCACGGCGACTTCGCCGAACTGCAGGCTGGTGGTGCCATACAGCTCCATATGGCGTCGCGCCATCGGCGCATACAGTTGCGCCGGCGAGATCGCACCAAGTGGATATTCGAATTCGGTAACCAGATGAAACTGCGGCATCGTGTGGATGCGCTGGCCGGCGCGCGCGCCGGACGTCACGTTGCGTCCGAACGCTATCAACACATGCTTGCAGACGCCGGTGGCGATGGCAGCAGCGGCAGTTTGCAGCGACGCGACACCGCTGGCGCCTCCATGCGGAATGATCGCCGACAGGCGCAGGTCATCGATGCCGAAATTCATGATGAATTCTTCGGCGGTGTTGCCGGTGATACCAATCGGAATGATGCCGTCGATATCCCTGGGCGTCAGCCCCGCATCTGCAATCGCCTTCAGTGATGCCTCGAACTGGAGCTCCGGGCCGGTCTTGGGCGTCCCCTTGACGTAGGCAGTCTCACCTACCCCGGTCAGCGCCGCTTTGTCTTTCAGTGACATGGATGCTCCTTCAATCGCCTCACGGGCAAGGCAATTCTAATGGGCCGCCACGCGCTGCGCGGCAACTTCGGTTGAACGCCAGACGAACAACGCATCGAGTACCTCCACCTCATTTCTAGCTCCGTTTTGGATCTTTCGACCCGGATTCTCGCCGATTCCGATGACGCGACTCCTGTCAGGCAAGGAATTGCTCTTCTCCCTCGTTCAACGCGGCGCGAAACCGCGGTTCGGCCAGAGCCGTGATCAGCGTGCGCCGCTCGGCGAGTGTCGTCGCCCGGATATCGGCCACACCGTGCTCCGTGACAACGACATCGACGTCGCTTTGGGCCGCGGTCACGTAAGCGCCGGCCATGCGCGCCACCACACGGCTTTTGGATGCCGCACCGACGGTGGAGGGCAGGGCAATGATCGCGAGCCCCCCCGCGGAGCCGCGCGCCGCGCGGAAATAGTCGGATAGCCCGCCGACCGCACCGACATAGCGTGTGCCGATGAACTCCGAGTTCGCCTGTCCGCACAGGTCCACCTCGATCGCGGAATTGATCGACATGAAAGGCGCCCCGGCCATTTGGGTGCCCGGTGCGACCAGTTGCGCCGGCAGTGTGAAGCCGAGCACGCTGCCGGGACCGGCGAAATCGTAAAGGCTGCGGCTGCCGACAGCGAGCGATGCCATGCACGCCTCGGGGTCCGTGGTGTCAATCGCGCCGCAGGCCACCAGTTCGGTCAGCCAGTCGCCCACCATGCCGGATCGAACCCGCAGGCCACGATGCCGCGACAGCGCGCGCGCGACCGCCGCCGCCATGGTGCCGATGCCCAACTGGATGATCGCGCCGTCGGGCACCACTCGCGCGACGTTGCGGCCGATGGTCAGTTCCAACTCGTCCGGCGCCCTGTTCGGGAGTTCGGCCAGGGGCATGTCGCTCTCGCCCGCAACGACCACGCGACTGCCATGCAGGCGAAAGGCCGAGCGTGTGCGCGGCACGTTCGGGTTGATTTCGACCAGCACGACGCGCGCGGCCTGCGCGGCGCTCCACACATAGTCGACCGCACAACCAAGGCTGTGGTAACCCTCTGGGTCAGCCGGCGAAACCTGCAGCAGCACGACGTCGGCCTTGAGCACGCCGGACTCGAAGTACGACGCCAGTTGCGACAACTGCGCCGGGATCACGCGCGCCGCGCCGCGCCCGACGAGGTGACGGACCGTCCCCAGGCCGCAATAGGTTGTGACGCGCAGCGCCGGGTCGATCGAACCTCCCCAGGCCGGGTTGAGCGAATAGCCACAGAACACGTTCAGCTGCCCAAGCCCGGCGGCGAGCGCAAACATTTCGCCCACCAGCCCCGGCGGCTCGCCGGTAACTTGGCCCACGACCACGTGATCGGCGGGGCGCAGATGCTGGGCCAGGACGGATGGGGTCATGCGCGCTCTTCAAGCCAGGCCGGCGGGCGACCGGCGATGGTGAACGTCATACTGCCCGTGCCGCTGCTGGCCCCGCCGCCGAAATCGGCCTGGATGCCGACCGGCTGGATGCGGTGCCAGTGCTCCTTGGTCGATCCGTCGGGATAGACCACCTTGGACGGGTGCGACAGGTCATACACATCGGACTCCAGGTGGTTTTCGGCACGCCAGGCGCCCAGGCCCCGGCCGTCGTCGTAGCCACCGCTGTAGCCCAGGCCTTGCATCGCGATTGCGGGGCCCAGCGCGGTGAGGTCCATCACGAGGGACTTGCCGCCTTCGAACGTCGCGCGGACCTGGGCGGTACGAAACCGTCGGGTGCCCGGGTGCAGATCCGCCGCAAGCTCGATCTTCTGCACGATGTGAACGGCCTCGGTAGCGCGCTCGGTCACGACGCCGGTGGTGTACGGTTCATCTTCTCCGCGCCTCTCGAAGAGCAGGTGTCCGCTCATCGAATCGGTGGAGAAGAACAGGAAGGACATCACGTGCCCCTTCTCCGCCAGCGTGACTTTCGGCCCGGTGACCGGCTCGGGCACGCCCATGCCGCGGCGCACGCCCCAGGAGTGATCGCGGCAGGACCACCAGTCGGTGACCGCTATGCGCTGTCCGCCCGCCTCCATCCAGCCGCTGGCCAGTCCGATCTGGTCGAACCGGCGGTAGTCCTGCACGGCCCGCCCATGCAGGCGCTCGTAATGTGGATGCTCCTCGTGCGCGGGCTCCACGCAGCGCCAGCGCAGGGACCCGGACATCCCGTGGTCGCCAGGTGCAATGGTGATGTCGAACTCCTCCAGCGGCTTGACAGGGGTGATGCGCAGCGGACCGCAGAAGGTCTGCGCGTCACGGTTCAGTGAGCGCGACACCCGCAGGTTGTACTGCTTGCCGTCCAGGGTCATGACCGCACCGCCATCGAGCACATTCATGTTGCGGTAGGCGCCCATGGTGACCTGGATCGCCACCCGGCCGTCTTGCGAATAGATCGCAAACCAGTAGCGGTCGAACCAGCGCGGGTCGCTGGTGCCGACGTGGTCGAATGTGGTGGGCAGCTGGTGCCAGAGGGTGTCGTCGAGTGGGGTCAGCATCATGTCGCTTTCGCGGAAGGGGAAGTGGTGGAGACGTAGCGCATTGGCGCACGCGCCGCGCGCGCGGTCATGTGCGCAAGCGCTGCGGCACGCATGGCGGGCGTGAGGGCGCCGCCGCCCAATGCCTGCGAAAGAAGCTCGCGCAGTTCGTGATTGCGCTGATCAAGCGCCGCCCTGTCGGCGGCGTCGGGTTCTGGCCGTGCCAGTGCCAGCGCGATGGACGCGGCCAGCTCAGGGGAGGCGGCAGCCTGAAGCTGCACCAGCAGTCCGGCCGTCGCCTGATTGTCGTCAAGGAGGAAGCCGGCCACCGCCGGCAGCGCGCCGGTCAGCATGCGCAGATTGGCGACCAGGCCTTCCAGGATGGTGCGCGCGTACGGATCGGCGACGCAGGGCGAGACGACCTTTTCGAGGATCGTGCAGGTGCCGAGCAGTTGCTCTTCGACTGTTGGCCTCATGCACCGTGCTCCATCAGCTGAAACATCGGACGATACAGCCACGAAGGGGTCTGGAACACGCGGTTGTAGCGACCGGCGACGAACTCGCTCACGGCGGTCAACTGGATGACGGCCAACTTCCAGATGGAAAAGACGTTCCACCAGCGCAGCGCCGCCTCGTCGACCTGGCGCCCGGTGAGCGCGCGGTAGGCGGCGACGATCTGCTCACGCTCCCAGGCGCCGGGTATCTGGTGCTCGCGCTTGCGCACCGGGTTGGTCACCCAGCCGAGATCCTCAAGCGGATCGCCCAGATGTGCGGTCTCCCAGTCGAGCTTGGCGCTGATGTGATCGCCGTCGATAAGCGCGTTGCCCGGCTTGAAGTCGCCATGCACGAGAACAATCGCTTCAGCCTCCGGTGCGCCAAGGCGCATCCAGGCGAGCACGTAGTCGAGTTCGGGATGCGGTTCGAGCCGCACCCGGCGGTATTCTGCCTCCCAGTGCGCAAGTTCGACCAACGAAGGCGCGCCGGTCGGCACCCCGAGCACCGCGCCCAGGCCGCGTTCACGCCAGTCGACCGCGTGAATGCGTGCCATGAGGTCGATGAATTCACGCGCCAGGTTCAAGCGCGTTTCGAGCGCGCGATCTCCGTTGAGCACCAGGTAATCGCAGGTCCCGGGCATACGATCCATGACCAGCGAGGGTGTGCCGAGCCGGCGGCCGTCGTGGTCCAACCAGTGTGCCTTCGGCGCCGGCACGGACGCTGCCTCGAGGGCCTTGAGCACGGCGAACTCGCGCTTGCGGTCGGTGGGAAGCAGCGTCCCGGCGGCATCGCGCATAAGCATGAGGCGGCGCGACTGCGCGCCCGTCGCGTCAACCCAGGTCGCATCGAGCGACCAATTCTCGCGCGACAGACCGCCCGCGAAGCGCTCTACGCCGACGAAACCGAAGTCGTGTGCCGTCGGGATCGCATCGATGATCAGGGCCTCAAGGCCGGCGACGACTTGCTCGGTCGGGCTCGCCGCGCCAACGGCACGAGCATCGGCCTGATTGGTGGCCGGCGCAGCTGAAATCTTCAGGTCGCTGTCCATCGCTAGTTCGCCTTGCGCATTTTGGGCAGCAGCGCGTTGCCGATGATCTGCTCCATCACCTCGGCGGTGCCACCGTCAATGCGGTACTGGCGCGCATCGGCACCACCAACTGGGTGTTGTAAAGGCCTGAGCGCACGCGCAGGGCACTCTTGGTCACCGCATGCATCGCTTCTTCAAGCGACGTGCGTTCGGGGTTGCGTGGTGCGAAAACAGCACTGCCAATCACCCCTATCTCAATTCGTTTTTTCATAGATTCCCTTCCATGCGAGTGATCCAAAACGGCAAGCACTTGCAAGCAAGCACCCAATTTTTATTTTTCGAATTTTCGAAAAATTATCCGTGTTTTTAACAAATTACCATGGCTCTTCGCTGCCATGCAATCCATGACTGCGTGTCGCCGGCCACCACTACAAATCAATCGTGAAAACAAACTTTGTAAAGCAGAACGTGCAGTGAAAGCGTTTGCAGTTGCTGTCGGGACGGCCGCACGGGATATGAATGATCGTGCGGCCCGAAATGGTGAGGTAACACATGGCCGCCGCACCCGGTCGGTTTCCCGGTCCCGTTTACTTCAAGGTCTCACCATAGAGGGAGAGCAGGCGCTCCCAATGTTTCTCCGAAGCCGGCTTGTCGTAGATCGGCAGGCCGCACATGGCGAAGCCATGGGTGGCCCCAGGGTAGTCTTCCATCTGGTACTTGACGCCCTTGGCTTCGAAGGTTTGCTTGAGCGTCTGGGTTTCGCCTTCGAACAGCCAGGGATCAATCCCTGCGACACCGACATAGACCCTGGCTTTCATCTTTCCGGCCAAGAGATGCGGGCTGTCGGGCTGGTCGGTGGCGAGTCTGGCGCCATGGATGGAAGCTGCCGCTGCAACACGATCCGGGTAGGTGCCGGCGGCACGCAGCGACATGCTGCCGCCCATGCAGTAGCCGACGGTGCCGATCTTGGGTCCCTTGACCTTGGGGTCCTGGTCGAGGAAGTCCAGATAGCCACGGGTATCACGCATGACCTGTTCGCCGCTGAGGCCCATGACGAGGGACATCATGCGGTCGTTTTCCGGACCGGGGGTGAGCATTTTCATGACATCGGTGTTCACTGCCGGTCCGGCGCGGTAGAACAGGTTGGGGACGAGAGCAACGTAGCCGTTGTCGGCCAGGCGCTGGCCCATGTCGAGCAGTTCGGGACGGATGCCGATGCCGTCCATGTAGAGGATCACGGCCGGAAACGGGCCGG
>JANYCD010000076.1 GCA_025360425.1 Sterolibacteriaceae bacterium
CATGTTGGCAAGTTGCGGATGGGTGCGCAGTTCGTCGAGGCCAATCAGCCGTATTTTCTTCACGATGCGTATATCCACATTCACCCATCGCGGATTTTCGGACGTCGACTTCGGATCGAAATACGGACTCTTTGGATCGAATTGAGTCTTGTCCGGGTAAGCACGTTTCACCACTTCGGCAAGACCGACAATGCCCGGCTCGGGACATGAAGAGTGGTAGAAAAATACCTTGTCGCCGACACTCATCTGGTCACGCATGAAATTGCGCGCCTGGTAATTGCGCACCCCCCACCAATCCACCGTTTGGTTCGGCATGGCCAGCACATGATCGATGCCGACCACGGAAGGTTCGGATTTCATGAGCCAGTAGCGCGCCATCGGTTCATCCTTCCATGAAAAAAGCGCTGAAGAAGAAACCTTCAGCGCCTTGAATAAATTCCCCCGCCTGTGCCGTTAGGCCTGCATCCCGAACCTGGGTTCAGGGAGGTCGCGTTCCTGCTGCATCAGGTGCGCCCGTGAAGGGCGCTCACAACAGCAGCGTCTTGGGTCGGCGGCCGTGTCGTAAAGACATTGGTTCAAGGAAACACCAGCCTTGACAAACACCGCAGGGGAAACCGGGGAGGCTGTCCGGAACATTCAAAACAGATCTTGCTGTTCGGCGATCATCGCGTCCAAACGCGCCTCGATGGAAATGATTCTACGCTGGAGATTGTCCGCGTCAACCAATATATCCGACCCCTGCTTGAGCGTCAATAATTCGTGTGCGATATTGAGCGCAGCCATGACCGCAAGTCGTTCGCCGGCACTCTTTGTTTGGCCGGCAATGTCACCCATCTTTTCGTTGACGTAGTCCACCGCCGCCAGCAGTCCCTCACGTTCCTCGGGTGCACAGGCAACGCGGTACTCCTTGCCGCGCAACGTGATGTCGAGTGTGGTGGCGCTCATTCTTGCGGGAGTTTTGCCTTGAGGGATTCGAGCCGGTCACGTGCAGTAGCGATCTTGTCGGTCAGCGCTTTCCGTTCCGCTTCAAGCTCTGCGACCTGCGCGCGCAACTGGCGGGTTTCTTCGCTCAGGTGGCGGCAAAGTGCCAACACCTGGGTGACCTTGGTTTCGAGTGAGTCGACGTTAACGCCCATCCGTCAAGTTTGGGGGAAATGTTTTTTCCGGTCAAGAACTAAAGGGCGTTAGTGAAGGTAAGTTAACAGCTACGGCGACGATTATCACTGGTCTGCTAGAATTCTTCCCTTGTTCGCGGTGCCCGACTGCCTTCACGGTAGCGGGTGAAACGGGAAGCCGGTGAGAAGAAATTCAAGCCCGGCGCTGCCCCCGCAACGGTAAGGAAGTGTGGAATCGTCATCTATGCCACTGGAGAAATCCGGGAAGGCGATGGTTCAAGACTTCCGAGCCCGGAGACCGGCCACGGACAATCAGCGGAAGCGTTGCGGGGATGCAACGGTCGGTGCAGTTCCATTGCCCCTGCTTTCTCCCTGTTGCGCCTCCACATTCGTCAATGACCGGCTGCGGGGACGCTCGCCGGAAACAGGGAGTCATCATGCATCGTCATTTCAAACGTGCCGCGCTCGCGGCTGCTGTTCTTTCCACTTTCAATGTTCATGCTGCCGACGAGTCGGAACTGACCCAGGTCATCGTTACCGCCACACGCTTTTCAGAGAGCGCCTTGAAAACTGCTTCGAATGTTACGGTGATCACGGCTGAGGACATTCGCAATTCGCCGGCCATCAATCTGCCGGATATCCTCAAAGGCGCCGCCGGTATTGATGTTCGTCCTCTCTATGGAAACCTGGGCATAGACGCCACGGTCGATATGCGTGCCTTTGGCGACACCGCGTCAAGCAATACGTTGATACTGCTTGATGGTCAGCGCTTGAATCCAGTTGACTCCGGAGGTGTCAGTTGGTCCACGATCCCGCTGAACAGTATCCGGCGTATTGAAATCATCCGTGGCGCCGGTACGGTCCTCTATGGTGATCAGGCCAGCGGTGGTGTGATCAATATCATCACCGACAAATCCGGCAGCCCCGTCGCTTCGGTAACGGTAACCGGCGGCAGCTATGGCTATCGCGGTGCCGACGCCAACCTTGCAGGTGGAAATGAGCATGCTTACTTCAATGTCGCCACGCACTATGCGGATGCCGATGGTTGGCGCGACAACAGCGAGATCAACCAGCAAGCGCTGAGTGGCCGCGCCGGACTGCATCTTTCCGGTGGCGAAGCATTTCTTGATTTCGCCAGCTACAAGGACAAGTCCGGTTTGCCGGGCAGCCTCCTGAGTCCCGCATATCACAGCAATCCAACCAGTGCCAGAACGCCGTTCGACTCGCAGGATCGCAATGGCTATCGCCTGCGCCCGGGGGTTTCGTTTGCTCTTTCCAACACGGCGACAGTCGAAGCGGAGTTCTCCGATACCAACGAAAAATATCATTCGAACAACGTCTCATTCGGAAGCACTTTTGATCGCACTCGTGATACCCATTCATTCACGCCGAGGTTGCGCTGGCAGCATGGCTTGGGCTCGTTGTCCAGTGAGACCATCATCGGTACCGATTACTACTCGGGAGCGGTGAAGGGAATATCTTCCACCTATGCCGCGCAAGGCGCGAAGCAGGCAAGCAAGGCACTGTATCTGCAGAACACTACGCAGTTCGATGAATCCTGGGCATTCACGCTTGGCGCCCGCAGGCAGCGCATGGATCAGCGCGCGCATCAGGATGCCTATCCACCTTTCTTCCTGCCCGCTTTCTCTGGCGACAGTGTCCGTTTCCGCAACGCCCATGATCTTGGCTTGATCTATCAAGTTCCTGCCTGGCGCGTGTACGGAAAAATTGGCACGACATTTCGTTTCACCAATACCGACGAATTGTTTGGCTTTGATCCGTTTACCGGCAACCCGGTATTTGCAGGAAATCTGGAACCGCAGCACGGAACGATCCGCGAAATCGGCGCCAGCTTCACACAGGGTGATGTGCGCGGCAAGGTCAGCCTGTATCAATTGAAACTCACCGATGAAATCGGTTTCGATGGCGCCGCATTCGCCAATGTCAATTTGGCTCCCACACGCCGCAACGGCCTGGAAACGGAACTGGATTGGCGCTTTGCCGCAAAACTCAAGGCACGGTTTTCCTATACTTATGTTGATGCAGTTTTTCGTGAGGGCGCCTATGCGGGCAAGGATATTCCGCTGGCCGCGCACAACAAGGCCAGCGCACAATTGACCTGGCAGGACGGCGCGATCGGCAGCTATTCAGTGATTGCCAACTATGTCGGCGAACGCATCTATAGCGGTGATTTCGCCAACATGCGCGGCAAACTGCCCGCCTACGGGACGATGGATTTACAGGGAAGCTGGGACTTGAAGCCATGGGTTATCACCGCGAAACTGCTCAATGCTTTCGACAAGCGCTATGCGTCATCCGGCGGTTACTCCACGCTTTACAGTGACCACTATTATTTTCCGGCCGATGCACGCAGCCTTTTCGTGAGCGCCCGTTACATGTTCCAATAACGGATGCCCTCCCGCCGCCGAGCCCTGCTGTGTCTGTTCCTGTTCGCCGTGTTGGCGGCGGCGAGTCTGACAATCAGCCTGGCGGCGGGCAGTCTGGATGTTTCGTCGTGGTCGGCGTTGTCCAGTTTATGGAGTGGCGATAGCCTGACGCGCGAAGTGGTGCTGGAGTTGCGTCTGCCACGAGCCTTGGCGGGCTTCGCCTGCGGTGGTTTGCTCGCAGTAGCCGGCGCGTTGATGCAGATTCTGTTGCGCAACCCCCTTGCCGATCCTTATGTTCTCGGTGTTTCCGGCGGCGCGGGCGTGGGCGCATTGGCGGCGATGTTTTTTGGTTTGCCGCTGCTCGCGATCAACGGTCTTGCGTTTGCCGGTGCCTGCGGCGCGATGCTGCTGGTATTCGGTTTGGCGCACGGCGAGAGTGCCTGGACGCAACCGCGCCTGTTGCTCACCGGCGTGGTGGTTGCCGCTGGCTGCGGCGCTGTGATTGCATTGTTGTTATCCATCGCACCGCAAGAAGGGTTGCGTGGCATGCTGTTCTGGCTGATGGGCGATCTGGGGCACGTCATTGAACCGCTGCCGACCCTGATTGCACTGCTTATTGCGTTGGCGCTGACTTTGCCCTTCGCGCGCGACCTCAATCTGCTGGCGCGCGGCGAGCACACCGCACATGCACTTGGTGTTTCCGTTCAGCGATTGCGCTGGCTGATTTACGGCATCGCTTCGCTCGCTACGGCGGTGGCCGTCAGTGCTGCCGGCAGCATCGGTTTCGTCGGACTCATCGTGCCGCATCTGGTGCGCATGGCGCTGGGCAACGATCAGCGTTTGTTGCTGCCTGCCGCAGCGCTCGCAGGCGGAACTTTGCTGGTGCTGGCCGATACCGCCGCGCGTACATTATTCGCACCACAGCAGTTGCCGGTGGGCGTGCTCACCGCGCTGCTTGGTGTTCCGCTGTTTCTTTATTTGTTGTCGCGGCAACCGCGGTGAGCGCCGACCTGCTCGAAGCGCGCGGTCTTGCTGTCGCCATTGGCGGCCGAACCCTATGTCGCGCGCTGGACCTGAGAGTGCGTTGCGGTGAACGGCTGGCGATCCTTGGCCGTAACGGTGCCGGAAAATCGACGCTGCTTGCCACCCTGGCCGGT
The DNA here is from genome assembly GCA_025360425.1 of Sterolibacteriaceae bacterium. Classification (GTDB taxonomy): domain Bacteria; phylum Pseudomonadota; class Gammaproteobacteria; order Burkholderiales; family Rhodocyclaceae; genus JANYCD01. Next base: position 4,660 of record JANYCD010000076.1, read on the forward strand.
CTGCGCGATCCGGCAGCGGGTGAAGTACTGCTCGACAGACAAAGCTATGCCGTTTCGAACCCGCGACAAACCGCGCGACGACGTGGTTGGCTGCCACAGGCCAGCTACGATGCCTTCGCTTCGACCGTGCTGGAGACGGCGCTGGTGGGCCGTCATCCCCACATCGGCCGCTGGGATTGGGAAGGCGAACATGACTTCGTGATCGCGCGCGCCGCACTGGCGTCGACAAGTCTGGCGGGACTGGAGCAGCGCACCGTGTATTCACTCTCCGGTGGCGAACGCCAACGGCTGGCCCTCGCGACATTGTTGACGCAGCAGCCGGCGCTTTATCTGCTCGACGAGCCGCTGGCGCATCTTGATCTCAACTACCAGATCGCTACCCTCGAATTGTTCGCCGCCGAAGCGCGCGACAGAAATGCCGCCTGCGTCATGGTGCTGCACGACCCGGGATTGGCGGCGCGCTATTGCGATAGCGCCCTGTTGTTGTTCGGCGATGGCGAATGGCTGGCCGGCCCCAGCGCTGAAGTGGTCACCACAGAAAATCTGTCGCGCCTCTATGCACACCCCTTGCGCGAACTGCGCGATGGAGAACACCGCTGGTTCGTTCCGGCCTGACCAGAGAGAAAAATCATCACTGACATCGAAAAGAACGAACGCCACGCCGCCCGCATGGTGCGCAAGAAGGAAGTCGTGGCTGCGCCGGCCGCCCTGATCGCCGCCGCTGATACGGTGACCGAAGTCGTCATGGTCAAACATGCCTTCCCAGCCGGCATCAAAGCCATGCCGGGCATGGAGTTCTGATGCCGCAATGCCCGGCGTTACTGGTTGCAGCACCAGCGTCGGGGCAGGGCAAAACCACTGTCACGGCTGCCCTCGCGCGGCTGCACAGGCACAAGGGCCGGCGCGTTCGGGTGTTCAAGTGCGGGCCGGATTTTCTGGATCCACAAATTCTCACTGTCGCCAGTGGCGCGCCGGTCTACAACCTCGACTTCGGCATGTGCGGCGAAGCCGATGCGGTCAGCTTGCATTGCCTTTGAGCTCCAGCGGCAAACCAGCCGCCACCAAAGTCACGCGCCCACTGAGTGCGGCGACGCGTTGATTGAGCCGGCCGGCCTCATCGACAAATAGCCGCGTGGTCGCGCCCATTGGCACGATGCCCAGCCCGACTTCATTGGCAACCAGAATCACCCGTCCCGGCAATTGCGGCAGGCAGTTAAACAAGGCGATGGTTTCGTTTTTCAGCAGCGCGCAATTGACTGCGTCGCCCGCTTCTACCTGGCGCGCGGCTTGACCCCGCAACAGCAGATTGGAAAGCCACAGGGTCAAACAATCGACCAGCAGGCAACGGTCGGCGGCGGCATGGCCGCGTAACGTTGCAGCAAGATGAACCGGCTCTTCCACCAGCGCCCAATGGGCCGGACGGCGCGTCTGGTGATGGGCGATGCGCTGAGCCATTTCGACATCGCCCGCCTCGCCGGTGGCAATATAGGTGACGGCAAGGCTGGACTCCAGCGCACGTTGTTCCGCCAATGCACTTTTGCCCGAACGGGCGCCGCCAAGAATCAATTCAATCATCGGGTCGGTGGCAGGGGCGCCAGCAGGGCGCGGATGTCGGTCTCGGAAAACTTGACCTCACCAGCCCGGTCGTCGGAGAGGATGCTGGCAGCCAGTGCGGCTTTTTTCTCCTGCAAGACGAGAATTTTCTCTTCGATGCTGCCGGCCACAATCAATTTGTAGACAAAGACCGGCTTGGTCTGGCCAAGGCGATGGGCGCGGTCTGTAGCCTGGTTTTCCACCGCCGGATTCCACCACGGATCGTAATGAATCACCGTATCCGCTGCGGTAAGGTTGAGCCCCACGCCGCCGGCTTTGAGACTGATCAGAAAGATGGGGACTTCGCCCTGCTGGAAGCGCCGGACTTGTTCCTCGCGATCTTGCGTCTGCCCGGTCAGCAGGGCATAGTCGAGGCCCACCGCTTTCAGTTCGATTTCTATCAGTGCCAGCATGGCGGTGAATTGGGAGAAGACGAGTACCTTGCGGCCTTCGTCCACCAATTCCGGCAGCATGCCCATGAGTTGATCCAGCTTGGCCCGTTGCTTCACTTTTTTTGCCGCGTCGGATTTGACCAGGCGCGGATCGCAGCAGACCTGGCGCAATTTGAGTAATGCATCCAGAATGATGATCTGGCTGCGGGCGAAGCCTTTGGCGGCGATTTCGTCGCGTACCCTTTTGTCCATGGCGCTGCGTACGGTTTCGTACAAATCGCGCTGGCCGGCTTCCAGTTCCACGGTGCGCGGGATGATGGTCTTGGCCGGTAACTCCTTGGCGACATCTTCCTTGCGGCGACGCAGGATGAAGGGGCGAATGCGTTGCGCCAGCAGTTCCCCGCGCAGGTTGTTACCGTGTTTTTCGATGGGTGTGCGCCATGTCTTGGTGAATGTCCTGGCATCGCCGAGAAATCCCGGCAACAGAAAATCGAACTGCGACCAGAGTTCGCCCAGATGATTTTCCAGCGGTGTGCCGGTCAGGCACAGACGGTGGCGCGCCTTGATCTGGCGCACCACGGCGGCACCCTGGCTGGCGGCGTTCTTTACCGTCTGGGCTTCGTCGAGAATCAGAAAACTATATTCGTGTTTCGCTAGCTCCTTGGCATCGCGCCAGAGCAGCGGATAGGTCGTTAGCACCAGATCGTGGCGCGAAATTTCAGCAAAGCGCTCCTTGCGCGCTTTACCTTGCAGGGATAGCACCGACAGCCCCGGTGCGAAGCGGGCCGCTTCTATCTTCCAGTTGAATATAAGCGAAGTGGGCAACACGATCAGGGCCGGATGATCGAGCCGCCCCGCTTCCTTTTCCAGCAACAGGTGGGCCAACGCCTGCGCTGTCTTGCCCAGGCCCATGTCATCAGCGAGGATGCCGGCAAGCTGGTGTTCGCGCAGATATTGCAGCCAGGCCAGACCCTCAAGCTGATAGTGGCGCAGCGTCAGCGCAAACCCCGTCGGGGCGGTCACGGCTTTGACCGCAGACAGCCCGGCGATTTTTTTCGCCATCTGCGCGACGGCTTGCAGACCATCGGTACGCCAACCGGGACTGCTCAGTTCGGAAAGTCTGGGGGCATCCAGGCGGGAAACCCTTAGCCGCCCCTTCGGCAAGGTGTCGAACAGGTCAATCAGGGTTTGCGCCAGGGGCTTGATGCGTCCAGCCTTGACCCGGATGCGCAGGTCTTGCGGGGTGAGTAGTTCGATATCTTCCCGGTCGCCAATGCGTATAAGCTTTTTTGCGTCAAGCCAGCGCGGGTCGTTGCGGAACAGCTCGGCCAGCAGCGGCGCCAGGGGCAGGCGCTGCCCCTCGACCACGATGCCCAGGTCAACATCAAACCAGCCATTTTCCGTTTCCGTGACCTCGGCTTCCCAGACGTCTACTTCCAGGAAGTGGTGACGGAAGTCTAGCGGCATGGTGATCTCCCATCCCTCGGCGCGCAGACGGGGCAGGGTTTCGCTCATGAAGTCAGACCAGACTTGTTCACTTTCCAACACCAAAAAATTGGACGGGTCGACAGACCGGGGAATCGCGATGGCATTGCGCGGGATGGGCTCAAAGCCGACGCCCGTCAACCGCTCCAGCCAGCGCGACTCTTCGGCGAGCCGGCGATTTATCGGCGCGGGCCCGCCGCTGGCAAGTGTGACAATTTCTCGTTTGTCGTTTGCCGCGAACACGGTTTCACCGTAGCGAAAGCCGGCTTGCGCCACGTCCAGCGCCAACCCCCAACTGTGTGGAAGATACTTGCGCAGTTTGTAGAGTGCTGCGATGTCGATCGTAGCCAGCCCCAACACAGGCAGCGGAGCCACATCAATCACCCGGGCTGCCATCAGCGCGGGTGGCGCTACGCTGGGCGCGGTTTCAGCCAGCACTGTGGTGGCCAGCCGGGCTTCCGCCTCGTTCAAAGGCGGAGCGGCAAGAATGCTGGCAGTGAGGGCGGAAGGGATATCGAACTGCAAGGCGCCGATTTCGTGACGCTCGCCATCCACATACCAGGGCGGGTCCAGCGGTAGCGTCCAGCTTATGCCTGGCACCGTCCTGGCTCGGGCGCAAAATCGGCCGCGCGCATCCTGATACCACTCAATGTGGGCCGCTCTGGCGGCGCCGGGCCGGAGCGGCGTCATCGGGAAGCCGTTGGCGTAGAGTCGGCCCGTGTCCAGTAATCGGGCAAGAATGTCGCCGCCGTGGCGACCGACGATCGAAAGGTCGCTGCGAGCGTAATCGCTGCGACCGTTTTGGGCCAGCAGCAGTCGCAAGATCGCCAGATCGTCAGCGTCAATGTACTGAAAGGAGCGCGACAGTGCCTGGTCGAATTTACTCCAGCGCACCAGCTTGCCCAGCGGCAGTCCAGCGCCATCGGCGCGGCCCTTGAGGCAGCCGACGCGGAACTCACGTAGCTCCGCGATGTGGCCAAGCACCCAGAATAGCCGATGCTGCTGCCTCGGCATGGCAGCGGCCTTGAGCGGCCCCGCTGTTAACTGACGCAATGCTTCGATCCATTCAAACGCGGCGGGCGTGATGCGGTCCACGCGGCCGCGTACATCAATGGTCTTGATCAGCGCCGCCACCACGTGCTTGCAATGGCCACCGACCGGGCAAGTGCACACCATTCTTGGCGGGAGGTTGCGGCTATTGGTGGCCAGGGTCACTGTCACCCGATAAGGTTTTGCGTCTGTTCCCTGAACCTTGGCGGCAATTTGCGTAACACCGACTTCCAGATCGCTGATTGCGTTGAGGTAGGCTTTCGCCTTGGCAATTTCGCGGGCGGGAAACCAGTTGCCAACATCAACTGCCGAGAATTGATCGGAGGGATTCATCGGCGGATTTTAATATGGCAGGGCTATTGGTTTGCGCCGCTGACGCATCAACTTCAGCGCAGCACTGTTTTTCCGCCCACCTCTGCCACAAGGGTGCGGCGTGTGATGCGACTAAACATCGGTTTACAGCAGCCACGGGCATTGCGTTGGCCTTGTGCACCCAGCATAATTCGCTCACGATTGGGTGAGCGCCGCGACGCTCAGGGAACACGGTGTGAATCCGTGGTGGGCCCGCCGCTGTAATCGGGGACGAATGTCGCACAAGGCCACTGGGAAAAAATCCGGGAAGGCGCGATACGAGAGCGATCCGAAAACCAGAAGACCGACCTGATTGATTTCGAGAAACCTGTGGCAAGGGTTTCGTCATCGCGCATGGCTGCGTGGCGGCGAAACACTTTTCGCTTTTCCGGAGAATAAATCGGATGCATTCGTATGATTTCAACATCGCCGTACTTGAGCGTTCACGCGCGGCAGACCTGCAACACAAGATCGACCAGAAGACCAAGCCGGTGGGCAGTCTCGGCCGGCTTGAATCCGTGGCGCTGCAACTGGGCCTGATTCAGGACACGCTGACACCGCACCTCAATGCACCGCACATTCTGGTGTGTGCCGGTGACCACGGCGCGGCCAAGGCCGGCGTCTCGGCCTATCCGCAGGACGTGACCTGGCAGATGGTGGAGAATTTTCTCGCCGGCGGCGCAGCGATCAATGTGCTGGCGCGACAGGCCGGTGCGCAACTGGTCATCGTCGATGCCGGCGTGGCGCATGATTTCGGTGCGCGTCCGAATCTGATCGATGCAAAAGTCGCGTCCGGCACCGCAAGCTATCTCAGCGGTGCCGCGATGACCACAGAACAACATTTACTTGGCGCAGGACAGGGCGCTGCCATCGTGCGCGACATCGCGACGAGCGGCTGCAATGTGCTCGGCTTCGGCGAGATGGGCATCGGCAACACGGCCTCTGCCTCGCTCATCACGCATTGCCTGACCGGCGTGCCGCTTGCAGATTGCGTTGGACGCGGCACCGGGTTGGACGATGCCGGGCTCGCTCGAAAGCGCACGTTGTTGCAAGAGGCGCTGAATCTTTGGCCGGAACGGCCACACTTCAGTCGCCTCACCCGTGAGGGGGAGGACGGGAGGGGGTGGGCGTGGGCGTCATTGCAAGAAGAAGCGGGTGGGGATGCGATCAGCATCCTCACCCGCTTCGGCGGGTTCGAAATAGCAATGCTCACCGGTGCCATGCTGGCAGCAGCCGAACGCGGCATGACGTTGCTGATCGACGGTTTCATTGTCACCGCTGCATTGCTCGTGGCGCACAAGCTGGCGCCGCAGATTCTCGACTACTGCGTCTTCGCGCATCGTTCGGGTGAACCGGGGCACAGCATCCAGTTGCAATACCTGCATGCGCAGCCGTTGCTCGACCTTGGCATGCGTCTGGGCGAAGGCACTGGTGCGGCGCTGGCGTTGCCGATTCTTGGCGCGGCCTGTGCCTTGATGAACGAAATGGCAAGCTTTGAATCCGCCGCAGTCAGCGGAAAAACATGATTCGCGTTTTTATCAAGCGCGAGCTCGAATACTTCTTCGCGGCGCTGCGCTTCTTCACCCGATTGCCGGTGCCAACCTGGGTCGGGCACTCACAGAATCAACTCGATCATGCGGCGCGCTACTTTCCGCTGGTGGGAGTGATCGTCGGTGGCGTCGGCGCGGGCGTTACCGAAGCTGCGGCGCTGATGTTGCCGGTTTCCATTGCGCTATTGCTCGGAATGGCGGCGACCATCCTGGCGACCGGCGCGTTTCACGAGGATGGTTTTTCCGACAGCTGTGACGGTTTCGGCGGCGGTTGGGAAAAGCGCCAGGTGTTGACGATCATGAAAGATTCGCGCGTCGGCAGCTATGGCGCGATTGGCGTCGCATTGCTGTTGCTGGCGAAGTTCAATGCATTGACAGAACTGAACGCCGCATTTGCGCCATCTGTGTGGGTGCTGGCGCTGATCGCCGGACATTCGCTGTCGCGCCTGGCTGCCACAGCATTGATCTACGCTCTCGACTATGTGCGGGAAGACCAGACCTCAAAATCCAAACCGCTGGCGACGCGCATGGGTCGTGGAGAGTTGGCGGTTGCCGCCGTTTTTGGGCTTGCGCCCTGCGTTTTGTTGCCAACTCAGCAAGCGCTGATTGCGTTAGGGTCGGTGATGCTGACGACGTGGTTCGCGGCGCGCTACTTCGTGAAACGCATCGGCGGCTATACCGGCGATTGTCTCGGCGCCACGCAGCAGCTGGCGGAACTGGCGTTCTATCTGGGATTGCTGTGCGCGTTTATCTGATTCGCCATCCCCAACCCGCGGTTTCGCCGGGCATTTGTTATGGCCACACCGACCTTGGCCTGGTGGAGGATGCCGCTGTCTGCGCTGCCGTATTGCGCCCGTTGTTGCCGACGACCAGAGTGCATAGCAGTCCGCTCACTCGATGCAGCGCGTTAGCCAATGCGCTGCATTCGGCGCCGTTGTTGGATGACCGGCTGCGTGAAGTGAACTTCGGCGCGTGGGAAATGCGTGCATGGGATGACATCGGCCGTGACGCACTGGATGCATGGGCTGCTGCTCCGCTCAACTATGCGCCACCGGGTGGCGAATCAATCTCGGACTTGCGCAGACGTGTCACCCATTTTCTGGACGAACGCCGACATGCCGGTTGCGAAGAACTCGTACTGGTCACCCATGCCGGAGTGATGAAGGTTTGCGCCGGAGAGCTGCTCGGCTTGCCGCAGCCCGAATGGTTCTCGATGTCATTCGACTACGGCACGATCACACTGATTGAGGATGGCCGGCTGGTCTGGAACAACAGGCGGGGTGTTTAAAAAGGGCGGTTAAAATCTGATCGCGGATTTATGAATCACCAAATGATGAATGACCAAATAATCGGGAGAATTTAATATGAGCATCAGCAAACCTTCTGTTGAACGCTTGGGATTTGTGCTTCCCGTGGATGACATGGCCGAGGCAGTTACTTTCCTGGCCGATCTGCTCGGCACGCAACCCACATTTGTTGACGGCGACCGTTGGGCGCAGTTCGACCTGGGCGCCGTCAGGCTTTCGCTTTCGGGAACCGATCGCGTGGCGGATGCGCCGGGAATCATGTTGAAAGTTCGCGACCTGGACGAGGCATGCGCAGCGCTGGCTGCCGTGGGGAAGAGCGCCGGTCCCATTGCCGTGGGGGCACACGAACGCCGCAGCGTGGTTAACGGTCCGGGCGGCTGGCCGGTAGTTCTTTACAGCGCCCTTCCGCCGCCCAAGCCGAGCGCAGGATAAGGCGCTCACCCTCCCGCTCAAGGCGTTGATTTTTTGCGTCGAGTGCGCGCGGTCTCGATGTCCGCACAGACCCGTTCGGCGCCATCGAGCATGCGTGGGGTATGGCGCTGGATCAGTTGCGGTGGCACAAAGAACAGATTGCCATGTGCCACCGCCATTAGCTGCGGCCAGTGCTTCCATTGGTCCAGCCATTCCGGTCGCGCTTCGCCCATGCCGCTGGCGATGATGGCTTCGGGATTCGCAGCCAGCACTGATTCCTCGGTTACTTGCGGCGCCAGGGTCGGCAGTTCGGCGAAGACATTACGGGCGCCACACAGACGCAGGATGTCGCTGATGATCTGGTGGCCGTTGACCGTCATCAACGGCTGATTCCAGACTTCATAGAACACATCCACCGGCGGTCGATTGGCATAGCGGGCCTGGAGTTGCGCGTGGCGTTCACGGAAGCGTCGCGCCGCCGCGTCCGCGATGATCTCGCTGCCGGTAAGCCGGCCGAATTGTTCGAGCGTACGGGCGACGTCTTCGATGTGATCGGGTTGGGAAAGAAAGACCGGCAACCCCAGCTTGCGCAGCTTGTCTATCGATGCCGGCAGGTTGCCGCTGAACCAGCCGATGATCAGGTCGGGTTTGAGGGCGACGATGGCCTCAAGGTCGAATTGGGTATAAGTGCCCACCAGCGCAATGGACTTGGCGGCTTGCGGATAGTCGCTGTAGCTCACCGTACCCACCACACGTTCGCCAGCGCCTGCGGCGAACAGGACTTCGGTGATGTGGGGCGCCAGACTGACAATGCGTTGTGCCGGCTGCTTGAGAAGTACCTCCTGGCCGGTGTCGTCCTTCACCACCATATCGGCGTGCGCGTGAAGCATGGAGAGTCCGACGAACATTGCTGTCAGCCAACGGAAGAGGAAAGACGGCATGGGATAATTTGTTGATGACGAAAACCCGATTCTAGCCGTGACAAACAACGATCCACCATTTGCCCGGAGGGCGTCAATCAAACGTCTTGCTGATGTGGTGGAAGCGGCGCCTGACTGGCGCAAACTCAGCTTGCCGGGTTTTTGAATTTGCGCGGCATTTGCCGCGACAATGGTTGCATGCAACCCGACGCCGGCGACTCAGCCTCTAAGCCAGTCGTAGATAACATAGGCGCCGATGGCAGCCAGTGCCATCACCATCAGGTCGGCGCCGCGATTGGATTTTCCCGCAGCCAGTTTGCCATTGAGGGTCAGCCATGCGATCCAGAGTGATACGCCGACGAGGGGAATAATGACAAACGGTTGGCGCAGTCCGGCATCCCACACCACTCCGGCGAACCGTTGCAGCCAACCACCGCCACGCAGCGTGTTATATACCAGGCCGCCGATGCCGAGAATCACCAGGGTCATGACGGTGAAACTCCACAGGGTTTGCAACAGTTTGCTCTTCATGACTGACGGCTCCTTCTGGATGAACGCCTGATGCGAGCGTTTTCCGTTCAAGCGGCGATACTACGTCAGTCCTGTTGCATTGTCATCCGCCAGGCCGTGCCGTGTCTGGCAAAATAGGGGGATGGCCGAAGACCGCGTTCCCCTCCATCAGCTGCGCCGTGCATTGGTGATCAAACTGCGTCATCATGGTGATGTGCTGCTGACCTCGCCAGTATTCTCGCTGTTAAAAACGCATGCACCCGACTGCGAAATTGACGCACTGGTCTACGCTGAGACCTTGCCGATGCTGACGGATCATCCGGCCATTGTGCAAATCCATTCAATTGACCGGAACTGGAAGCGGCAGGGATTAATCGCGCAACTCAAGGCCGAGTGGCGGCTGTTGGCGCAATTGCGCGCGCGGCACTACGATCTTGTCATCCACCTGACGGAGCATCCACGCGGTGCGTGGCTGAGCCGCCTGCTCGGTCCGCGTTGGAGTGTCGCGCCAAAAAAAGGCGGCCGCGGCGATTTCTGGCGCAACAGTTTCAGCCATCTGTATTCATTGCCCGGCCACGCTTTGCGCCACACGGTGGAGAAAAATCTCGATGCTCTGCGTCGCATCGGCGTGCAGCCCGCGCCACACCAACGCAAGCTGGTCCTGGTACCCGGGCCGGCGGCCGAGCGCCGTGTCGAAGAGTTGCTGCTGGCCAGTGGACTTTCCCGCGGCGAGTTCATTCATCTGCATCCGGGGTCGCGCTGGTTGTTCAAATGCTGGCCGGTGGACAAGACTGCAACCTTGATCGACTTGCTGCACAGCGACGGCCATGCCATCGTGCTGACCGCGGCACCGGATCCGAAGGAAACGGCATTGATCGCTGCCATCAAGGCCGAAACCCGTGCCGTGATACATGATTTCTCGGGTTTGCTGTCGCTCAAGGAACTGGCGGCATTGACTGCACGGGCCAAGCTGTTCGTCGGTGTCGACTCGGCGCCGATGCACATAGCCGCCGCAATGGGTACGCCGACAGTGGCCTTGTTCGGTCCATCCGGAGAAAAGGAGTGGGGGCCGTGGCAGGTCGTTCATCGCGTGGTCACCACCGATCATTCCTGCCGACCCTGTGGCCTCGACGGTTGTGGCGGCAGCAAGGTCAGCGACTGTCTGACCACGCTGCCGGTGGCGCGCGTGCTGGCGGCGTGTCACGAGTTGCTCGGTTGAAACTCGCGCTGGTCCGCCAGAAGTACACGCCGTATGGTGGCGCCGAGCGCTTCATGGCGCGTGCGGTGTCGGCATTGCGCGAATCAGGAGCCGATGTCACGGTGATCGCCCGCGCATGGCAGGGCGAACCCGGCCAAAATTTCATCCGTTGCGATCCGTTTTACCTTGGGCGCACCTGGCGCGACGCCGGCTTTGCCGCGGCCGTGCAAAAGATCATCGCCAGTCGCGCATTTGATTTGGTGCAAAGCCACGAGCGGATCCCCGGCTGTCAGATTTATCGCGCCGGTGACGGCGTGCACGCCACTTGGCTGGAATTGCGCGGTCGAGTCCAGTCACTAGTGGCAAAACTCGCCGTCGACTTGCAGCCCTGGCATCGCCACACGCTGGCCGCCGAAGTCGCGATGTTTCGTCATCGTGATTTGAAAGCGGTGATCTGTAACTCGCGCATGGTGCGCGACGATATCGCTGCGCGTTTCGGGGTGGCGCAGGAAAGGCTTCATGTTATTCATAACGGTGTGGATCTCGAATACTTTCACCCCGATCTGTGCCGGATGCATCGGCAACGGATCCGCAAGGAACTGAATATTCCGCTGAATGCGCCGCTGATACTGTTCGTTGGCTCCGGCTTTGAACGCAAGGGCTTACCACAATTGCTGGAGGCTAGTGCCAGACTACCGCGGCGCGATGCCCACTTGATCGTGGTTGGCCGCGACCGGCAAGCGACAGCATTGCGTGAACGGGTACGGCAGCTCGGGATCGGCACGCGTGTGCATTTCGTTGGTGGGCAATCTGACGTGCGACCCTTTTATGGCGCCGCCGATGTGTTCGCGCTGCCCACACTCTACGATCCCTTTCCCAATGCGGCGCTCGAAGCCATGGCGTGCGGATTGCCGGTGGTGACCAGCACGACTTCGGGAGCGGCTGAGTTGATACACACTGCCGAGAATGGTTTTGTTGTTGACGCCCTGAATATTGAAGCGCTGGCGCAGTCTTTGGCCGCCGCAATTTCTGGTGGCGAAAGCATGGCCGCTGCCGCCCGCGCGACTGCGGAGGCGCTCCCCATCAGCACTACCGCGGAAAAGCTGCTCGTTCTGTACCGGAGCTTGATGCAGAGCGGGCGGCTATAATCGCGCACCCGCAAACTCCCCTTCAATAATGTCCAAAGCCAACACGTCCAACCGCGAGCTTTACTTGCGCCTGCTGGGCTACGTCAAGCCGTATTGGAAAATGTTCGTACTGGCGATGCTGACCATGATTGCCACGGGTGCCACCGAGCCGCTGTTTCCGGCATTGATGAAGCCGCTGCTGGATGGCGGCTTCAGTGGCAAAGGCGGCAGCGGGCTGCTGCTGCCCTTAATGATCGTTGGCATCTTTCTGTTGCGTGGCATTCTCGGCTTTGTTTCCGATTACGCCTTGAGCTGGGTCTCCAACAAGGTGGTATTGGATCTGCGCGCCGCCATGTTCGCGCGCATGGTGTGCCTGCCGACGCGTTTCTTTGATGATCGTTCGTCGGGTGCGCTGATGTCGAAGGTGGCCTATGACGTCAGCGGTGTGACGGGTGCCGCTACCTCGGTACTGACCACGCTGGTCAAGGACACGATCTCGGTGGTCGGTCTGCTTGGCTGGATGCTCTACCTCAACTGGCAATTGACTCTGGTGGCACTGGGCATGGTGCCGCTGGTTGGCATTTCGGTAAAACTGTTCAGCAATCGTCTGCGCACCATGAGCCGCGCCAGCCAGCAGGCCATGGGCAGCATCATGCATGTACTCGAAGAAAGCATCGAGGCGCACAAGGTGGTGAAGATATTCGGCGGGCAGGACTACGAGAAATCCCGCTTCGCCGATGCCTCCGCGGCCCAGAGAACCTACAACATGAAGCAGACCGTGGCTGCCGCCGCGCTCGGCCCCATCGTCCAGACCCTGGCTGCGATTGCGCTGGCCATCATCATTTCGGTGGCGATCACCCAATCCGGCAATACCACGGTCGGCGGCTTCGCTTCTTTCATCACTGCCATGCTGTTGCTGTTGTCGCCGCTGAAGCGCCTGACCGATATGAATGCACCATTGCAGCGCGGCATGGCCGCTGCGGAAAGCGTGTTCGAACTGGTCGACGAAGTACCGGAAGATGATCGGGGCAGCGTTGATCTGGGCCGCGCCCGTGGCGAGATCCGCTTCGACCACATCGGCATGCAGTACCCCGAGGCGGCGCGTCCGGCGCTGGCCGACATCGATATCACCATCCGTGCCGGCGAAACCGTGGCGCTGGTCGGTGCATCCGGCAGCGGCAAGACCACGCTTGCCAATCTGCTACCGCGGCTCTACCACCCAAGCGCCGGTCGCATCCTGGTGGACGATCACGACATCGAACAGGTGAAGCTGGCCAGCCTGCGCGCCAACATTGCGCTGGTGAGTCAGGACGTGGTGTTGTTCAACGACACGGTGGCGGCCAATATCGCTTATGGATCGCTCGCCAGTGTTACGCGGCAGCATGTGATTGAGGCAGCCCGTGCTGCCCATGCGCTTGAATTCATCGAAGCCATGCCGCGTGGTTTCGATACCCTGATCGGCGAAAACGGCGTCAAGCTTTCCGGCGGCCAGCGCCAGCGCCTGGCCATCGCCCGCGCCCTGTTGAAGGATGCGCCAATCCTGATTCTCGATGAGGCCACCTCCGCCCTTGATACCGAAAGTGAACGCGCAGTGCAGGCCGCGTTGGAAGTGCTGATGCAAGGCCGTACCACGCTGGTCATCGCCCATCGCCTGACCACCATCGAACGTGCCGACCGCATTCTGGTGCTGCACCACGGGCGTGTGGTGGAAAGTGGCACGCATGCCGAGTTGCTGGCAAAAAGTGGACACTATTCGCAGTTGCATCGTCTACAGGCGGACGATGTCGAAGCCGCCGCGCTAACCGTTTCGCCATCGCGTCATCCATTGTGAGAGTGCTGCACAGCGAGAGTTCGCGCGGTTGGGGCGGGCAGGAAAACCGCACCATGCAGGAGTGCCTGCAACTGCGTGCGCGTGGCGTCGAGTTGATGCTGGTTTGCCCGCCGGACAGTGGCTTGTCCAGGCGCGCCCATGAGCAGGGCTTCGCTGTGGTCGAAGTGGCGATGCCGCGTAGCCTCGGGCCAATCACAGTGTTTCGCATTGCCGCCGTGATGCGCCGGTTTCGTCCCGACGTGGTTAACACCCACAGCGGGCGGGACACCATCCTTGCCGGTCTCGCCGCGCGCCTGGTGCAGCCAAGGCCGCTGGTGGTGCGTACCCGCCATCTGATTCTGCCGATTACTTCGCGCGCGACGTATTCGTGGTTGCCTGATCACGTGGTGACTGTCAGCGTTGCCGTGCGTGAAAATCTTATTGCCGCTGGGGTAGCGCCGCAACGGATCACCGCGATTACTACCGGCGTCGATTGCCAGCGTTTCGATCCAGCAATCGTGACGCCGGTACTGCGCAAGGAGTTAAATCTTGCCGAGGATGCATTCTTGGTCGGCATGGTCGCGATCTTGCGCATGAAAAAAGGACATCAGGACTTGCTCGATGCTACCGTGGACGTGGTGAAAGCGATTCCGCAGGCGATCTTCGTGATCGCCGGCGATGGCCCGCAGCGCGAAAACATTGAGCGTGGTATTGCTGAACGCGGCTTGCAGGCACATGTGCGTTTGCTCGGCCTGCGCCGTGACATTCCCGAAGTACTGCGCTCGCTCGACCTGTTTGTGTTGCCGACCCACGAAGAGGCTTTCGGTACCTCTTATCTTGAAGCACAGGCGATGGGCCTGCCAGTGATCGCCACCCGCGTCGGTGGCGTGCCGGAAGCGGTGCATGAAGGCGTCACCGGTCTGCTGGTGCCGGCCAAAAATCCGCAAGCGCTTGCTGCCGCGATCATCGAGTTGGGCCGCGATCCGCAGCGCCGTCGCGCCATGAGTGCGGCCGGACGTCCATGGGTGCAGGCCGGGCACACCACGGAACGCATGGCCGAACGCATGATTGATCTTTATGAGGCGCTGCTGCGGGAGCGAGCCGGTGGCTAGCGCGGCGGCAGTGCCGGTGCTGATGTACCACCATGTCTCGCCAGCGCCGGGATTGATCACCGTTGCGCCGGAGAATTTCCGTGCGCAGATACGCTGGCTCGCCATCAATGGCTGGCGCGGCATTACTTGCGACGATTTCGCACGCTTTCTCAAGGGCGAACCATTGCCGGATCGAAGCGTGTTGATCACCTTCGACGATGGCTATCTCGATAATTGGGTGCACGCTGAACCGATCCTTGCCGAGTTTGGTCTGCATGCTGCACTGTTCCTGATCACCGGCCGCATCGGCGGCGACGGCTCACTGCGCCCACAAGTTGGCGCGCCGGGTGCACCAGACTGCCCTGATCATCGAACCTGCAAACAACGTATTGCAAAAGGTGATGCGGACAGTGTGATGCTGCGCTGGGCAGAAGTTGAGGCGATGCAATCCAGCGGCACGTTTGAGTTCCATTCTCACACCCACACCCACACGCGCTGGGACAAGATCGAGGACGACGTCGCGACCCGCCAGCAGCATCTTGCCGAAGATCTGGCGGTCTCGCGCGAGACACTGGCCAGCAGGTTGGGCGGTGTCTCGGCGCATCTGTGCTGGCCGCAGGGCTACCATGATGAGGACTACCGCCGCACTGCGACCTCTGGCGGATTCAACTATCTCTACACGGTTGAGAAAGGCGTCGCTACACAGCGTACCGACCCCGCCCGCATTCCGCGCATGGTGGTCAAGGACAAGGCCGGCAACTGGTTTTCTTCGCGCATGCGACTCTATCGCCATCCGCTGCTTGCGGCGCTCTACCTGCGGTTGCGTGGTGCGTAATGCACTTCCATCCCCGTGAATCGTTTTTGCTCCTGCTGTTGCGTGCGGCCAGGAAGCTTGACCGGCGGCAAAGCGAAACACGGTATTTTTCGCAAGCGGCGGTGCGCAGCATCCTGGTCATCTCGTCCACCGCGCTGGGCGACACGGTGATGTCCACTGCGGCCATGGTTGCAGTGCGCGCCCGATATCCGGCGGCACGCATCACTGCGCTCATCCACCAGAGTTACCTGGATCTTTTCCGCCGCATGCCGGAGCTCGATGCCGTCATTCCCTACTACGGCGGGTATCGCCGCTTCGTCCGTACTGTGCTGGCTTTGCGCAAGGCCAGGCCAGATGTGGCGTTGATCCTGCATGGCAACGAACCACAGGCGACACCGCTGGCCTACTTTTCCGGGGCGCAGTTTTTGTTCAAGCTGCCCAACAACAATCCATTCCGCTTTCTGTTGAGCAACCACGACCCGGTGATCACCAGAGAGCAAATCGGGCATGGCATGACGCAGCGTCTGCAAACGGCGGCACTGGCAGACGCTTCAATCGACGGCGCACGGATGCGCCTGCCCATCGATGGTGATGCGATTGCGGCGGTGGAAGCCTTTCTGTCCGGGCATGGCATTACACCGTCACACACGGTGATCGGTCTCCAGGTTGGGGCGTCGAGTCGAAGCCGCATGTGGCCTGCGGAAAAATTTGTTGAACTGACACACGGCGTGACTGTACGATATCCTCAGGCGCGTTTTGTCTTGTCCGGGTCTGCGGCAGAGTCGGCGTATTGCCACGAAATTGCCCGGGCGATCGGCAGTACTGCGGTGGTCGCTGCCGATGCTGTTTCCGTCGCGCAGCTTCCCGCACTGGTCCGCAGAATGCGGTTGCTGGTGACCGGCGATACCGGAACGATGCATGTCGCGGTGGCTGTCGATACGCCGGTAGTCGCGCTGTTTGCGGTGTCGAATCCAAAAATGTCGGGGCCGGTCTACGATTTGGATCGCCACGTGGTGATTCACCGGCCGTGTTCCGATCCCGGCATTCGTTCGAAATCCGATGATCAAACCTGCATTGGCCGGATCCCGGTAGCAGACGTGCTTGCCGCGATTGAAACGATCCTGGGGCGGGAAGCATGACCAAACGCATCCTGCTTCTCGACACCGGCAAGGAATGGGGTGGCGGCACCAACAGCATGATCGAGTTGCTGAAGCGACTCGACCGTGATCGCTATGCCGTTACGCCGCTGTTCTTCGACAACTATGCACGTGGCAGCGACGGCGATCTGCGCAGTGCGCTGGCCGAAATCGGCTACGAACTGAAATTGTTGCCAAGGTTGCGCCAGCCCTGGTGGGCCAAGTTGTCCAAGGAACTGGCACGCGGCCTGTTTGGTTGGTGGCCACGCCTGAAGCACACCGTGGTGTTCTCGATAGAACTCGCCTGGCGGATAAACCCCGATGCACTGCGAATCGCCCAAGTATTGCGCGAGGGCGGATATTCCGCGCTCTACCTTAACAACCAGCCTTCGTCTAATCTTGAAGGAGTGCTCGCGGCGGAAGCAACGGGGACCCGCGCGATTCAGCACTGCCGTATTGAGGCGAATTTGAATCGCGACGAGGTGGCCATTTTAAATCGCATCATTCGACGCGTAATCTGTGTGTCTCACGGCGTGGCGAAGTCATTGATCGCGCAAGGCGTGGCTGGCGAGCGTTGTACGGTAGTGCTGAATGGTGTCGACGGCGGACAGGCATTGCCCGATCCCGCAGCGGCGAAACGAATACACGGACTTCCCGATTTCTCCCTGGTGATCGGCACGGTAGGATCGCTGGTGCCGCGCAAAGGCGTCGCTGTGCTGTTGCGCGCCATACAGTTGATGAATGATGTATCAAGCCGCGCACTGATCGTCGGCGCCGGCCCGCAGCGCGCGGCGTTGGAAAAATTGTCGACGGAACCTGGCCTCGCCGGACGCGTCGTGTTTACCGGCTTTCAAAGCGAGCCGTTGCCCTACCTCGCTGCGATGGATGTTTTCTGTCTGGCATCGGCGCGTGAAGGTCTGCCACGCGTTATCCTCGAAGCCATGCTGCTCGGCAAACCTGTTGTCGCAACGGATATTCCCGGATGTCGCGAGCTCGTGCGTCATGGTGAAACCGGCTATCTGGTTCCTCATGGTGATGTTGCCGCATTGTCGGATGCGCTTTCGCGCCTTGCTGCGGACACTGGCTTGCGGACGAGATTAGGCCAGCGCGGCCGCGAAATCGTCCTCGCCGAATATTCCATCGAACGCTACGTGCAGGGCGTGACGCAAGTGTTCGATGAGGTGCTGGCGTGATTCACCTGCTGCTGACTTTGTTGTTCTCGCCACTGCTGCGTCTGTTCGCCGGTCGGGCGCCCGCGCAACCGGCACGAGTGCTGGTCATCCAGCTCGCCAAAATCGGCGATCTGCTCTGCTCCACGCCGGTATTCCGTGAATTGAAGCGCTGCTATCCCGCCGTGGAATTGAGTGTGCTGGCGACGAAAATAAATGCACCCTTGCTGCGCTGCAATCCCCGCGTCGATCACGTTGTGGAGGCCGATGCGCGGCAGTTCCGCGGTTTGGCCGGCAAGTGGCGGTTGATCGCACTGCTGCGCAGCGGCCGCTACGACACAGTCATCTGTCTCAATGCAGGTGCTGCTTACGCCACGGCTGCGTTGTGGGCGGGCATTCCACGGCGTCTCGCAGTGCTCTCCAATTTCGGCGGAACCTCTCATCATCTGGCAGCGCGTTTGTGGACCGGCGTTGAGCTCCATCGTGGTGATCGGCTGATACAGGCAACCTATCTGGCGTTGCTGGAAAAATTGGGTATTCGCGATGGCAGCATTGCCAAGGAAATATTCCCCGCGCCGGGAGCGGCAAAAAAAGTTGCGGCCCTGCTCGGCGCAAACGTCGGACCACTGCTCGGCATCGGTGTCAGCAGTGCCAATCGGCTCAAGGCGCTGGGCAGCGGAAAGATCATTGATCTTGCACGCAGCATGCTCGGTGCTTACCCCAGCTTGTCGGTGGTCCTGATCGGTGGGTCCGAAGATGCGCAACAGGCAGATGAGATTCGACAGGCCTTGCCATCGGAGCGCGTTATCGATTCCTGCGGCAAGCTCGGTCTTGCCGAACTTCCGCCGTTGCTGGAAAAGCTTGCCACCTTTCTGGGGGTTGATTCCGGCGTGACCTATATGGCCGATGCCGTCGGCATTCCAGTGGTTTCGGTGGCGGGGCCATGCAACATGGACGAGACAAGGCCGACCGGCAAACGCGTGGTAATCATTCAACGCTCCGAGCTGCCCTGCCAACCCTGTGCCCATATATTCAAAGCACCATACAGTTGCTGGGTGGGTACCCGGGCTTGCATTGTTGATGTATCCGCCACAGAGATTGCAGCGGCAGTTTTGTCACTGTTGTCGGCGGGAGAACAATCGTGACTGAAGGCCTCGTTCACGACAACACCCGATTGGCGACTTCGGTCCGCTGGCTTTGCCTGGCACTGGTATGCCTGCAAACCATTCCACATGTCGGCGCCCTGCGCCAGATCGCAACCTATGGCTTGCTATTGGTGATCGTGCCACGAATTTTTTTACAGTTGCGCGGGCAGGCAATTGGCAGGCTCACGGCGGGTTTCGCGCGATGGTTCTGGTTGCTGGCGATTTGGGCGATCGTTGCGTCGGTTATCGGCCCTTATCCAAGCGAGAGCCTCAATGCGATGCGGCAGGGCTGGTTGCCGCAAGGACTGCTGGTCGCTGCGATCCTTCTGGAATTCAATGATCGCAGATGGCATCTGCCGCTGTTGCGGGCGCTGGTCTACGGTTTCGTCATTGCGACGCTGCTTGGCGCAGGCGAAACGCTTGTTACCCAAGGCCAACTGATCAATGGTGGAGTCATCAGCCACGACGCGTTTCTGCGCGGCTATGCGCATCAGGCAGTGGTGTCGATTCCAATCGCGTTGTTCCTGATTTTTTTGTCGGAAACGCATCGTTTTGAACGCGCCTTCCTGATCGCACTGATTCTGGCGGGGGTAGTGCTGGTTGCTCTCTACAATTCGCGCACTGCGCTTGTCGCACTGACCTTGGGAAGCGGTGGCATGTTGTTGTTGGTCGGCGGTTGGCGACGTGGCATGGCATTGCTGGCTGTTACCGCGCTGACTGCCGTGATCACCCTGAGTGTTGTGAACACCGACAAGTATCGCAGCCTGCTGACCGAGGACACCTATGTCACCGACCGCGGGCTCAGTCTGCGACTCTCGGTATGGGGTGGCGCGCTGGACGTGGTGAAGGAACGGGCGCTGACGGGCTATGGTTACGGCTGGAAGAAGCTCAGCAATGTCATCGAAGACCGGCACTTCATCGACCGCTGGCGTGTTGTGCGGCCCGGTGCCGCTGCGTTCTACCGTCCGCAGGGGAAGGTTTTGGGTTATGGCGGCGCCAATCCCCACAATCTGGTGCTGCAACTCCTGTTCGAGGTCGGCGCAGTCGGCTTGCTGATTTATTTGCTGTTGTGGATTTCGTGGTTCGATACTGTCCTGCGTCCCATTTTGCGATCCATACGTGCCGCAGGAGCCGGATCGAGTCGGCTGTTGTTGATATCGTCTTTTGGGGTACTTGTTGCATTCTTTTTGATGAACCTCACCAACGGTTATTGGGAGGGTTCGATTGCAAACACCGTTCTTTGCTGGCTGTGCCTGATGCATTTGATGAGCAGAGAGCACTCAGTTCAGGCAATGCCATCGCCGGATTTCGCTGGAAAAATCCTCGTGATCCGCCGTGACAACATCGGCGATCTGGTGTGCACGACGCCGTTGTTGCATCAATTGCGGATGCACTTTCCGCGTGCATGGGTAGGCGCGTTGGTAAGTCGTTACAACGAAGATGTGCTGATCGGTAACCCGGATCTGAATGCCGTGTTCAGCTATCGCAAGTCCAAGCATCGTGAATTCGGAGAAAGTGCATTCGGCGTTTACTGGGCGCGATTTCGGCAACTGATGACACTGCGTCGAATGAAGATTGATATTGCACTATTGCCGGCCAGCGGTGGACAGGCCAGTGCGCGGCAAATGGCCGGAATGATCGGCGCACTTCGTGTCATCGAACAACCCGCCGAGAAGGGGGGCGTCATGCATGAGGTCGAGCGGGCAGCAAGGGTGCTGGCGCCGCTGGGCATTACAGAAACATTGCCGCAGTTGCGTGTTTGTGCTGATGTGCAGGGTGTCGCTGCTGCGCGAGTGAAAATTGCAGAAAATCTGCCAGGCCAAGGACCACTGATCGGATTGCACATCAGCGCGCGCAAGCCGGATCAGCGCTGGCCGGCACAGCACTTCACCCAACTGATGGCGCACTTGCATACCCAACACGGTGCGCGTTTCATGCTGTTCTGGTCGCCCGGCGATGAAGACAATCCGCTTCACCCGGGCGATGACCGCAAGGCCGCCACCATCATCGCCGCCACGGACGCGCCAATGCTGCCATGGCCCACTCGAAGATTGCGTGACTTGATCGATGGTCTTGCCGTCTGTGACAGCGTGATTTGCAGCGATGGTGGTGCAATGCATATCGCTGCCGGGTTGGGCAAACCGATTGTGTGTTTCTTTGGTTCCAGCGATCCGGCGATCTGGCATCCGTGGCAGGTGCCGCATCGGGTGTTGCGGGCTGCCAGTCGCAATGCGGCGGACATTGCCGTGGATGACGCGGTGGCAGCGTGGGAGATACTCTCGCGCTAGTCTGCCGGCTTTGCCGCTTCGCGCTTCAGGATTGCATCCCGCACCAGACCGATATGTCCGCGCAGGGTATATAGCATGTCCGAAAAGGCCAGCGGCGCAGGAATCCGATTGACATCGCGCTCAATGGTGTCAAGCTGTTTGAGCCATTCAGCTCGCTGCTTCGGATCTGGATGTCGTTCCACTTCAGCTTCCAGAAATTTGAGTTCGCCATAGCGGCGATAGATGCGCGAACGTACGCGCCAGCCGTAAAGCGCAGGTGCGAACTTGAACACCGGAATCAGCACCGCGAAAAGCGGAATCAGCATTACCACCATGCGGTCGATCAGGGTCGCCGCCCAGAATGGCAAATAACGTTGCAATAACGGTTTGCCTGATTTGTAATAACGCTCCGCTTCGGGCGCCAGCGGAAAGTCGACACCCTGCGCGCGCGGGAAATCACCGGGACGATGGAAGATGCCTGGCGCATTATGGATTTCCAAAACCGCTTGCAGCAGCAAATCCATATGCGCCGGATGCAGATTTTTGCGCACCACCAGACTGGCGGTGGGTGCGATCAACGAAACGTCACGCGCGGGAATGTTATTGACCAGATCAATTGCGCCACGCGGCAACGTTACCCGTGTCAGGGTCGGAAACATGCGGGCATAGGCTTCCGCCTGGGAGAGACTCATCAGCCGCACTCCGGGCGTGTAAAGCAGGGTCCACACCGTGGCTGACTGGGTGGGACCAACCACAAACACCGCATCGATCTTGCCGGCACCCAGCGCAGCGGCGGCTTCGAGTCCACCGATCTCGCGCAGGCGCGTGGCATCGTGATCCATGCCGTTGGCGCGCAGGATATCGAGTGACAGCGCGTAATTACCGCTGCGCGGATTGTCGACGGAAATGCGTCGTCCCCTGAGTTGGGCGACTTCGGTCAGCGGTGCTTTTTCGGCAAGACTGGAGCGATAAAAAATCCATAGCGGCTCGTAGTACAAGCCGCCCAGCGATACCAGTGCGTCGTCTTCCTCTGCACGTGCCGTCCCGCCTTGCACGAAGGCGGCTTCAACTTCGCCCTTGCGCAGCAGTTCGACGTTCTCAATGGAACCCGCAGTCGGCTTCTGGATCAGGTTGATGTGATAACGGGCGAGAACGGCCTGATAGGCAGCCCCATACCGTTCGTAGGCACCACCGGCGCCGCCGGTAGCAATGGTCAGGGTGCGCGGCGGTGCCGGCTGGATAAAGCGGGCCGCGACCCAGAAAGCCGCAACCACCAACAACAGCAAGGGAAGCCCGACCAGCAATAAATCACGGCGCGAAGCGCCGCGCAGTCGCGCCGTGATTCGACTGCGCGCATTCATTTTGCTGGTGGCGGTTGTAACCACGACCTAGAAAGGAATATCGTCCTCGAAGTCGTTCATTGTGCTGCTGGCGGGTTGCTGTACGGATTTCTCGGTGGCAGCGGGACGTCCGCCGCCGGTGCTGCGTGGCTCATACTCGGGACTGCCACTGCCTTCGCGGCGACCGAGCATCTGCATGGAGTCGGCGACGATTTCAGTGGTGTAGTTGGTGTGCCCGTCCTTCTCCCATTTGCGCGTTTTCAACGCGCCTTCGATATAAATCTGCGAGCCTTTTTTCAGGTATTGCCCGGCGATTTCGGCCAGCTTGCGATAGAACACCACACGATGCCATTCCGTGGCCTCTCTCTTCTCGCCGGTGGTCTTGTCTTTCCAGGTGTCGGTGGTGGCGACGGTGATGTTCGCCACCGCTTCGCCGTTGGGCATGTAGCGTACCTCCGGATCCTTGCCCAGATTGCCGACGATAATTACCTTGTTAACTGATGCCATTTAGCTCTCCTCCCCGATGACATGGCGCGCGCGCCCTTCGTCCCAAAACGCCAAGTTTACCCTTAACCGCATGACGCCCCGCTCTTTATCGGCATGGGCCTCGACAACCCCCGGCAATTCCGCCAGCGCCCATTTCAACAGTTCCATATCGGCTTCCGGCGCAATCGACAGTTCCTTGCTGGCAATGACGGCCGGCGCCTCCATGCCCAATGCCACCAGTAACCAGATGGTGATGATCACGGCACTTGCGACAAAAACCATTTCGCTGCCATAGTGTTTCGCCAATAATCCTCCCATTGCGCCGCCGACAAATAACCCGAGTGCCTGGGTGGTGTTGTAGACACCCAGTGCAGCGCCCTTCGCGCGAGCCGGCGCAATCCGCGAAATAAGCGATGGCAGAGTTGCCTCCAGCACGTTGAAGGCGACGAAGAAGCACAGCAGTGCCACGCTTATCCAGGCAAAGTGATCATGCCCGATGAAGAATAGCCCTTGGGTAACCAGCAGCAGCGTGATGGCGGAAAGGAAGATCAGCTTCACCTTGCCGCGTCGTTCGCCATAGATGATTGCGGGCACCATAAGCACAAACGACACCATTACCGCCGGCAGATAAACCCGCCAGTGCGTTGCGACCGGCATGTTGCCTACTGTCAGCAACATGCCCGGTACCACGACGAACATGGCCATCTGGCTCATATGCAGGGCGAAGATGCCGAAATTCAGACGCAGCAGTTGCGTATTCATCAGCACCGTGCGGAACGGGACTTTCGGGCCAGGCTCTGGCGGAGGCGGATCGGCCACCACACCGGTGATGAGGGAGATCGCCGCCAGGGCAAGGCAGGCGGTGAGCCAGAAGATGCCACCCATGCCGATCCATGTGTACAAGGCTGGCGCCGCAACCAGGGAAAAAGCGAAAGCCAGGCCGATGGAAGAACCGATGATGGCCATGACCTTGGTGCGATGCTGCTCACGGGTCAGGTCCGCTGCCAGCGCCGTCACCGCCGCCGAAATGGCACCCGCGCCCTGCACGATGCGACCGCCGATGGTCCACCAGATGTCCGGCGCCAAGGCTGCCATCGCGCTGCCGGCGGCAAATAGCAGCAGGCCGAAAATGATCACCGGCTTGCGACCGTAACGGTCGGAGGCCATGCCGAAGGGAATCTGGAAGATTGCCTGAGTCAGGCCGTAGGCGCCGAGTGCGATGCCGACCAAAGTCAGGTTGTCGCCGCCGGGAATGCCTTTTGCGTGGATCGCAAACACCGGAAGGATCAGAAACAGCCCCAGCATTCGCAATGCGAAGATCGACGCCAGCGCAGCACCGGCGCGCTTTTCGTCGCGATTCATGGAATCGGAAGCGGGGAACGACATTCTCGGAATGGCTTGGTGCGCGGGAGTCGCGTATATTAGCAGGTTGCTTTTGACAGCCTCGACTCAATGGACGAAATCAAGATCCGTGGTGCCCGCACTCACAACCTGAAGAACATCAACCTCGATCTGCCGCGTAACAAGCTGACCGTGATCACCGGCTTGTCCGGTTCGGGCAAAAGTTCGCTGGCGTTCGACACGCTCTACGCGGAGGGACAGCGTCGCTATGTCGAATCGCTTTCGGCCTATGCGCGACAGTTTTTGCAGCTGATGGAAAAGCCCGATGTCGATCTGATCGAAGGCCTTTCGCCGGCGATCTCCATCGAGCAGAAGGCCACCAGTCACAACCCGCGCTCGACCGTCGGTACCGTCACCGAGGTTCACGATTACCTGCGCCTGCTCTATGCCCGCGCCGGCACACCGCACTGTCCCGACCACGACCTTGCGCTTACGGCGATGAGCGTGTCGCAAATGGTCGATCATGTGCTGGCGCTGCCCGAAGAAACCGCGTTGATGATCCTGGCGCCGGTGGTTGCCAATCGCAAGGGCGAGCAGCATGAACTGTTCGGCGAACTGCGCGCCCAGGGCTTCGTACGGCTGCGTGTCAATGGCAAGGTCTATGACATTGACACGCTGCCCAAGCTCGCCAAGAACAGCAAGCACACGATCGATGTGGTGGTGGACAGGCTCAAGCTGCGCCCCGATCAGCGTCAGCGTCTGGCGGAGTCTTTCGAGACTGCATTGACCCACGCCGAAGGCCGTGCCCTGGCAGTGGAAATGGACAGTGGCGCCGAGCACTTGTTCTCGGCCCGCTTTGCCTGCCCGGTGTGTTCATATTCATTGCAGGAACTGGAACCGCGACTGTTCTCGTTCAACAATCCGATGGGCGCCTGTCCCAAATGTGACGGCCTTGGCCAGATCCAGTTCTTTGACGAGTCGCGCATCGTCGCCTTCCCGCACCTGTCGCTGGCGGCGGGTGCCATCAAGGGCTGGGACAAGCGCAATCAGTTCTATTTCCAGATGCTGGAAAGCCTGGCCGAACACTACCAATTTGACACCGGTGTGCCGTTCGAAGAGTTGCCGCAAGCTACGCGCAAGATCGTGCTCTACGGTTCGGACAAGGAGCAAATCCGCTTCAAATATCTGAGCGAAAAAGGCACGCGCTTCGAGCGCAGCCACGCCTTTGAAGGCATCATCCCCGGCTTCGAGCGGCGCTACAAGGAAACCGATTCGCTGATGGTGCGCGAGGAGTTGACCAAGTATCTGAACGCCAAGCCTTGCCCCGAGTGTCTTGGTACCCGCCTGCGTGTCGAGGCCCGCAATGTGTTCATTGGCGGCAAAACCATTTCCGAGATCAGCCACCTTGCGCTGGGTCTTTGCCGCACATTTTTTCAGCAACTCAAACTGATCGGCCACCGTGCCCAGGTTGCCGACAAGATCGTCAAGGAAATCGATAGTCGGCTCGGCTTCCTCATCAACGTCGGTCTTGATTATTTGTCGCTCGACCGTTCGGCGGAAACGCTCTCCGGCGGCGAAGCACAGCGTATCCGGCTGGCGTCGCAAATCGGTTCCGGCCTCACCGGCGTGATGTATGTGCTCGACGAGCCCAGCATCGGCCTGCATCAGCGCGACAATTCGCGCCTGCTGGAAACGCTGCGTTTCCTGCGCGATCTTGGCAATACGGTGATCGTGGTCGAGCATGATCAGGAGGCCATCGAGTCCGCCGACTATGTGGTCGATATCGGCCCTGGCGCCGGTGAGCATGGTGGTCGCATCGTGGCCGTAGGGACGCCGGCAGAGGTGTGCGCAAACCCGGATTCACCTACCGGCGCCTATTTGTCCGGCCGCAAATTCATCAAGGTTCCGGCCAAACGTACCAAAGCCGATCCTGAACGGCAGTTGCGCATCATCGGTGCTACCGGCAACAACCTCAAGGATGTGACGCTGGAATTGCCGGTCGGCTTGCTTACCTGCGTCACCGGCGTTTCCGGTTCGGGCAAGTCAACGCTGATCAACGACACGCTTTATGCCGCAGCAGCACGCCATCTCTATGGCTCTTCGGCCGAACCCGCAGCCCATGGCGCAATCGAAGGGCTGGAGTTTTTCGACAAGGTGATCAGCGTCGACCAAAGCCCTATCGGGCGCACGCCGCGTTCCAATCCGGCGACCTACACTGGCCTGTTGACGCCGATCCGCGAACTTTTTTCCGGCGTGCCCGAGTCGCGCCAGCGCGGCTACGAACCCGGCCGTTTCTCCTTCAACGTCAAGGGCGGCCGCTGCGAAGCCTGCCAGGGCGACGGCATGATCAAGGTGGAAATGCATTTTCTGCCCGACATCTTCGTTCCTTGCGACGTCTGCCACGGCAAGCGCTATAACCGCGAGACGCTGGAGATTCGCTACAAGGGCAAGAACATTCACGAAATTTTACAAATGACCATCGAACAGGCGCGCGCGTTTTTTGATGCAGTGCCGGTGGTCGCGCGCAAGCTGCAAACCCTCACCGATGTTGGCCTCTCCTATGTGCAACTGGGGCAAAGCGCGACCACGCTGTCCGGCGGCGAAGCGCAGCGCGTCAAGCTGGCGCTTGAACTTTCCAAGCGCGACACCGGTCGCACGCTGTACATCCTCGACGAGCCGACCACCGGCCTGCATTTTCATGACATTGAAATGCTGCTCCAGGTGCTGCATCGCCTGCGCGACCATGGCAACACCATCGTCGTCATCGAACACAATCTCGATGTGATCAAGACCGCCGACTGGATCATTGACGTCGGTCCCGAAGGTGGTGACGGCGGTGGGCGTATCATTGCCATCGGGACCCCGGAAGATGTCGCCGACAACCCAATCAGCTACACTGGGCAATATCTGGGAAAAATATTAGCGGCGCAGCAAGTCGCCAGCAAACCCGTCAAACCAAGGAGGGCACATGCCCGAGTTTGAGAATTACGCCGCAGAAGCACGGCAAATAGAACAGGAAATCATCCGCAAGGGCCTGATTCTGGGCATCGACTGGAACAACGAGGCGGCAGTAAAGAGCCTGGCGCGTCAGGCGCTGGCCCGCCACGACGAGACGCTGCCACTGGGCGTCTCACTTTCCAGCCCGGAAGGCATGGCCAAAATGGAGTTGTTCGGCCTTGCTCAACTGATGATGAAAGTGATGAAGCAGAGTGCCGACGACAATATGTTTACCCACGGTGGCCCGGTGTGGAAGGCATTTGCCGCGGCATTGTGGGCGGAATACAAGTCACGTCAGTAATACAGTTGCGCCTCGGAAAGTTACTTTCCGGGCCTTATACCAAAGCGGGCCGCAGCGCCAAAACCCAAACGATAAAAGCATGACGCCCGCGACTTGCGGGCGCCATGCTTTGTTGCAAACGATGCGTTATTCGATTTCCGGTTCCCGCGCCGGCAGAACGGCATTGCGCACAGTGGCCTCGGTCAGTATCGGCGAGCAGAACTCGAGAAAGCGATAGGCATAGCCGCGCAGATATTGTCCGGTGCGGATGGCGATGCGCGTGGTGCTGGGATTGAACAGGTGCGCGCTGTCGAGCAAGCGCAGGCCGAGATCCTTGGCCGGATTGAATGCGATGGAAGCAACGATGCCGATACCCAACCCGAGTTCGACATAAGTCTTGATCACGTCGGCGTCGAGCGCCGCCATCACGATATCCGGCGCCAAACCGGCTTTCGCAAACGTCGCGTCGAGCGAAGCGCGGCCGGTGAAGCCCTCGTGGTAGGTGATGATGGGATATTCGGCAACGGCTTCGAGCGTCAATTCCTTAAGCTTGGTGAGCGGGTGATCCTGAGGCACGATGACAGAATGATGCCAGTTGTAATAAGGAAAGGTGGCGAGTCCCGCTACACCTTCAATGGCTTCGGTGGCGATGCCGATGTCCGCCTCGCCCGATTTCAACAGCGTCACGATTTCGGTTGGGCTGGCCTGATGCAGCACCAGATGCACCCTGGGAAACTCCAGCTTAAAGCGTGTGACCACTGAAGGCAGTACATAGCGCGCCTGGGTGTGGGTGGTGGCCACCGTCATGCTGCCCTCGTCGTGCGAAGAAAACTGCTCCGCCAGGCGCTTGATGTTCTTTGCATCGAGCAACATGCGCTCGACGATCACCACCAGTTCCTTGCCCGGCTCGGTGAGCCCCAGCAGGCGCTTGCCGCGGCGAATGAAGAGCTCGACGCCGAGTTCATCCTCCAGATCCTTGATGTGCTTGCTGACCCCGGATTGCGAGGTGAACAGCGCATTCGCTGCATCGGTCAGGTTGAAATTGCGCCTGACGGTTTCGCGGATGATGCGTAGTTGCTGAAAGTTCATGCTGCCTCCGCCGGGCCGTCGCAAGGGGGCCACGAGCCATTCACCGGAAGCCGCGTCAGCGGCTGAACCATAGTCGCCTCCTTTTCCGGAAAGGAAGTGGGGAGGATTGTCGTATTCATGCCGCACTCCTGTGTTCACTGACAGGTTGCAAAGCATACCCTTTGCGCCGCAGTCGCGCGGCCACCAGCCAGTCGGGGCCGTGATCGTCAAGATCGAGAAAGCTTTCGACAAACGGCGTGGCCGGCGCTTCATATACGGCTTGCGGCGTACCGATTTGTTCCACCTTGCCATGATTCATCAACACGATGTGGTCGGCGACTTCCAGTGCTTCTTCCTGATCGTGGGTGACGAAAATACTGGTGACGTGGATTTCGTCATGCAGGCGGCGCAGCCAGCGGCGCAACTCCTTGCGCACCTTGGCGTCGAGTGCGCCAAAAGGTTCGTCGAGTAGCAGTACGCGTGGTTCAACCGCCAATGCGCGCGCCAGTGCGATGCGCTGGCGCTGGCCGCCCGAGAGTTGCGGCGGAAAGCGATCACCGAGCCAGTCAAGTTGTACCAGATTGAGCAGGTCATGCACCTTACGCTTGATTTCGGTCTCGCCTGGACGCAGCTTGCGCGGCTTGACGCGCAGGCCGAAGGCGACATTGTCGAACAAGGTCATATGGCGAAACAAGGCGTAGTGCTGGAATACGAAACCGATCTGGCGTTCGCGCACATGCGTATCGGAGGCGTCTTCGCCTTCGAGCAGAACGCGGCCATTGTCGGCATATTCCAGCCCGCCGATCACGCGCAGCAAGGTGGTCTTGCCGCAACCGGAAGGCCCCAGCAAGGCGGTGAGCTCACCGGTCGGGAAATTCAGTGACACATTGTCGAGCGCGACAAAATTGCCGAAGCGCTTGTTGATGTTCTGTACTTGTATGCTCATTTTTTCTTCCTGCTTACTGAATTGCCGCCACCTGGCGACCTTTCCATTCAACGACTGACTTGATCGCCAGGGTCACCAGCGCCAGCAGCGCCAGTAGCGAGGCGACTGCGAACGCAGCGGAAAATTGGTATTCGTTGTAGAGGATTTCGACATGCAGCGGCATGGTGTTGGTCTCGCCGCGGATGTGGCCCGACACCACCGACACCGCGCCGAACTCGCCCATGGCGCGGGCATTGCACAGAATCACGCCGTAGATGAGGCCCCACTTGATGTTCGGCAGGGTGACGTGCCAGAAGGTTCTCCAACCCGAGGCGCCGAGCACGATGGCGGCTTCTTCCTCTTCCTTGCCCTGCGCTTCCATCAGCGGGATCAGCTCACGGGCAACAAAGGGGAAGGTGACGAAGATCGTGGCTAGCACGATGCCGGGGATGGCGAAGATGATCTTGATGTTGTGGTCCGACAGCCAGTGGCCATACCAGCCCTGCAAGCCGAAGATCAACACATAGATCAGGCCGGAAACGACCGGCGACACCGAAAACGGCAGATCGATCAATGTCGTCAGCAACTGGCGTCCCTTGAAGTCGAACTTGGCGATCAGCCACGCCGCCGCAACGCCGAATACCAGATTGAAGGGGACGGCGATTGCCGCCACGATTAGCGTCAGGCGTATCGATGACAACGCATCCGGTTCCACCAGCGCTGCAAGATAGGCTTCCCAGCCCTTGCGCAAGGCCTCGGCAAATACCGCGACCAGTGGCAGCAACAGGAACAGCGCAAAAAAACTGAGCGATATGGTGATGATCAGCCACTTCACCCACGTCGGTTCGCGCGTAACGGCTTTTTGTTCGAAGCGCTCCGCGCCGATGCCCGACCAGTTGCTGGCGATGGCGGCCGACATTATCGAACCTTCCCGGTGCGCCGTGCCGTCCAGGTCTGCAGACCATTGATCAGCAGCAGCAGCGTGAAGGAAACCATCAGCATCACCACGGCAATCGCCGTGGCGCCGGCATAGTCGTATTGTTCAAGTTTGGTGATGATCATCAGCGGCGTGATTTCCGAGACCATGGGGATGTTGCCGGCAATGAAGATCACCGAACCGTACTCGCCTACGGCGCGCGCGAACGCCAGCGCGAAGCCGGTCAACAATGCCGGCAGCAGCAGGCGGCGGATGGTTTGCCAGCGATCGGCGCCCAGACTGGCGGCAGCTTCCTCGATCTCGGTATCGAGATCCTCCAGCACCGGCTGCACGGTGCGCACGACAAAGGGCAGGCCGATGAAAATCAATGCCACTAGCACCCCCAGCGGCGTAAAGGCGACCTTGATGCCAAGTGGTTCGAGTAGTCGACCCATCCAGCAGTTGGGCGCGTAGAGCGCGGTGAGCGCGATGCCGGCTACCGCGGTGGGCAGTGCGAAAGGCAAGTCGACCAAAGCATCAATGATTTTTTTACCGGGAAAGCTGTAGCGCACCAGTGTCCACGCAAACAGAAAGCCGAATACGGCATTGATGCTGGCAGCGATCAACGAAGCGCCGAAGGTCAATCGGTACGAAGCGACCACCCGTGGCGAAGTGGTCACTGTCCAGAACTGCTCCAGGGTAAGCGTCGACGTCTTGATAAAGGCTGCCGCCAGCGGCACCAGCACGATCAACGACAGATAGATCAGCGTATAGCCGAGCGAGAGATTGAAACCCGGCAAAATGCGCCGCGTACTGGCGGACATCGCAAACTCCATTCCGTGAGCAGAGGAGTGAGTCTACGGACGGTCAACACGAAGCAGAAATAACAAATTGGGATATGTATATTCGCCACGCGGGAAAGGCTGCATCAAAAAAATCGCCGCCACGCGGTGGATCCGGGTGGTGGCGTAGAAGGGATAGCGGATTATTTTTTCGGCTGCGGCGTGATGCGCAGGTAAGGCTTGGGCGCCTTGTAGCCGGGGAACAGCCGCTGCGCCTCTTCGTCGGAAACGGAGCCGGCGATGATCACATCCTCGCCCTGCTTCCAGTTGGCGGGCGTGGCCACACGATGCTTGGCCGTGAGCTGGATCGAATCGAGCACGCGCAGGATTTCATCGAAGTTGCGGCCCGTGGTCATCGGGTAGGTCAGCATGAGCTTGATCTTTTTGTCCGGACCGACGATGAATACCGAGCGCACGGTGGCATTGGTCGCGGCGGTACGGCCTTCCGATGTGCCGGGCTCTTCGGCCGGCAGCATGTTGTAGAGCTTCGCGACATTGAGATCGGTGTCGCCGATCATCGGATATTTCGGCAGATAGCCTTGCGTCTCTTCAATATCCTTCGACCACTTGTGATGGTTGTCGACCGGATCAACGGAAAGACCGATGAGCTTGGCGTTGCGCTTGGTGAACTCGGGTTCGATCTTCGCCATGTAGCCAAGCTCGGTCGTGCATACGGGCGTGAAGTCCTTCGGATGCGAGAAGAGGACCGCCCACTGGTCGCCGATCCACTCATGGAAATGGATCGGCCCTTGCGTGGTCTGGGCGGTGAAGTCGGGGGCGATATCGCCCAGTCTGATGGTCATGGTCTGGCTCCTCTCAATGCGTTGCGGGATCGAAAATTTTACGCCAACCCGGGCGCGAGAGGAAAACGGTCATTTGACGCTGTAGATCTGGTCGAACACGCCGCCGTCCTCGAAATGAGCCTTCTGGGTTTTGCGCCAGTCGCCGACGATGTCATTGAGGGTGAACAGCTTGACCGGAGCGAACTGTGTGGCGTACTTGGCCTGGACTTTCTTGTCGATGGCGCGGTAGTAGTTTTTCGCCGCAATCTCCTGGCCTTCAGGCGTATAGAGATATTGCAGGTAAGCCTCGGCAACCTTGCGCGTGCCGTGTTTGTCGACCACTGTGTCGACTACTGCCACGGGCGGTTCAGCAAGAATTGAAATGGAAGGCGTCACGATTTCGAACTTGTCCGGACCGAGTTCCCTGACTGCCAGGTAGGCTTCATTTTCCCAGGCCAGCAGCACATCGCCGATGCCACGCTCGACAAAGGTGGTGGTTGATCCGCGCGCACCGGAATCCAGCACCTTGACGTTGGCGTAGAGCTTCTTGACGAACTCCTGCGCGGTAGCATCGCTGCCGCCCTTCAGATTCTTGGCATAGCCCCAGGCCGCCAGATAGTTCCAGCGCGCGCCGCCCGAGGTCTTCGGGTTTGGCGTGATGACTTCAATGCCGGGTTTGACCAGATCGCCCCAGTCCTTGATGCCTTTCGGATTGCCCTTGCGGACCAGGAACACAATGGTCGAAGTGTAGGGCGCGGCATTGTTGGGCAGTTTCTTTTCCCAACCGTGCGCGATCAGGCCCTTTTCCTCAATGGCGTCGATATCATAGCCCAGCGCCAGTGTCACTACATCGGCTTCGAGACCGTCGATCACGGCGCGTGCCTGCTTGCCCGAGCCGCCATGCGAAGCTTTGACGGTGAGGTCTTCCCCGGTCTTGGCCTTCCACTGTTTGGCGAAAGCGGCGTTGAAGTCCTGATACAACTCGCGCGTGGGATCGTAGGAAACGTTGAGCAAGGTGGTCTCGGCGTGTGTCAGGCCAACAAGACCGAATACAAGAGCAGCAATGAGACCTTGGCGGAAGGTGCGGGTGGACATGATTGATTACTCCATGAATTGTTTTGAATGGAGAAATCTACGGCACCACACCTCAAAGCAGAACCAAGAAAATCTGCTTTGGTTATCAACAGCGATGAATTGAAAATACAAAAGAAAATGCCCCGCAACTGCGGGGCATTCCTTGAAACAGGTGAGGCGCCAGAAGGAACGGGGTAACGGGGGAAACCTGGGTTCCCCCTGTTCCGAATTTCCTTTGGAGAATGGTGTGTAATTGGCAAAGCCAATTACATATCCATTCCTCCCATGCCGCCCATACCACCCATGCCGCCCGGCATACCGCCGCCGCCAGCAGGCTTGTCTTCCACCAGCTCGGCCACCATGCAATCGGTGGTGAGCATCAGGCCGGCGATCGATGCAGCGTTTTGCAGCGCGGTGCGGGTGACCTTGGTCGGGTCCAGAACGCCCATCGCCACCATGTCGCCGTACTCGCCAGTCGCGGCGTTGTAGCCAAAGTTGCCTTTGCCTTCGAGCACCTTGTTGACGACCACGGAAGGCTCGTCGCCGGCATTGGTGACGATTTGGCGAATCGGCTCTTCCATCGCGCGCAGCACGATCTTGATGCCGGCGTCCTGTTCGTGGTTGTCGCCCTTGAGCTTGCCTTTGACAGCAGCCAGCGCGCGCAGCAGTGCCACACCGCCGCCGGCCACGATGCCTTCTTCAACGGCAGCGCGGGTAGCGTGCAGCGCATCTTCGACACGCGCCTTCTTTTCCTTCATTTCCACTTCGGTGGCAGCACCAACCTTGATCAGTGCAACACCGCCGGCCAGCTTGGCGACACGCTCTTGCAACTTCTCTTTGTCGTAGTCGCTTGTGGCTTCGTCGATCTGGACGCGAACTTGCGCAACGCGGCCCTTGATCTGGTCTTCGGAACCGGCGCCGTCGATGATGATGGTGTCTTCCTTTGACACTTCGACACGCGCTGCCTGACCGAGATCCTTCAACGTGGCTTTTTCGAGGCTGAGGCCAACTTCTTCGGCGATCACTGTGCCGCCGGTGAGGATGGCGATGTCTTCGAGCATGGCCTTGCGACGATCACCGAAGCCCGGCGCCTTGACGGCAACGGTCTTGAGGATGCCGCGAATGTTGTTGACCACCAGGGTGGCCAGCGCTTCGCCTTCGACATCTTCGGCAATGATCAGCAGCGGTCGACCGGCCTTGGCGACTTGTTCCAGCAACGGCAGCAAGTCGCGGATGTTGGAAATCTTCTTCTCGTAGAGCAGCACGAACGGGCTCTCGAGCATGGCGATCTGCTTGTCCGGATTGTTGATGAAGTAGGGCGACAGGTAGCCGCGGTCGAACTGCATGCCTTCGACAATATCCAGCTCATTGTTCAGCGACTTGCCGTCTTCAACGGTGATGACGCCTTCCTTGCCGACCTTGTCCATCGCCTTGGCGATGATTTCGCCGATGTCGGCGTCGGAGTTGGCGGAGATCGAACCGACCTGCGCGATTTCCTTGCTGGTCGAACAGGGCTTGGACAGCTTCTTCAATTCCTCGACGGTGGCGACCACAGCCTTGTCGATGCCGCGTTTCAGATCCATCGGGTTCATGCCGGCGGCGACGTACTTCATGCCTTCGCGAACGATGGCTTGTGCCAGAACGGTGGCGGTGGTGGTGCCGTCACCGGCGACATCGGAAGTCTTGGAAGCGACTTCCTTGACCATTTGCGCGCCCATGTTTTCGAACTTGTCCTTCAGTTCGATTTCCTTGGCAACTGATACGCCATCCTTGGTCACCGTGGGGGCACCCCAGGAACGATCGAGTACAACGTTGCGACCTTTGGGGCCGAGGGTTATCTTGACGGCGTCGGCCAGCACATTGACACCGTGAATCATCCGCTGACGGGCGGAGTCGCCGAATTTGACTTCTTTAGCAGGCATTATTTAGCTCCTTCTTGATTGATCGTGATTAGGCTTCGATGACGCCCATGATGTCTTCTTCGCGCATGACCAGCAGTTCCTCGCCATCGACCTTGACGGTCTGACCGGAGTATTTGCCGAACAAAACGCGGTCGCCAACCTTGACGGCGATCGGACGGACCTTGCCGTCTTCGAGGATCTTGCCGGTGCCGGCGGCGAGCACTTCGCCTTGATCGGGCTTTTCGGCGGCGCTGTCGGGGATGACGATGCCGGAGGCCGTCTTGCGCTCATCTTCGATGCGCTTGACGATCACACGGTCGTGCAGGGGACGAATTTTCATTGACTGATTCTCCTTGGTTTGATGACTGAGTAAAGCGGTGTTGCCGCTTGAGTATTGAAATCGGCTGGGAAGTCCGGTTCGTGACCGGTCATTAGCACTCACCAGCGACGAGTGCTAATAATAGGGCCTATCCCCCGCCTTTTCAAGTGCTTCCCCTGTTTTGTAGCGGAATAAAGTGTTGCAAGGTTTTGTCGATAGGGATGCTGTGACGGGTGCGCTTTGCAGTGCCAACAAGGGTTTGTCACTCCATGAGCGCGTCTGCTAGCAACACTTGTATCGGCAACCGTGTTAATTGTTGCCTCGCACCATTCGCCACCATCGAGGAGAAAGTCATGAAATCGCTGCTGGACTTGATCGAAGACCAACTGGTTGCCAACCGTTTGCCCGTGGTTGGCGTGACGCTCGCTGCGACACCGCATCCCAATACTCCGGTGGTATTGACTTTGCACTGGCATGCGTTTGTTGAAGTCAAGATTGCCGAAGCCGGCGAAGCGGTCGCTTACCAGCCGGTGCCAAGTTCGGCATTACAAGTCAACCAGCGCTGGGACAGCTTCGTCGATCTCGAACTGGATGCGCTCGAAACTGCTTGGGAGCTGGGCGCATGGGACCTGCAGCGGGTCGAGGCACGTCCCTGCCACCGTCCTGGCGCACCGATACAGGAATCGCTGGAGTGCCAGAACGTGTTCGGTGCCCCGCCGTACGAAATCAACGGCGAACCGACGGTAGTTGCCGAAGCCCCCGACTCAGCTGACCTTATAGAAGCGGCTTCTCGCGCCGGCTATGTCTGCTGGCAGTTCCGTCCGGTGTGGTGCGGGCTGTGGTCCTCGGTCAGCGAGGACGAGACTCTGCATAAAGGCGGCTATCGCAACCCCACTTGCCCGTTGATGGCGCGACCCTATCAGCCTGGCGTTGCGCGCAAAGTGGTGTATCAGCTCGGCCGTCAGTCCAGCCTCATCCACTGATCAGGCACACGATCCTGCGGCATACTTCGTTGGCGGCCGATCATGGTCGCCTGACGGAAGATGATGGACGTGAGAATCGGTATTGATCTCGGTGGTAGCAAGATCGAAATCATTGCGCTGGCGGATAGTGGCAGCGCACTGCTGCGGCAGCGCATTGCCACGCCGCAAAATGACTACGACGCGACACTGACTGCGATCGCGACGCTAGTCGAACGGACTGAGCGGCAATTGGGGCAGCACGGCAGCGTTGGTATCGGTATCCCCGGTGTGGAATCACCGGCCACCGGACTGATCAAGAATGCCAACTCCACCTGTCTCATCGGCAAAGCGCTGCGACAGGATTTGCAGGCGCGATTGCAACGTGAAATTCGCATCGCCAACGACGCCAATTGCTTTGCACTGTCGGAAGCCACCGACGGTGCGGGTGAAGGAGTAGAAGTTGTCTTCGGTGTGATTCTTGGCACTGGCGTGGGCGGCGGAATTGTTGTTCGGAGCAAGGTATTGACCGGTGCCAATGCCATTGCTGGCGAGTGGGGCCACAACGGGATGTCGGGTGACGAGGGGGTTTTGCCCGATTGCTATTGCGGTCGTAAGGGATGTGTCGAAACTTTTCTCTCCGGTCCGGCACTGGCTGCCGACCACCTTCGCATCAACCACACGGCGCTTTCTCCGGAAGTAATCAGCGAGACTGCAGCACACGGTGATTCAACTTGCGAAGCGACGCTGCGACGTTACGAAACGCGTCTCGCGCGCGCCCTGGCACAAGTCATCAATATTCTCGACCCCGATGTGGTGGTGCTTGGTGGAGGACTTTCCAATCTTGATCGTCTGTACGCCAATGTGCCGCGCCGGTGGGGCGAATATGTCTTCTCCGACCACGTTGCCACGCGGCTGCTCAAGAATCGCCACGGCGATTCGTCGGGTGTGCGCGGTGCCGCGTGGTTGTGGGGTGCAAGTCCAGGAGCAGAAGCATGAGTGACACAATTTTGAAACGACCCGGCATCTATCGGCGCGCCATTCGTATTCGTACCGGCGAAGGTTGGGCGCGTGCGGACATGGAAGATGATCCGCATCGCTTTGGCGTCATGCTGCATCACGATGGCCACACTGTCACAGCGATAGAAGGCTTGCCGCTGCGCACCCCATGGACGCTTTGTCCGCAAGCAGCACACGAGTTGTGCCACCTGGTTGGTATGCAACTCGCGCCCGATCCGTTGGCAGTGATCGCGATCACGGATCATCGACAGCAATGCACCCACATGTTTGATTTGGCGGGACTGGCGGTAGCGCACGCGGCGCGTGGCATTGCGCGGCGCGACTACGAGATTGCAGCGCCGTGGCAAGCGTCGACTGGGCCGCGCGAGGTCACCTTGCACCGTGACGGCGTGGAACTGTGGACCTGGGTCGTCGATGGCATGCGGGTGGTTGCGCCCGAACCGTTTGCCGGGCGCGAGCTTCGCGATCTTATTCTGTGGGGCCGCTCCGCGTTTGACGACCCTGACATGTTCGAAGCCATGATGATCATGCGCCGCGCCGTATTTATTTCGACGGTGCGGATATTCGATCTCGACGATTTGACGCATGCAGAGACCATCAGCCCCGGGAAGGGCGCATGTTTTGTTTATCAACCGGAGAGAGCTGCCCGCGCAGTGCGTGTTGTCGGATCGACGCGGGAATTCACTACCCCTGGCAGTGTATTACTCTCCGATCTGGAGGAAATTTAATTTCTCGTAAGGTCTGTCAGAGTTCGATTGGATCGACATCGAGATGCCAGCGCAGGTTGCGGGGTGCCTTGAGTGCGTAGAGCTTTTCCATCCACGCCGACAGGAAGTTCTGTAACGCCGGACGGCTGACCGATTCGACCAACAACTGGGCACGCTCCAGATTCATCAGACGCGACAGGCGCATCGGCACCGGATCGTAAAGGGTCACGGCTTCACTTGCCAAATGATGGGCCTCGGCACGAGCTGAGGCGAGGAAGACCAGCGATTGTTCGATGCCGGTTGCTTCTGCGCGCAGCAGTGCTTGAAAAGCGTATGGCGGAAACCCGGCCTGTTCGCGCTCGACCAGTTGCGCGGTGGCGAAGCGGTGAAAGTCGTGGTCGGCCAGTGCGCGGTAGAGCGCGTGATCGGGGTACTCGGTCTGGATCAGTACTTCACCCGCCAGGTCGGCACGTCCGCTGCGTCCCCCCACTTGCATGAGTTGTGCGAACAGGCGTTCCGGAGCGCGGAAGTCGGCGGCAAACAGCGCTGCATCGGCGCCCACTGCACCCACCAGAGTGAGCTTGGGAAAGTCATGGCCCTTGGCCAGCATCTGGGTGCCGATCAGGATGTCGACCGCGCCGTCGTGGATGGCGTTGAGCAGTTCCTGCCATTTCTTCGGTGTGCTGGCGGTGTCGCGGTCGACGCGTAATACGCGGGCAGTTGGAAATTTCGCCTTGAGCGCTGCTTCGAGCCGCTGTGTGCCGCGCCCGAAAGGATGGATGTCGAGGTTGCCGCAGTCTGGGCAGGCGCGCGGGATGGCGTTCTCCAGCCCACAATGGTGACAGCGCAGGCGCTGGTCGGCGAGATGTACTACAAGGTTGGCGGCGCAACGCTGGCAGTGTGATATCCACCCGCAGGCAGGGCAGGCCAGTACCGGCGCATAACCACGCCGGTTCAAAAATATCAGGCTTTGCTCACCGCGCGTCAGTCGTTCCTCAAGCGCGGCGATGAGGGCGGCACTCATGCCGTCCTGAAGCTTTTCCCGGCGCGTGTCTACGCTGCGAACCGTGGGCATGGCGTCGGCTACTGCCCGGCTCGTAAGCTCGAGCAACCGATAACGCCCGCTGCGGGCGTGGTAAAAAGTTTCCAGCGATGGAGTGGCCGAACCGAGCACGATGGGTACGCCAGTCTGTTTGGCGCGGAATACGGCTACATCGCGTGCCGAGTAGCGCAACCCTTCCTGCTGCTTGAATGAAAGGTCGTGCTCTTCATCCACCACGATCAGTCCCAGGCGAGGCAAGGGCGTGAATACTGAAAGCCGGGTGCCCAGCACTATATCGGCGCGGCCTTCGAGCGCATCGAGAAAGCCACGGGCCCGTGCGGCGTCTGCAATTCCGCTGTGTGCCGAAACAATGTGGGCGCCAGGGAAACGCGCTGCGACGCGGCTTTCCAGTTGTGGTGTAAGGGCAATTTCGGGCACCAGCATCATCGCTTGACGCCCTTGTGCCAGTATTGTTTCGATCGCCCGCAGGTAGACCTCGGTCTTGCCGCTGCCGGTGACGCCATGAAGCAGAAAAGGTTCGAAGCCCTCGGCAGCCAGGATTGCATCCAGGGCGATTTGCTGTTCGGGTAACAGGTCAGGTTTCGTGACCTCCGGGTGAACGCGTGCCAGTTTCTCCTTGACGGGTCTGGGCAGTTTGCCTTTGCGCAACATCGGCGGCAATGCGAGCGTGAGCGCTTCCCCTAGCGGGTGTTGATAGTAACGGGCGCAGAATTCACAGAGTGCTATCCAGTCAGCCGGCAGTGGCGGCATGTCGCGCAGGATGGCGGTGGCCGGCTTCAATTTTTCTGCCGGCTGGTCGCTGGTTTCTACTACCGCAATGACCAGGCCGATTTTCTCGCTACGCCCAAACGGCACGACAGCGCGACGACCGACATCGCTGTCGATGGCGTCTGCTGCCAGATAGTCGAACAGCCTCGGCAGAGGCAGATCAAGGGCAACGCGGATGATGGTCACGGTAGATCAAACGGTAGATCAGACGCTTAGGGATGAAAGCTTGAGTTAACCTTGCATTAATCATCTAACTCACTGCCGTTGAAAGACAAAATGCGTTCCCACAAATTCTGTGGATAACTTTGTGCATAGTGTGCTGAAAATGAATCTAAGTACAGGCAAATCAAGGGGATTTCATTTCTCGCACAAGCAAGAAAAAACAAAAAAATCATTTTAAAACATGCTGTTATGAAGCTTTTCCGGGCGCGACAAGACATGATCCCCATTTGGTCAGCCAGAAAATGGTTTCTGTGAATAAGTCAAGCCCTATCAGGCTTTTTGCGCAAGCCTTGCGGCACTTGGCACGGCGGCGAAGTTATCGCTAAGTTCCGCTGCTGTGGCGGTGTACGGTGTCGACCATGACGGAAACATTAGCTGGCGGCGTAAATTGGGAGATGCCGTGGCCAAGATTGAAAACGTGACCGCTACCTCCACCATAACTGTCGAGCACGCGGCGCGTTTCGGCGGCTATCGCTTCGGCAGAGGCGAACAACGCCATCGGATCCATATTGCCTTGCAAGGCCACTTTGTGGCCGACACGTTTTTTTGCATCAGCTAAATCAGTGGTCCAGTCGAGTCCGATCGCATCGCAACCGATATTCGCAATGGCTTCCAGCCATTGGCCACCGCCCTTGGTGAAAACGATGGATGGAACACGTTCTCCACCATGCGATTTTTTCAGTCCTGCGATGACCTTTTGCAGATATGCCAGCGAGAACTCCCGATAGGCTCGATGTGACAACGCGCCGCCCCAAGTATCAAACAGCATGACGGCCTGAACGCCGGATTCAATCTGTGCATTGAGGTAGTCGGTGACCGCAGTGGCGTTGATATCGAGAATATGGTGCAGCAGATCGGGACGATTGTAGAGCATCGATTTGACAGTGCGGAAGTCGTCGGAACCGCCGCCTTCGACCATGTAGCAGGCCAGCGTGAATGGGCTGCCGGAAAACCCGATCAAGGGAACGCTGTTGTCCAGGGCACGTCGAATTTCCACCACCGCATCCATGACATAGCGCAACTGGTCATTGGGATTCGGTGCGGTAAGGTCGCGGATTTCCCATTCCTGGCGCAACGGACGTTCGAACTTGGGTCCTTCGCCATCGGCGAAATAAAGCCCCAATCCCATTGCATCGGGCACCGTGAGAATGTCGGAAAACAGGATGGCGGCGTCGAGGTCGTAACGGGCCAACGGTTGCAACGTGACTTCGCAAGCAAGACTTGGCGTTTTGCACAGTTGCAGAAAACTGCCGGCGCGCTTGCGGGTTTCACAATACTCCGGCAAGTAGCGGCCCGCTTGGCGCATCAGCCAGACGGGTGTGTATTCAACCGGCTCGCGCAACAGCGCGCGCAAAAAGGTGTCATTCCTGGGGCGGGCCATCAGCAGCGCTCTCTGAAAAGCTGAAAAGCGGGCGATTCTACGCTACCGCTCTTCGTCGCTGCGTTTCCCCGACCGTACGCCAAGGTCTTTGAGCTTGCGATAGAGGTGAGTGCGCTCCAACCCGGATTTTTCCGCCAGCCGTGTCATGTTGCCGCCGGTTTTTGCAAGGTGGTATTCAAAGTAATGCCGTTCGAATATTTCCCGTGCCTCGCGCAGCGGCAAATCCATGATGTCCCCCGACAAATCGGCCCCGACAGAGGGATGGCGTTCACTGCCGCCAGGGTGGATTTGAGGCAGTACATCGTCAACTCCTATCTCCGCTTCGAGCGCCGCCAGAGCGATGGATTTCATCGCGGCCTTCAACTCCAGATAGCCGCCCGGCCATCGATGTTGACGCAAGGTATTCTGCGCGGCGGTGCTGAGATGGCGCAGGGGAACCTCACCGGCTTCAATCATGTGCACCAACAAATGGGCCGCGATCTCGGGAATCTCATCGCGAATGTCTGCCAATGCAGGCAAGCCCAGGCGACCACCGAAGACGCGGGACAGCAGGCTCTCATCCCAACCTTGTGCGGCAAGTTGCGCTGCATCGGCTTCGGTGCCGACGACAAGGCACAGACTAAATTCGTCCAGTCGTTCGACAGCAAACATGAGATTTTTTTGTTGCAGGCGAACCAGCCGTCCAAGCTCTTCAGCATAAATGACGCCGCCCGACGCGTTACGCAAGGCATCCACCGTGAGTGGCTGGGTGTCGTGGGTCAGATTCAACCAGATTTTGCCTGGCTTGAGCAGTGTGCGTGCCACCAGATCGACAAGGCCGCCAGGCGGAGAACGCAGCAGAATGGCGCGACTGCCTGCCGCGACCTGATCCAGCCGTTTCTTCAGATCCTTGAGTGGCGTCGAACGGGGGAAGGCAGCCAATGAAAGTTCTGTTGTCGCAGGGCGTTGGCCGTGTTCGAGCGCATGCTTTACCGTGGCGAGCAATTTCTGCATGCCGATCGGTTTTTCCAGAAAGTCCGTTGCTCCGATACGCGTAGCCTCAACCGCAGTATCGATAGTGGCATGGCCCGACATCATCACTACCGGCATCGTGAGATGCCCACCGCTGGCCCATTCCTTGAGCAGCGTGATCCCGTCGGTATCAGGCATCCAGATGTCCAGCAGCACCAGGTCAGGGCGCCCGGCCTCGCGCCGCGTGCGGGCGACCGCAGCATTTTCGGCAAGGGTTACATCGTGCCCTTCCTCGCGCAAAATTTCCGAGAGGAGTTCGCGAATGCCGATTTCATCGTCAACTACCAGTATCTGTGCCATGGTTCGATTCCAGTCCTACGCCGCTGCCGACAGAGGCTCCGCCAGCAGTAATTTGATGGTGATTTCTGCGCCACCGCTCGTCAGATTGGCAAGGCGAATATCGCCGCGGTGTTCGTCGATGATTTTTTTGACAATTGCCAAGCCCAGCCCGGTACCTCTGGCTTTGGTCGTGACGTAGGGCTCGAAGGCTCGCGCCAGGGTGTGTGACGCAAAGCCCGCACCATTATCGCTGACAGAGAGAATTGCACGACGACCATTGCTGCATGTGGCGATCCGGATTTGCGGTGAGGGCACATCGGTAAGCGCATCCTGAGCGTTGGCCAGCAGATTGTGCAGTACTTGCCTCAATTGGTTTGCATCGGCGCGC
Source organism: Sterolibacteriaceae bacterium (assembly GCA_025360425.1). Lineage (GTDB taxonomy): Bacteria > Pseudomonadota > Gammaproteobacteria > Burkholderiales > Rhodocyclaceae > JANYCD01. Next base: position 48,055 of record JANYCD010000076.1, read on the forward strand.
ACTGCCGGCAGGCCGGACTCAAGACGCGTGACGATAATGACCTGCGAAGACTCGTACAGGCCGAGCAATTCGACAATCAACGCATTGAGATCGATTTCGGCCAACACGGGGGGCGGTGTGCGCGCATAGTCGCGGAAGTCGTTGACCATGTTCTTCATTGACTCGACTTGATTGATGATGGTCTGGGTCGATCGTTCCAGCATGTCGCGTGCGCCTGGGTCAAGCTTGTCAGCCAGCTTGATCTGCAGACGTTCGGCGGAGAGCTGGATCGGCGTCAGCGGATTTTTGATTTCGTGCGCCAGGCGTCGCGCAACTTCGCCCCATGCCGCCGAACGCTGCGCAGAGATCAGTTGGGTGATGTCATCGAATACCACGACATAGCCGCCAGGCAGTGTGGAACCACGTATGAGAAGCGTCTTGGGCGCGGCGCCGGGCGACTCAAGTTCCATTTCGCGCTGCCATTCGGCGCCTTGCTCGCGGAATCCGAACAGGATCGCGCTTGTCAACATGGTGAAACGAGGCCACTGCTCAAGGGATATTTCGCTGTAGGTGGTGAGATCATCTTCGAGAATTGCCGTTGCACCGCGGTTGGAAGCGCGTAGCTTGAAGTCCTTGTTGAACGCCAGAACCCCGGTGGACAAATTGGCCAGCACACTTTCCAGATAGCCACGTGCGGACTCCAGCGCGGCACGGTGACGTTCTGTCTCGCGCTGTGCTTCGTCAAGCCGTTGAGTCATGAAGTTGAATGATTGCGTGAGCACGCCAAGCTCGTCGTGCGACTCAAGCGCGGCGCGTGGTTTGAAGTCACCGGCGGCCACGGCCCGCGTACCTTCGATCAGCATCAGCAGTGGATCGGCAAGTCGCCGGGCAAGGAAAAAAGCCAGTGCGACGGCGGCAAACAGGGATAGCAACAATGTCAGCGTCAGTGTCAGCGTGTATATCCGCTTCAGTCCGGTTTTACCCAACTGCAGTTCCTGATAGTCGCGATAGGCCGACTCGACTATCTCGCCGTTCCTCGCGATATCGGAAGGTACTGGCTGCGACAATAGCAACATGTCGGGCATGAGGCCGCCGGTCGAAACAGGTTCGAGGGCGCGCAAAGTCATTCCGTTTTGGGCGTCGCCATCGACCCAGGTCAAGCCATGCTCCTCTCTTGCCTTTTTGATCTGGGATGCGGTAGGCAGTGATGGCGCCAAGTCGTCGATGACGTCGGAGCTGCTGGCAATCACCTTTCCGTTGCCGTTAAGCAGGGTTGCCGATTGCACCCCGGCTTGCGTGTGCAACGAATACAAGCGGATGGGATTTGATTGAGCGCCATTTGTTCCGCCGATTTCGATGGCGATGCCACGCGCCTTTTCAGCAAGGTCCGATTGCCGTGCGGCGAGAACACTGCGGCCAAGATTCAGCCCACCCTCCAGCGCGCTATCCACGCGCACGTCAAACCACGACTCTATGCTGCTGGTGGCGAATTGCATCGACACGCCATACAACAGCGCGCCGGGCAGGATGGCCATCAACGCCAGCATCCACAGCAGGCGTGACTTGAGTTTTGAACCAAACACGCCACGCCGGTACTCACGCCAGAACCGTCCCAGTTGCACCATCACCAACACCATCAGCGCCAGGGCTGCCATCGCGTTTATACCCAGCAACAGGGGATAGTGGTTTGCGAACAAGCTGGTATTGGCGCTGGCCGATATCAGCAGGAACAGCAGGATGGTGGTAGCCGTGACGGCAACGATAACGAGCGCTCTCATTTGGCGTCGCGCTTCACCGACGGATATTGCCAACGCAGGGTCTTGGCGTCCACTTGCCAGTCCTTGTTGGCGATCGCATCGACTTGAAATGGTTTGGGCAGTTGGTCACGATCCAGCGACAGGCGCAAGCTGGCCTGGTACGGAGTGCCAGGTGTGAGTGCACCTTTATCCGCTACGGGAAGGGCACTGATGTGAACCAGAGCATGCAAGGCTTCGTCAAGCGTGTCGAAACTACGATGCAAGGATCCCGTCGCAACGCGATATTGTCGTGTCAGTGCGTGGTAGGAAAGACGATAAATCAACTTGTAGGTGATCATGTGCTCGCTAGCCCAGTACCAGCGGGAGCGCACGACTTCCAGCTCCATGTTGAAGTAAAGCGGGATGCCATGAAATACTGCTTCCGCAACGCGGGGTCCAAGGTCAATGTTGAAATCGGCCGAGAGGGCATAGCCGTCATCGGTCGACACCAGGTCGGCCTTGACGGGTTCAATGCCGGCGGCCGCAACCCATCCTGCCCAGAGACAAAGCAGAGCAGCGATAGTCGGCTTAGCTGCGTTTAGTGAGAAGCGCGTAATAAAAGCCGTCATGTTCTGCGCTGGGGTTGAGTTGTAGCTCGTTATCGATGCCGCCGGTTGCGCTGCGTTCAGCATCGGGGTACCGAGCAACGAAAGCCGATATTTGTGATCCGTTTTCCTCGGAGAATACCGAGCACGTGCAGTAGAGCATTTTGCCACCGGGCGCCAGTACCTGCCAGAGTGCATCCAGAATTTCCCGTTGCGTGGCGGCGAACTTGGCAATGTCGGTCGGACGACGCAGCCATTTTGCATCCGGGTGACGCCGCACCACGCCGGAAGCAGAGCAAGGCACATCAGCGAGAATGCGTTGAAACGGTCTGCCATCCCACCATATGTCGATGGCGCGACAGTCGGCGGTCTTGAGCGTTGCACTGAGATCGAGACGCCTTAGATTGTCGGTGACACGACCGAGTCGTTGTGCGTCGGCGTCGATTGCCGTGACGTCCAGATCGAATAATTCAAGCAAATGCGCAGTCTTTCCCCCCGGCGCCGCGCAGGCGTCCAACACCCTCATGCCAGGCTGAGTATCCAGCAAAGCAGCGGCACGCTGGGCACCCCAATCCTGCACCGATACGACACCATCGAAGAATCCCGGCAACGCGTCGACACTCTGGGGTTTGTCGAGCAGGATCGTACAGTCATCCAGCGCCCTTGCGCCAATGCCCGCCTCGATGAGTCGTGCGAGATAGGTGGGGCCGTCGCACTTGCGTTTGTTGATGCGCAAGCACATTGGAGGCCGCATGTTGGCAGCGGTGAGAACTTGCTGCCAGGTATCCGGAAAGGACTTGCGCAGTTTCGTTATCCACCAGTGCGGATGCTGCCAGTGCGCGACTTCGTTTTCGACGGCTGCCGATGACAGTGATTCATATTGGCGCAGGGCATTGCGCAGCACGCCGTTAACCAGTCCTTTGAAACGTCCGGTCGCAATCGATTGGGCCGCCGTGACCGCCTGGTCGACAGTGGTATGGGCATCCTCTGCCCGGCTTTCCAGTCGATACATCGCGGCCAGAAGCAAGGCCCTGACTTGCTGATTCTGCAATGGAGATTGCAGCAATCGCTCCAGAAAAAAATCGCCGCGACCGTAAAGGCGCAGCGCGCCGTAGGCCAGATCTTGCACCGCCGGTCGAATCGTCGTGGACAGTCCGGTTAGTGCGGCATCCAGATTGCGGCCGGAAATCACTGCCGCAATGGCAGTGGATGCGGCAAGGAGCGAGGTGGCAAGGGGGGGGGATTCCGGCATGGGCCGGAGCATAGCAGGCCGCAGCGAATCAGCGCCCCATCGCGCGGAGTCTTGCGATGCGTTCCCCAGTGGGGGGATGGGTGGCGAAGAGACTGGCGATGCCCCCGCCGGAAAGTGGATTCATGATCATCATTTGCGCTGTTTCAGGGTGTGCCGTCGCGGTCGGCATGGGAATTCCGCGCGCATAGGCGTCGATTTTGGCCAGTGCATCGGCCAGCGCGTGAGGATCGCCGCTGATCTCGCCACCGCCACGGTCGGCTTCGAATTCACGGGCCCGCGAGATCGCCATCTGAATCAGCCCAGCTGCCAGTGGCGCAAGAATTGCCACAAGGATGCCGACTAGAGCGTTGGTGTGGTGCCCTTCCTCGTCGCGTCCGCCGAAAAACATGGCGAAGTTGGCCAGGGCCGAAATTGCACCCGCCATCGTCGCGGCGATGGTGGAGGTCAGGATGTCGCGGTGTTTGACATGCGTCAGTTCGTGCGCCATTACGCCGCGCAGTTCGCGTGCTGTCAGCAATTGCAGAATTCCCGTGGTAGCGGCTATGGCGGCGTGATCTGGATTGCGGCCGGTAGCGAAGGCGTTGGGTTGAGCTTCGTCAATCAGATAGACGCGGGGCATGGGCAGGCCGGCATTTACGGCGAGTTCCTTCACCATGTTGTAAAGGTACGGAGAACTTGTTCCATCCACTTCCTGCGCGTTGTACATCTTCAACACCATCGTGTCGGAAAACCAGTAGGCAAACAGATTCATCCCTCCGCCAATGAGCAGCGCCAGTAGCATGCCACCTTGGCCGCCGACGGCTGCTCCGACCATGCCGAACAGTGCGGTGATCGCCGCCATGAGCACGGTGGTTTTCATCCAGTTGCCAAACATGTTTTGTTCTCCCGTGTGTTTAGTTGCGCCAGCCAGTTAGATGGGGGAGAAAAGGAAAGATTCAATTCACGGCATCCACGTCATGCGTCTGGCAGGGTGAAGTTCTCACCCGGCGTAATTGCATAACCTTGTATGAATTCGGCTGCGGACAAATGTTTGCTGCCCGGCTTTTGCAGTTCGTGGAGACGCAGGGCGCCCTCGCCGCAAGCGACATCTATTCCTTCGGGTGCTACCGTCAGGATCGTACCCGGCTTGGCAACACCGTCAATAACGGCAGCTCGCCACACCTTGACCGGAGTGTCGCGCAGCGTGGCGACCATGCCCGGAAACGGGTTGAAGGCGCGGATGCGGCGATCAAGAGTCGCCGCCGGCAAACGCCAGTCAAGCGTCGCCTCGGATTTTTCAATCTTGCGCGCGTAGCTCAGGCCTTCGGCAGGCTGGGGGACCGGTATCAGACGATCCAGGTCACGCAGTGCGACCACAATCAATCGCGCCCCTTGAGCAGCCAATTTTTGAAGCAGGGTGCCTGCGGTGTCGTCCGGCGCAATTGGCAGTTGCTCGGCAAGCAACATTGGTCCGGTATCGAGTCCAGCTTCCATCCCCATGATGGTGACGCCGGTTTCAGCGTCCCCGGCTTCGATTGCGCGTTGAATTGGTGCAGCGCCACGCCAGCGTGGTAACAGCGAGGCATGAATGTTGAGGCAACCATGTTTTGGAATATCGAGTACCGCCTGGGGCAGGATCAGGCCATAAGCGGCGACGACCATGACATCGGCTGCGGTGCCACGAAGCGTAATGTGGTTGGCTGGATCTTTCAGGTTTTCTGGCTGAAAGAACGGCAGATGATGTGCCAACGCGAGTTGCTTCACGGCGCCTGTTTTCAGCTGCATGCCGCGTCCCGCAGGTCGATCAGGCTGGGTAAGCACTAACATTACCTCATGTCCGGCGGCGAGGACGGCGGACAATGCTTGGGCGGCGAATTCCGGTGTGCCTGCGAAGATGACTTTCATGTGCTGAGTTTTCCGAAGGCTGATCTAGTCGCCACCCCCGCGTGGCGGGGGTGGCCGGGAGAGATGCCTACACGTGCCAAAGGCAAAGAAGGCAAGAATTACGGTTAAGCCGTAATTCTTGCCTTCTTTGCCAGTCTGGATTTGATGCGGTCCTGCTTCAGTCTGGAAAGATATTCGACGAATAACTTGCCTTGAAGGTGATCCATTTCATGCTGGATGCAGGCTCCGAGCAGTCCTTCCGCTTCCAGTTCGAAAGACTGCCCGTCCACACCCAGCGCCCGCACCTTGACCCGTTGCGCACGCGTCACACGATCATAGATGCCGGGAACCGAAAGACAACCTTCCTCGCCTTCGCATTCTCCGAACAGCTCGACGATTTCTGGATCGATGAATGTCACCAGCCCAGATTTATCTTCAGAGACATCAATCACGATCACCTGCTTGTGCACATCCACTTGAGTTGCCGCCAGTCCGATGCCGGGCGCCGCATACATGGTTTCAGCCATGTCGGCAGCAAGTTTGCGGATCGATTCGTCCACGACGGTGACCTTCGCCGCTTTTTTATGGAGGCGTGGGTCCGGATAGCGCAAAATTGGCAGCATGGCCATAAAAACTATTGATGCGAGAAGGATTTGCGGGCAGAATCGGAGGAACTGCCTTAGGAGGTGCCGCCGATGCTGCGAATTATATCCGCGCTGCTGATTATATTTTCAAGCCTTTGTTTCTCTGCTGGTGCTGTGGCCGACGGCAAGGCTATTGAGCTTTCCCCCGACGCCCCCGATCGGCATGTCGTGGTGGCAGGCGACACGTTGTGGGGTATTGCCAGCAAATTCCTGAAAGACCCCTATCGCTGGAACGAGTTGTGGAAGCTCAATGCCGACGATATAAAGAGCCCCCATCGTATTTACCCCGGACAAGTGATTGTGCTTGACCGCAGTGGCGCCGAGCCTCAGTTGAGGCTGCTGAATACGGTCAAAGTACAGCCGCAGGTACGAATTGAGGATACCAGGCAGGCAATACCCGCGATTCCACAACATGTCATTGAGCCTTTCCTCACGCAACCGCTGGTGGCCGAGGCATCCGCGCTCGATGGAGCGCCGCGCATCGTCGGAATCAAGGAAGATCGTGTCATCGCCGGCAACGGCGACCTGGTTTATACGGTCGGCGGAAAGACAGATACCAAACTTTGGCAGGTATATCGTCCGGGCAAGGCGTTGATTGATCCTGATACCGGCGAAACGCTTGGATACGAGGCTATTTTGCTTGGTACTGCCAGCCTGATTCACCAAAGCGATCCTGCGACATTCCAGATCAACAACGCGCGGCAGGAAATTGGCCGCAATGATCGCCTGATGCCTGCGCCTCGCCCCGATATTCTCAGCTATCCTCAGCGTGCGCCCGGCGGCAAGATAAGTGGTCGTGTGATATCTATTTACGGTGGGACCATCACCGGCAGTCGCTACTCGATCATCGCAATTTCAAAGGGCAAAAGTGATGGTGTGGAAGTCGGCCATGTCCTTGCATTATTCCGGGCCGGGCACGAAATCGATGACCGTTACCGGGATATCAAAACTACTATTGCACTACCTGAAGAGCGCAAAGGTTTGCTCTATGTATTTCGCGTCTTCAATCGTGTGTCCTATGCTTTGGTGATGGATGCGTTGCTCCCAGTGGAAGTCGGCGACGCGGTGCGCAATCCTTAAGTCGGGCGAAGCAGGCCTGCACGAAGAGATTGCTGTTGGTAACAAAAAACAACCGACGGACGCCCTATCCTTGAGTGATGATGCCGACCTTCGGGAATGGTTGCGGCTGACCAGTGTTCCCGGCATTGGCCGCGAAACTCAGCGCCAACTGCTCAAGGTTTTCGGACTGCCTGAAGCCATTTTCTCCGCTAGTCTTGCCGAATTGCGGGCGGTACTCGGCGCGACGCTTGCCGAGCAGCTTATCCAGCACGATTGCGATGCCGGGATCAATGCCGGTGCAGCTTGGGCCAAGGAACCTGGTAACCATATTCTTACACTTGCCGACAACGGCTACCCGCAAAGCCTTCTGACCATCGACGATCCACCACTGCTACTTTACGTCAAGGGCCGCGTCGACTTGTTGAATCGGTCGGCGCTGGCTATTGTCGGCAGCCGCAATGCGACCAGGCAGGGTGAAGCCAATGCCGAAGCATTCGCCGAGGCCCTTTCCAATGCCGGGATCGCCATCTGTAGCGGACTGGCGCTTGGTATTGATGCCGCTGCCCATCGAGGGGCGCTTAGGGGACCGGGTTCCACAATCGCAGTGATTGGCACCGGGCCCGACCGCATTTATCCTGCGCGCAACAATGCATTGGCCCGCGAAATCGCAGAAAAAGGCGTCATTGTCGGCGAGTTTCCGGTCGGCACGCCGCCACTGGCGGGTAACTTTCCGCGCCGCAATCGCATCATCGCCGGCCTTTGTCGTGGCTGCCTGGTTGTTGAAGCGGCACAGCAGAGCGGTTCCTTGATTACCGCCCGCCTTGCTGCTGAAGCGGGGCGCGAGGTGTTCGCCATTCCCGGCTCCATTCACTCGCCGGTTTCCCGCGGATGTCACAGTCTGATCAAGCAGGGCGCGAAATTGGTTGAGTCGGCGCAAGATATCCTCGATGAGTTGGCGTTACCGGACATGCTTGTTATGCAAGGTTCATCCCATCCGATTCCAGCCACGAAAACAGTTCGAGACGGGCTGAACACCAGCGAAGATGCCTCTGCCATGCTCTCTGTGCTGGGACACGATCCGTGTTCGATTAACCTGCTTGTCGAACGTACGGGCTTGACGGCGGACAACCTTCTTGCCATGCTGCTGCCGTTGGAACTCGATGGCCGCGTGGCGCAGTTGCCTGGCGGTCTTTATCAGCGACTCTCTTGAGGGCCACCGGAAAATGATCGATATCCTCGTCTACCTGTTCGAGAACTACCTTCCCGATGCCTGTCCGGAGCCGGGAGTACTGGCCCGCAAGCTGTCTGCCGCAGGGTTTGAGCAAGACGAAATATCGGAAGCCCTTGATTGGCTCGCCGGCCTCGATCGCAGCGATGCAGTCCTGCTTCAACTCCGCCCGCAGGGTGATGCGCTAAGGGTTTACGACGAGGAAGAGCACGCCAGGTTGCCAATCGAATGTCGCGGGTTCCTGACTTTTCTTGAACAAGCTGGCACGCTGGACCCGGAATTGCGGGAAATGGTCGTCGAACGGGCGCTGGCTTTGCCGGACCGCGAGATTTCTTTATCCAAGCTCAAGGCCATCGTACTGGTCGTGCTTTGGCGCCGTCAGCATGAGTTCGATGCGCTGATTCTCGAGGAATTGCTGTCCGAGGACGACGAGGCCGACCGCCTCTGCCATTGACAGGCGCTTGCTTCTCACCGGCGGGGGCGCTTATCATGCGCCGCTCGTTCCATGTGGATAGCCCATGAGCAAGCAACTGATCATCGCGGAAAAACCCTCTGTCGCACAAGACATCGCCAAGGTATTAGGCGGTTTCACGCGCCAGGGCGATTATTTCGAGAGCGACGACTACGTGCTGTCGTCAGCCATCGGCCACCTGCTGGAGCTGGCTGTACCCGAAGAGTACGAGGTTAAGCGCGGTAAATGGACTTTCACCCATCTGCCGGTGATTCCGCCGCATTTCGCCCTGAATCCGATCGAGCGGACGCAGGATCGGCTCAAGCTGCTGACACGGCTGATCAAGCGCAAGGATGTAGGGGCCCTGATTAATGCCTGTGACGCGGGCCGTGAAGGCGAGTTGATCTTCCGCTACGTGGCGCAGCATGCCAAGGTCGACAAGCCAGTGCGTCGCCTGTGGCTGCAATCCATGACGGCAACGTCGATCCGGGATGGCTTTGCCCACCTGCGTGACGACAAGGAAATGCAGCCCCTGGCTGATGCGGCCCGCTGCCGTTCGGAAGCGGATTGGTTGATCGGGATCAACGGCACTCGCGCCATGACCGCCTTCAATTCTAAGGAAGGTGGTTTCTATAAGACGCCGGTGGGCAGAGTGCAAACCCCGACGCTGGTCATCCTGGTGGAGCGCGAACGCCGCATTCGCAGTTTCATCTCCCGTGACTACTGGGAAGTGGAAGCTGAATTCAAGGCCGTGGCCGGATCCTATAAAGGCCGCTGGTTCGACGAAAAATTCAAGAAGTCCGATGACGAACACACGCGGGCAGAACGCCTGTGGGAGCCTGCCAAAGCCGAGGCGATCCGCAACAAATGCTTGGGCAAGCACGGCGAAGTCGAAGAAGAAAGCAAACCCAAGACTGAAGCCTGCCCGATGCTTTACGACCTGACGTCGTTGCAGCGCGAAGCCAATGGGCGCTTCGGCTTTTCGGCGAAGACCACGTTGTCCATCGCCCAGTCGCTTTACGAACGGCACAAGGCGCTAACCTATCCGCGAACCGATAGTCGACACTTGCCCGAAGACTATCTCGGCACTGTCAAGGACACGCTGCGTTCGCTGGAAGAGACGGAATGCGTCAATCACGCCAAGAACATCCTGAGCTCTGGTTGGGTGCATCCGAACAAGCGCATTTTCAACAATGCGAAGATTTCCGATCACTTCGCCATCATTCCCACCGGCACGATTCCGAAGACCCTGTCGGAAGCCGAGCAAAAAATATACGATCTGGTGACCAAGCGTTTTCTTGCCATCTTCTTCCCGGCGGCCGAATACAACATCACCACGCGCATCACCCGTGTCGAGAAAGAAGCATTCAAAACCGAGGGCAAGGTGCTGGTCAGTGCCGGCTGGCTTGCCGTGTATGGCAAGGAAGTCTTGGGCGACGATGAAGCGCCCAGCCTGCCACCGCTGCAGCCGAAAGAACGCGTCTGGGCCAATGATGTGGAAGTGAAGGCGCTGGTCACCAAACCACCGGCCCGCTTCAACGAAGCCACTTTGCTCTCCGCCATGGAAGGCGCCGGCAAACTGGTGGAAGACGAGGAATTGCGTGAAGCCATGTCGGAACGCGGTATTGGCACGCCGGCCACGCGCGCCGCCACCATTGAAGGATTGATTGCCGAGGAGTATGTGCATCGCAACGGCCGCGAATTGCAGCCGACAGCCAAAGCTTTCTCGCTGATTTTTGCGCTGGAAAAACTAGGTGTTGATGAAATTCGTTCGCCGGAATTGACCGGCGAGTGGGAATTCAAGCTGCGGGAAATGGAGCACGGACGCCTCAATCGCGCCGAGTTCATGGAACACATCACCGGTCAGGCGCGGGTGATGGTGGATCGCATCAAGAATGGCGAATTGCCCGACGAAGCCTTCAGCACGTTGAAGACGCCATGCCCGAAATGCGGTGGCGTGATTCGTGAGACCTACAAGAAGTTCGAGTGCCAGAAATGCGAGTACAAACTGTGGAAGGTAGTCGCCAGCCGGCAGTGGGAACCGGAAGAAATGGAAGAACTGCTGACAAAGCGTATCGTCGGACCGCTACAGGGTTTCCGCAGCAAGATGGGGCGTGCTTTTGCCGCCATGATGAAACTGAACGCCGAGGATATGCCCGAGTTCGACTTCGGGCAGGGTAGTGACGGTGATGCAGAGGAAGTCGATTTCAGCGCACAGGAAACACTGGGTCCATGCCCCAAATGTGCTGCGCGTGTGTTCGAGCATGGCATGGGCTATGTCTGCGAAAAATCGGTGGGCCCAGCCAAAACCTGTGATTTCCGTTCTGGCAAGGTGATCCTGCAACAGGAGGTGCCTCGCGCCGAAATGCAGAAGCTGTTGGAGACTGGCAGGACCAGCCTGCTCAAGGGCTTCATCTCAGCGCGCACGCGGCGCAAGTTCTCCGCCTATCTGGTGCGCGACCCGGCGTCGGGAAAGGTCGGCTTCGAGTTCGAGGTCAGGACGCCGAAGGCAGGCGCCAAACCGCCGAAAGTTGCGAAGGCGGAAAAAGCCGTACCTGATGTTGCACCTGCAAAGGCAGCAAAGAGTGCAAAGCCTGCAAAGGCAGCGAAGGCGGAAGTCCCCGCCAAGGCCAAGCCACTTAAAAAGGCGGCGAAGTAACAGACGGCACATGGCGTGCCGGGCTGGGGTAGTCCTGGCTGCGTGATAAAATTTGCACGCAATGATCACGGTCACCGTCAACGGCAAAGCTAGCCAATTCCAGCATCCCCAAACTGTGAGTGGCCTGCTTCAAAGTCTGGGCTATGCCGGCAAGCGGATAGCAGTGGAGCGCAACGGCGAGATCGTACCCAAGAGCCGTCACGCAGAAACACTCATCGCTGACGGCGATCAACTTGAAATTGTCGTCGCAGTGGGCGGCGGCTAACCACACCCATCCATGAATACTGACGCGCTCGTTATTGCCGGCAAGACCTATCATTCCCGATTGCTGGTGGGCACTGGCAAATACAAGGATTTTGCCGCGACCCGCGCCGCGATTGACGCTGCTGGCAGTCAAATTGTCACCGTGGCAATCCGCCGCATCAACATTGGCCAGGAGCCGGGTCAGCCTTCGCTGCTCGATGTGCTGCCACCCGAACAATTCACCATCCTGCCCAATACTGCTGGTTGCTACACCGCTGAAGACGCCGTGCGTACCTTGCGTCTTGGGCGCGAATTGCTGGATGGCCACAGCCTCGTCAAACTCGAAGTGCTGGGCGATCCGCAAACCCTGTTTCCCAACATGCCCGAAACATTGAAGGCCGCCGAGACTTTGGTGAAGGACGGTTTCGACGTGATGGTGTATTGCTCGGACGATCCGATCCAGGCCAAGCTGCTCGAACAGATTGGTTGTGTTGCGGTCATGCCGCTGGCTTCGCTGATCGGCTCCGGCATGGGCATCCTAAATCCGTGGAATCTCAAATTGATCATCGAGGCAGCCAAGGTACCGGTGCTGGTGGATGCCGGCGTCGGTACCGCGTCCGATGCCGCCATTGCGATGGAGTTGGGTTGCGACGGCGTGCTGATGAACACCGCCATTGCCCATGCCCAGAATCCGGTGCTGATGGCGAGCGCGATGAAAAAGGCCATCGAAGCGGGCCGCGAGGCATGGCTGGCCGGACGCATGCCGAGAAAATTGTACGCGGCGAGCCCCAGTTCGCCGACCGGCGGGCTCATTGGTACCTGAATTGTGTCGTCTGATCTTTATGCTGGTGGCCACGATGGCGGCAACGTTCGCCCATGGCGACAACGTTCTGCCGCTCCTCAGTGCCGCACCAGCGGGTTATATTTTTGATCAGCCACGCATCCTCACCCAGCAGCGGTTATTCGGTCTGGCCCATGGCATCTCGTTGCTGGCGGAGCGTTGCTTCGAGCAGCCGGTGCATGGCGAAGAAGTGCGTCATGCCTACGCGGCGTGGCAGCAGCAACAGCGGGGGACCATCGCGCTGGCGCAAGAAGAATTGGCGCACTACTACTTCGGCGAACGCGCGGCTGAAGCACGCTGGCCGGATATCGTGACGGCGCTCGGGCTGCAAAACAGGCTGTCGCTCAAGTCGGGTTCCTCCAAACTCATGGCTGCCTGTGCGACCCTGCCGCAGGCGTTGCTCCGCTATCACAACGACCTCGCTGCCCAATTCGATTTGCAGGCCAAGCTTGATCGGCTCACTGTCGCCGCAGCCACCGAGACGCAAGCAGAGGCTTGCAAGTCAATACTCACCGGTGCAGCGTCTTCCGCACTTGACGCCGGTATTGATGCGTGGCGGCAGAAGTACAGCGCAGAGCTCGACCAGGCGCGCCAGACTGTGGAGCAACGCTGGCAGGAAGCGCAGCTCGAAGGAAGCTTCGACCATTGGCTGAATCAGGCGCGCAGCAGAGGGCGTCACCAGGCCACCGCCGCTCATTGTGAAGGCCTGACCACATGGCTTGCCACACCGCTGGCTGACCCCGGCGCCTCGTTCCAGCCCAAGTCATGAGCGATTTGCACACGGCACATATCCGCAGCTTCGTTCTGCGTCAGGGACGCGTCTCCAATGCCCAGGCCCGCCACCACGAGACGCTGATGCCAGTGTGGGGAATTGTTTACGAACCGCGGATGTTCGATCTGGCTGACGTATTCGGTCGTGTAGCACCAAAGATTCTAGAAATCGGATTCGGCATGGGCGAAACCACGGCGGTCATCGCCGCCGCGCATCCGGAACTGGATATTCTCGGCGTTGAAGTGCACACCCCCGGCGTCGGTTCGTTGCTCAAGGAAATCGCAGAACGCAATCTCGCCAATGTGCGCATCATCCAGCACGATGCGGTGGACGTCGTGCGCGACATGATTGCGCCCGGCACGTTGGCCGGCATCCATATTTTCTTTCCTGATCCATGGCCCAAAAAGCGTCACCACAAGCGCCGCTTGATTCAGCCGGATTTTGTGCGATTGCTCACCGAACGGCTCGCACCTGGCGGTTATTTTCACTGTGCGACGGATTGGGAAGAGTACGCGCAGCAGATGGTGGCGGTGCTTTCCGCGGAACCACTGCTGGAGAATACCGCCGCAAGTTTTGCATCCCGTCCCGACTATCGGCCCTTGACCAAGTTCGAGCAGCGTGGCCTGCGCCTTGGTCATGGGGTATGGGATGTCATATTCAGGCGTCGCGCAGAAAGCTCTGCAGCAGGGTGTTGAGAAAGCGCTGTCCGCGCAGCGTCGGCGTGATGCGCTCGGCCGTGACTTCGATGAATCCGTCGCGCTGTGCCTGCAACAATTCAGCATGTACTTTCGCCAGCGGCAATCCGGTGCGTTCATCGAACAAGCGTGATGGAAAACCTTCAGTCAGCCGCAGTGCGTTCATCATGAATTCGAAGGGTAGTTCGGTGGCGGTGACGTTGCGCCGCTCCTGAATGAAGTCGCCGCGCTTTGCCCCGTCCAGATAGTCATGCGGATGCTTGCGTCGCATCTCGCGCACTACGCCCAGATGCGAGGTGAGCTTGCCATGGGCGCCGGCACCGATGCCGAGGTAATCGCCGAAGTTCCAGTAGTTCAAGTTGTGGCGGCAACGCCCGCCGCGCTTGGCAAAGGCCGAAGTTTCGTAGTGTTCGTAACCCGCCGCCGCGAAAAACTCCTCCACCATCAACTGCATATCGGCCGAAAGATCGTCATCGGGCAGCGGTGGTGGCGAGTGATGGAACGGCGTATTGGGCTCCAGGGTCAGGTGATACGCCGAAAGATGTTCCGTGCCTCGGCTGATCGCTTCCTTTATGTCGGCCTCAGCCTGCTTCAATTTCTGCTCCGGCAGAGCGTACATCAGGTCGAGATTGACACGGTCGAAATGCTGCAAAGCGAGGTCGATGGCACGCCGCGCCTCATCGGCAGAATGAATGCGGCCCAGGCTCCTGAGTTTGGCATCGTCGAAACTCTGGATGCCCAGCGACACGCGGTTGATACCGGCGTTGCGAAAGCCGGCGAACTTTGCTGCTTCGACCGTGCCGGGATTGGCTTCCAGCGTGATTTCGGCATCGGCTTGCAGGTTTACCCGGGCGCGCACCGCAGCCAGCAGCGTGTCGTAGGCTTCCGGCGAGAACAGGCTGGGTGTACCGCCGCCGATAAAAATGCTGGAGACGATGCGGCCCCATATCTGCGGCAGCGCCGATTCGAGGTCGGCGATCAGCGCGGCGACATATTCGTCTTCGGGAATGACGGTCTTTGCTTCGTGTGAATTGAAGTCGCAGTAGGGACACTTGCGTACGCACCATGGCACATGGATGTAGAGGGCTAGCGGCGGCGGTGCCGAAAATTGCAACTCAGCATTGTCGCCGTCAGCTGCATTGGGAACGGCAGTACGTGCAACCGCGATGGGAATAGTGGTGCGAGTCATGAGTCTTTGCCAAGTTGCTCGATTAAACGGCGCAATGCGATGCCGCGATGGGAGCGCGCATTCTTTTCTTCGGCCGACAGCTCAGCAGAAGCGCAACCCAGCTCCGGCACACGGAATAGTGGATCGTAGCCAAATCCGCCGCTGCCGCGAGGCGCATCCATTATTTCGCCATGCCATTCACCTTCGGCGATGATGGGTTGTGGGTCATCGGCAAAGCGGCACAGCACCAATACGCAAACGTAATGTGCGCGGCGGTCGGTCTTGCCCCGCATGTCCGCCAGCAATTTGTCGTTGTTGCGTGCATCCGATTTCGGTTCTCCGGCATAGCGCGCCGAGAATACGCCGGGCGCGCCGTACAGTGCAGTCACGCACAGGCCCGAGTCGTCGGCCAGCGCGGGCAGGCCGGACAGGTTGGCGCAATGGCGTGCTTTCGCCAACGCGTTCTCTACAAAAGTGACGTGTGGTTCATCTGTTTCAGGTATACCAAGCGCCGATTGCGACAGCACTTCAAGCCTCAACGGCGCCAATAAGGCGGAGAACTCTCGCAATTTTCCGAGGTTGTTCGAAGCGAGAACGAGTTTTTTCATGGTAGTCGCAACGGACTGGGGCCAGATATTGCTCGTCCCGAATAAATCGTGAGCAAGCAGGAGTTCAAGGGCTTTTCAGTGCAGCCTTTTGTGCCGCGATGATTTGTACAATTCCCGCCCCCGCCAGCTCCAGCAGTGCATCGAGTTCTGCTCGAGAAAAAGGTGCGCCCTCGGCGGTACCCTGCACTTCAACAATTCCACCACTACCGGTGACGACCACGTTCATGTCAGTGTCGCAGGTGGAGTCTTCAGCGTAATCGAGATCGAGCACCGGCACGCCATTGACGATGCCGACCGATACCGCGCCAACAAAGTCGCGCAGCGGGCTTTGCGTCAGCTTGCCGGCAGCGATGAGGCCGGCGACTGCATCGTTGAGCGCCACGCAGGCACCGGTGATGGCGGCGCAGCGGGTGCCGCCGTCGGCCTGCAATACGTCGCAGTCGAGGGTGATCTGGCGTTCGCCGAGGGCCTTGAGGTCGGTGACGGCACGCAGGCTGCGGCCAATCAGGCGCTGGATTTCCTGGGTGCGGCCGGATTGCTTGCCGCGCGCTGCTTCGCGGTCACCCCGTGTGTGGGTGGCGCGTGGCAGCATCCCATATTCGGCGGTGACCCAGCCTTCGCCCCTGCCCTTGAGAAAACCCGGCACTTTTTCTTCGATGCTGGCTGTGCACAACACTTTGGTGTTGCCAAAGGCCACCAGCACGCTGCCTTCGGCGTGCATGGTGAAGTGGCGGGTGATGACGAGTTCGCGCAACTGCTCGGGCTTGCGCCCGCTGGGTCGAGACATGAATGCTCCTGATTGTTTTCAATTATGGGCTGCTGAATTTTGCTTGAGCGAGGAAAAATCGGGCCCGGGGCGGCCCTCCTACATTGCTGGGTAGGAGGGCCGCTCCCGGCCCGATGGAGTGATTGATCAGCATTGACTTCCCTCGGAGCGAAAGCCGACGATTACGCCGCGCTTGTCCACTTCCCAATGGATGATACAGCCCTCATTGCTGGGTGAGACATAAACCCAATGGCCGCTCTTGGTATCGTATTTCTGTTCCTTCCATCCGCTTTTGGAAGCATAGCTGTCGGGCTTGTGCTTGGCCTCGATCAGGTCGGAAATCGGCTCCCCGACCCACTCATGGGCACGATCCTCGGCGGTTGCGCAAGCCGCGAGCAGGGTGGTGGATGCAAACAGTGACAGTAAGGTACGTGTTAGCTTGCATGGGAGGATCATCGACTTTCCTTATTCGCTATTCAGTTCGATTGATAGGGTCTGTGTGCCCGTATCGT
The DNA here is from genome assembly GCA_025360425.1 of Sterolibacteriaceae bacterium. Lineage (GTDB taxonomy): Bacteria > Pseudomonadota > Gammaproteobacteria > Burkholderiales > Rhodocyclaceae > JANYCD01. The sequence goes on from JANYCD010000076.1 coordinate 65,136, forward strand.
TGCGACTGCAATTTCAATATCTTCATCGCTGAGTTCCGGTTCCACCACCCGGCCACGTTCAATTTCGTCGAGATCGGCAATGTCGGTATCGATGACTCCGGTGCCGCCGGCTACGGTATCAACTTCCCAACACATGGCGACGATCGTGGCGTTGTCGCCGTTGCTGCCGGCGGCGGCTTCAGTTCGATCAAGGAAGGCTGGCACTGCGGCCATGACATCGGCGTTACACAGGGCACGGGCCAGCTCTTCACCCGCCAGTGGCGCCCATGCGCCATCGGTGCACAAGGCGAGCACATCGCCAGCCTTGAGTGGCGTCTTGCGTGAACAGGTGACCTGGGGCGAACGCTCGCCGCCGAGGCAGCTCAATACCTGGTTGCGGTCGCGATGCGTCTTGGCTTCTTCCTCATTGATCAGCCCTTGATCGAGCAGAAATTGAACCTTGGAATGGTCGCGCGTGCGCGTCACGATTTCGCCATTGCGCAGCAAATAGAGACGCGAGTCGCCGCTGTGTGCCCAGTAGGCGGCGCCATCTTGGACGACGCAGACCACGCATGTCGTACGTGGTGGTTCCGCGAGTCCGTTGCTGCGCGCCGCATCGACGATGGCCTGATGGGCGCCGGAGAGAATCTGCGAAAGAAAGCTGAATGGATGACTGAGTTTTGGGTTGGCCTCGCGCCCAAACGCCTCGACGATGAAGCCGGCGCCGACTTCTGCCGCGATTTCACCATTGGCGTGCCCGCCCATGCCATCGGCAATAACCATCAACAGAGCCTCGCGCGTATAGCGATAAATTACCCGATCCTGGTTGGTCTTGCGCCGGCCAAGGCGGCTTTCCTGATAGACGGTGAATTTCATTTCGGCAACAGGGCTCCAAGCTTGTAACGCAAGCTGCTCATTAGTCCAGCGGGGTTGGGCAGTTCGTCTTGTGGATGCGACAGTTTACGCTGTAATGAAAAAACGCTCTGCGGACGTTCGAGCAAATCGAGCCGCATGCACAAGTCGATGGTTTGCAGCAGGTCGGCCGAGTATTGCCCCTTCCAGCGCCGAGCCGCCGGGATCAAATCATCTTTTCTGGCACGGAGATCGGCGGCCTGGGGCGAAGCGCCGGCAAGGCAAAAGTAGATACTGGCACCAACACCATAAATATCGGTCCACGGGCCGAGGTCGGTGCGGCCATCGTATTGCTCGGAGGCAGCAAAGCCCGGTGTGTGAATGGCTTGCGGTTGTGGCTGATCGCGACCGATGATCTGACGCGTCGCGCCGAAATCCAATAGCACCGGCATACCGTTGCTGCGCAGAAAAATATTGGCCGGCTTGATGTCGAGATGAAGCAGCTTGTGGCTATGGACTTCGCGCAGGCCATTGAGCAGGTGGACGAACATGCGGCGCAAAAACGATTCGGTAACCGGACCACTATGACGCTTGATATGCTCGCGCAGGGTGCGTCCGCGTTCGTAGGCCATCACCAGATAGGCGGTACCGTTGGCGCGGAAAAAATTGAATACGCGCACGACGTTGGGATGATCGAGTAAGGCGAGCGTGCGCCCTTCCTCAAAAAAACATCTCAAGCCCTCGTTGAAAGTTGCGCGGTAGATGTCGTCGATCACCGGCTCGGGGCTGTCCGCGACACGCAAAGCCAGGGAATACGGCAGGAACTCCTTGATCGCCACCGGCATTTCCGCAGCGTCGTAGGCCAGATAGACGATCGAGAATCCGCCAGAGGCAATCTGCCGCTCAATGCGGTACTGCTCAAGACGGAAACCGGCAGGCAGCGGGTGATTGACTTGCGCTGGCGACATGACTGTTACGCGAATAGAATGACCGGATTGTCCGGTGCCGTCGGCGCCGTGTAAACCCGTCTTTTCGCACACCATGATCTACAGCATGACCGGCTATGCCTCGGCAACCCGCAATTTGGACCATGCGGTGCTCAGCATAGAACTTAAAAGCGTGAATTCGCGTTACCTGGATCTGGTATTTCGTACCGGAGATGAGCTGCGTTTCCTTGAAATGCCTTTTCGCGAGCAAATCAACACCAAACTGCAACGCGGCAAGGTGGAGTGCCGTACCTATTTGCAGGTCCAGCCCGGCATGCGCAGCAATCCGGCACCCAACGCCGTATTGATTGCACAGCTTGCGCAGCTCAACACTGCAGTGCGTACGACTTTGCCTGAAGCGGCCCCGTTGTCGGTGGCCGAAGTGCTGCGCTGGCCTGGTGTGCTGAGCGACGACCAGATCGATCAGCGTATTCTTCAAGGCCAGGGTGTTGCCCTGATGGAAAGCGTGTTGGCAGAGTTTCTCGCCAGCCGCGCGCGCGAGGGTGAAAAGCTGGCCGCAACCATACAGGATCGTGTATTGCGCATGCGCGAACTGGTGACGCAGGTGACGCCGCTGTTGCCCAAAGTGCTGGGTGACTATCAGGACCGGCTGGCGACGAAACTGCGTGAAGCCGTGGCCAACCTTGACGAAGAACGCATTCGTCAGGAGGCCGGGGTTTTTGCTGCCCGTATCGACGTCTCCGAGGAACTCTCTCGTTTGACGACGCATCTCACCGAGGTGGAGCGGGTGCTGAAAAAAGGGGGTGCGGTCGGCAAGCGGCTCGATTTTCTGATGCAGGAACTCAACCGCGAGGCCAATACCCTGGCATCGAAATCGGTGGCCAGCGATATCACTGGCATTGCACTGGAAATGAAGTTGCTGATCGAGCAGATGCGGGAGCAGGTACAGAACCTGGAGTGACGAGTGATGAGCGCGGGATCCCTGATTATTGTTGCGGCGCCTTCGGGCGCCGGCAAGACAACACTGGTGCGGATGCTGATGGAGCGCGATCCGCGGGTGCAGCTTTCGATTTCGTGCACGACGCGTGCGCCGCGGCCTGGCGAGCAAGACGGGCGTGAATATCATTTCATAGATGTCGCCAGCTTTGTCGCTATGCGCGACCGTGGCGAGTTCGTCGAATGGGCTGAGGTGCACGGTAATTTTTACGCCACCTCGCGGCTGTGGCTTGAGCAACAAGTCGCGGCAGGGCAGGAGATATTGCTGGAAATCGACTGGCAAGGCGCGCAACAGGTCAAACGCTTGTTTCCCGAGGCGACGAGCATCTTTATCCTGCCTCCCTCCACTGCGGAGCTGGAGCACCGACTGCGCGGGCGTGGCCAGGACAGCGAAGAAATCATTCAGCGTCGGCTGACTGGCGCGCTGGATGAAATGAGGCATGTGAAGGAGTTTGATTTTGTTATAATCAACAATGACTTGCAGGCCGCGTTTAATGACCTGCTGGCGGCCGTAAATTGCTCGCGGCTGCGTTTTTCACTCCAGCTGGCGCGTCATCCGGACGTGTTTCGCTTTCTCGAATCCAATTAACAGGACACCCACAATGGCTCGCGTTACCGTTGATGATTGCCTCAAGAGAATTCCCAATCGCTTCCAGTTGACGCTGGTCGCCACCTATCGTGCCCGGCAACTGACCATGGGCAGCACGCCAATGGTGGAAGCGGGCCGCGACAAACCGACCGTCATCGCCTTGCGCGAACTGGCCGCCGGCAAGATCGGGCTTGAGCTCCTGTACCGGAGCCAGACCTAGTCTCATGTGATGTGAGCGATGGGACTGCAATGGTTGCCGTGCTCCCATCCTCCTCTGTTGCCGTCAAGTCAGCAAATTCGGCCGAAAGCGTTGCGCATACAACCCTGACCGAAGATCTGGCGCGCTTCAGCGCCAAGTTGGGCGTATACCTAAAACCAGAAGAAGTTGCCAAGATAGGCGAGGCCTATACCGTTAGCGAACAGGCGCATCGCGGGCAGTTGCGCATCAGCGGCGATCCCTATATTTCGCATCCGGTCGCAGTGGCCGAAACCCTCGCCGACTGGCACCTGGATTCACAGGCCATCATTGCGGCACTGCTGCATGATGTCATGGAGGATACCGAAGTCACCAAGCAGCAGATCGCCGATCAGTTCGGCAAGACTGCTGCGGAGCTGGTCGACGGGGTATCCAAGCTCGACAAGATCGAACACCAGTCCTTTGAGGAAGCGCAGGCAGAAAACTTCCGCAAGATGCTGTTGGCCATGGCTCGCGACGTCCGCGTCATTCTGATCAAACTGTCCGACCGCTTGCACAACATGCGCACGCTTGATGCCGTCCGGCTGGAAAAGCGTCGCCGCATTGCGCGCGAGACCCTGGAAATTTATGCGCCCATAGCCAACCGGCTGGGCCTGAACAACCTCTACCGCGAATTGCAGGAACTGTCGTTCAAGCATCTCTACCCGCTGCGTTATCGGGTGCTGGTCAAGTCAGTCAAGGCGGCGCGCGGCAACCGTCGTCAGGTCGTCGGAAAAATTCTCGAAGCCATCAGCAAGCGGCTGCCCGACCAAGGCATCGAAGCCGAGGTGATGGGCCGTGAAAAACACTACTACGGCATTTATCGCAAGATGCGGGAAAAGCATCTCGCCTTTTCGCAGGTTTATGACATCTATGGCTGCCGTGTCATCGTTAAGGACGTGCCGACCTGTTATCTTTCCCTAGGTGTGTTGCACGAGCTCTACAAACCAGTACCGGGCAAGTTCAAAGACTACATCGCCATCCCCAAGGCCAATGGCTACCAGTCGCTGCATACGACCCTGATCGGCCCTTATGGCATGCCGGTCGAAGTGCAGATTCGCACGCGTGAAATGCATTTCGTGGCGGAGTCGGGTGTCGCCTCACATTGGCTTTACAAGGACGATCAGGCCATTTCCGAATTACAGCGCAAGACCCACAAGTGGTTGCAGTCGCTGCTGGAATTGCAATCGACTTCCGGAGATTCTGCGGAGTTTCTCGAACACGTCAAGGTCGATTTGTTTCCCGGCGAAGTCTATGCCTTTACCCCGCGCGGGAAAATTTTTGCGCTGCCACGTGGCGCAACGGCAGTGGATTTTGCGTACGCGGTGCATACTGACGTTGGTGATCACTGTGTTGCCTGCCGTATCAATCTCGAACCGATGCCATTGCGCACCGAATTGAAAAACGGCGACCGGGTCGAGATCATCACTGCGCCGCATGCCAGCCCCAATCCGGCATGGCTGACCTACATCAAGAGTGCTCGTGCCCGCGCCAAGATCCGCCATTTTCTCAAAACCCAGCAGACCGAAGCTTCGGCGGCTATCGGTGAACGCTTGCTGGGGCAGGCATTGCGCAGTTTTGGTCTGGAGTTGTCGCATGTCGATGACCACAAGTGGGAGCACTTCCTGCGTGTTTGCGGGATGAAGTCCAGGACCGAGTTGTACACCGACATCGGTCTCGGCAAACGTCTGGCCGCCATCGTTGCACGACGTTTGGCCGACGGACGCGAACAAGGCGTGACCTCCGAACAGGGCAAGCCGAAGGGCGCGATCCTGATCCGCGGTACCGAAGGCATGGCGGTGCAACTGGCGCGCTGCTGCCGGCCGATTCCAGGCGACCCCATCATCGGCACGATACGCAAGGGGCAAGGACTGGTCGTGCACACACATGACTGCCCCACCATCGCCAAGTTACGCGGCGACCGGGTGGATTGGGTGGATGTGGAATGGGAAGTTGGTATTGACCACCTGTTTGAGGTCAGCATCCGCATCCTCGCCCACAACGAACGTGGCGTACTGGCCAAGCTGGCTTTGGCCATTGCCGAAGCTCAGTCAAACATCATCAACGTTACGCTGGACGAAGCGCCGGACACGGCGACGGCGCTTTATTTCACTGTGGAAGTGAACAACCGCGCGCATCTGGCGCGGGTCATGCGCGGCTTGCGCCACATCCCCGAAGTGATCCGCATTGCGCGGCTCAAGGATTCAAATTTGCACAGGAGCATTTGATGGAAAGCTACGAGTCGGAGCACACCAGATTCATTCGTGAGTGGATGGAGCGTCATCCAGAAGAAATCATCGAACAAAAGCGCGGCCGTGCTTTGTGGTGGGACAAACCGCCGCAGACGCCGGAAGTGCGCAAGGACACCATTGAGGCAGAAGTCCCGCCGAAGGCTTATTACTACGACGTGAATTAAGTTTACTGCCCTCGCGTAGGGGTGCGATCAAGCGAGGGGCTTCAGTATTTATTCAGTGAACCAGATCAAGCGCGTGATGGATGCGCACCAACACGCCGTTGTCGCGCAGTGAAAGTTTGTTGGGATAGCTGCACAATGCCGTCCACACATCACCGGTCGAATAGTCGATCGACATCACGCGTCCGTAGGACAGATACGAGGGCATGCGGAACGTCGTAAACTTTCCGCTCTTCGGGTCCATCGCATAAATCGCGTTACCACCATTGCCTGTGATCCAGACACGGTTGGATTTGGAATCGTAGCGCACATCGTAAGCAAAGGAGTCTGCGTCCGGGAGCGCAAACTCTTTCTGGCTGCCATCGCGCGTGTTGTAGCGCAGCAGCGTGCCGTAACCCGACAAGGGAATCCACAGGTTGTCGTCGTTGTCGATGTGCATGCGGTGCGGGCCACTGTCCGGGCGCGGCATGGCCCACTCCTTGTTCTGTCCGGTGGCGGGATCATAAAACCCCATCTTGTTGTCCGAATACTTGGTGTACCAGATCACGCCTTTTGAAGTCACGGCGATTCCGTAAGGCTTGTCGGAGTCAGGACCCAGCAGCTGAGTCTCCTTCACCTCACCGCTCTTCGGATCGAACATCGCCGTGCGATTACCTCCCCACAAGCCAATATAAAAGCGTCCGCTCGCATCCGTCTTCACCAACCCTTCCGAATCGACGGCAAATGAATGATTCAGAGAACCAGGGCTGAATCCGTCGAAGATGCGCCACTCGCCGCTCACGGTATTAAAGCGCGCGATCTTGGCGACCAGCTGCAACGTGATCCACAGATAACCATCGCGATCGAAGGCGAGTGAGTGCATGCCGGTGCCATGAATCGGGGCCGGATAGACTTTCTGTTCACCGGTACGGGGATTGACGGAAGTCAGTTCATCCTTGACATAATCTCCGACCCACGCCGTACCAGTTTTCGGCTCGATGACCACATCATGGGCCCAGGTGGTGACATCCCCAACCGCATATTCGGTCACACGCGCTTGCGTAGCCACATTGGCGCGTTTGGTGAAGGGATCGAAGGGGGCCGGCTTGGCACCGAACTTCTTGTCGGCGAGCCAACTGGCCAGCTTGCCGGCATCCATTTGCACGATGACGGCATAGGCATCGGTCTGGGTACGCATCTTGTGGATAATTCCGCTCCAGGTGGCTGCATCGCGCGGGATATGGGTCAGCGCCGAACCCTGATCGTGGCAGATGGTGCAGGACGTGACGAAGGTGGCTTTCATCGGCTCGTTGGGCAGGGCGTTCAGCCACGCTGCGCCGGGTGTCGACAAGTGGATCGCATCGTCAGGTTGGAGCTTCAAATCGACAGCAACATCACGCTCGCCCAGCGCCACATTGGCGCTGACACCGTCGTTGAATCCGATCTTGCGGGCGCGCAGGTCGTACTGCCCCGGGAACAGATCGTCGATCCGGTAGCGTCCGGTGCTATCCGTAAACACGGTAACAGCCATCTTGCGGGCGCCGTCCTGGGCGGTGACGAAAACATTGGCTGTCGGCTTGCCGACGGAGTCATGGACGACGCCGGTCAGGGTGCTCGGAAACGCCGCAGTGGCCATCGAGGCAGCGACCAGCAGCATGGAAAAACGAAGGGTTGCGCTAGCGTTCATTGTTATCCTCCTGAGGGACACGTCTCTTGTCCGGGTCAGATATGCGATTTATTTGATAGAAAAACTGGCTTTGATGATTGGTTGGGGCCAAGCAACTCTACAATTACCTGAGAGTATATTGTAACTACCTGAGAGTAGATCATACAGTCACCCGACTGTTATTCGAAAGCGAGAAAGAAACATGGTTGCAAGTGATCTGCTTGAACTGCAATCATCGCGAATGAGGCTGCAATAAGGCCTTCTCCTTGCCCCAGATTGGAGTTGTCGCGAAATCTGTGGTTGGATTTGACTGGTCACGTCAGTTCCTTTATGACTGCTGATTGTGTGCTTGGAGCAGTTCTTGTATCGACAACTCATTAACTCGCAACATTGTATCGGCAGCTATATTGACAATATTTTTACTAACAGGTAACTTTGAAATACTGGTTAGTAATAAAAAAGCTGGCAAGCGAGACAGTCCTCATATTCTAATTTAGCCAATCCTGGTGCGGTTTCGGAGGAGCCCGATGCGCAAAAGGGTTACTTTCACGTCACAGGAGAAACAAGATGAGATTTGGATTGTTCCAGATGCCCGAACACTATCCATGGGACAACATGCACGTTTCCTGGAAGCGGGATATGGACGATATCGTCTTCGTCGAGAACCTTGGTTTTCATGAAGCCTGGATCGGTGAGCATCACACGGGTTATTACGAGAACGTACCCGCACCGGATATCATGATTGCAACTGTGGCCACGATGACCAAGCGCATCCTGCTTGGCACGGGCACGATGAACCTGCCTTATCACAGCGATCCCTTCCTGCTTGCCGAGCGCATGGCATTTCTGGACAACATTATTGAAGGGCGCCTGATCTACGGGTTTGGCGGTGGTGCATTGCCTGATGACCAGAAGCTGTTCAATTTAACCAGGGAAGAGATTCGGCCCCGCATCAACGAGTCGATCGAAGTTATCCGTCAGCTCCTCACCACGCGCGAGCCCGTCACCTGGAACGGAAAATTTTCCAAGGGTGAAAACCGCAAGTTGATGATTGGGCCTTACATGGGCAAGGCACACTTCGGCATGGCCGGTCTCACCAGTCTTGTCACTTACGACTATTGTGGCAAACATGGTTGGGATGCGCTCAGTGTTCACGTCGTTCCCCCCACCTACAAGGACAACAAAGTTGTGCCATCTTTGCGTGACCAGGGCATGGCGATGGAGAATGCGGCAAGGGCCGCGGGACGCGACCCGGTCGAGGCGCGACGCAACTGGAAGGTGGTGCGCGAGGTCTATGTGCATCCGGACGGACGCAAGGCCGCACTGGACGAAATCCGGAAGGGTGTTAACAATTCCTACTTCGGCTATACGACCAAGCTGTTCGGAGCGTTGATGAAGCAGGACAGCAACGAACCAGAGGAAAACATCGATCTCGAATACATGGCGGACAATGTGCAGTGGATCGTCGGCAATCCTCAGGAGTGCGTTGATGCGATTCACAAGGTTTATGAGGCGGTGGGCGGCTTCGGCACATTGATGATCAACAATCGCGACTGGGTGCAGCGTGACAAAAAGCTCCGTTCGCTTGAAATGTTCGCCCGCTACGTCATGCCGCGGGTGGAAGGTCTGGAGGTTGGAGAGCCAGAGCAGCGTTATCTGGGCCGTGATTTTCCGGCACCGTTGCCGCGCGAACACGGAGGCCCGGGTGAATCATAGGCGCCTTGTTGTGGTCGTCCCAAACCGTCGCATTTACAAGATTGAAGGAGAGCTCACGTGATTTTGAATATTCAACCTTCCACTTTCGGCCGAGCCGAAATATTCTCGCCGGACGTGATGGTGGAAGATGAAAAATGGTATCCGCTGGGCAAGATGGGTATGGTCCGACCGTTGTTGTTTGATGTGACCAATGGCGGTTGGATCAGCATCCTCAAGGCCGTGGGCCAAGGCACAATCCAGCGCCACCATCACGCCTCGCCCGTTCAGGCATGGACGCTCGATGGTGCCTGGGGTTACCGGGAATACGATTGGGTCGCGCGCTCCGGCAGTTTTGTTTACGAGGCTGCCGGCGGCGTCCACACCCTTTATATCGATCCCGAGGTGGGCAAGATGACGGCGATATTCCACGTTCATGGGCCCTTGGTCTACCTCGATGAGCAAGGCAATGCGGTCGACTATGACGACGTGTTCCTGCGTCTGGATCGATATGCGAAACACTGCCGCGAGGTCGGGTTGGGGGACGATTTCGTGAAATCGATGATCCGCTGACCGCTGTTTAAACTCTAGTTAAGGACACCGCAGCATGCCGTCAAAAATTCACTTGATGCAGATGTTGATCCACACGGTCAGTACGCATACGCTGCTTGGCTGGGCCGATCCGATGGAGCAGCAACTCGACGGTCTGCAGGATTTCTCGTATTGGCAGGAGTTGGCGCGTACGCTTGAGCGTGGTCGTTTTGACGGCGTGTTTTTCGCCGACAGTCCGGCCACACACGCGGTTTATCAAGGCAGCGTAAACGCTTCGGTGCAATATGGCGCATCCTGGCCGAACCACGACCCCATGCCATTGGTCGCCATAATGGCTGCGGCAACCAAGCATCTTGGCATTGGGGTAACGCTATCAACCACGGGGACCACGCCTTACCTGGCGACCCGGCGGATGTCGACACTGAACTACCTCAGTCGCGGCCGTGTGGGTTGGAATATCGTGACCGGTTTCAGCATGGCCGAGCACATGGCCAATGGTGTTGGATCGCAAATGCCGCATGACGAGCGCTACGATTTCGCCGACGAATTTATGGAAATTTGCTACAAGTTGTGGGACAGCGTGCCGCCGAAAGCGATCCTGGCAAATGCCTCGACCGGTCAGTTTGCGGACACCAGCAAGATCACACCCGTCGATTACAAGGGACGTTATCTTAGCTGCAAGGCCGTCGCCCCCGTGCTTCCTTCGCCTTATGGCCGGCCGTTGCTGATTCAGGCCGGTTCCTCGGGCCGCGGCATGAAATTCGCGATGGACCACGCCGAGATCATCTTCGCGATTCAGGGCCATGTTGCCGGCATGAAGAAGAGCATGGAGCAATTGCGTGCCGCTGCTGCCACGCATGGCAAGAAAAGCGAAGATCTGCGAATACTCTATGGCCTGCAGCCGATCGTGCGTAGCACCGAAGCCGAAGCGCGCGCCCGTGAAGAAGAATTGAAGCAGCGGGTGCCGTTGGACGCCATTCTGGCGCGACTGTCGGGTGTGTTTGGTGTCGATCTCAGCCAGTTCGATCCAGATCGACCACTGGCGGAAATGGAAACCCAAGCCTCGCGCGGGCTGATGGCCGCCACGCTCACAGGTGCTGATGGCGGTTCGGTGACCCTGCGTCAAGCCGCCGCCCAGTGGGCGCTTTCAGTGGCGATTCCGCAGGTCGTTGGCACGCCCGAACAAGTGGCGGCCGAGATCGAGCGCGTCTGGCGCGAGACCGGGTGCTATGGCTTCAACCTGAGTCCAACCACCAACCCGGATAGCGTGGAAGATTTTGTCGACCACGTGGTACCCATCCTGCAACGTCGCGGTGTCTTTCGTACCGAGTACGAGGGCCAGAGTTTTAGAGAAAACCTGCTTGCCTGATCGGCTTGCTACAACCTGACTCTAGATCAGCGCCGCTGCCCGAAAGTGTTTGTTCGCTTCGTCGATCTTCTCAAGATACTCAAGCAGACTGGCCAGCTCAATATGGGCCGCACGCGAAGGGGCGATAGCCAGAGAGGCTTCAAGGTAACTTTGCGCCTTGCCCCATAGTTGCCGTTGCCGGCAGAGTCGACCCAGTGTCAGCAACAACGCCACGTCGCGCGGGTGTTTTTGCAACCACACTTCGGCATGGGCGATGCGACCCAGGACATCCTCGCTGCCGCAGTAGGCATAAGAAGCCGCCAGCGTCGAGCTCCAGTATTCATCAAGTACATCTTCAATCAATCGGGCGGCGGCCGTGCCACTGTGCGCGCGGATCAGGGCTTGTGCTGCATCGTCGGCGAGGCTCGCGTCGAGCCTGTCCTTGCCAGCTGTGCGGGCAAGATATTGCTCCAGTGCGAGCCCATCTTCCTCCAGAGCTTTGAGATTCTCGCGATGAGCACGCATGCGCAACGGCGCTGACTGCTCTGCGGTCATGGCTCGATGTTTTTCCAGTTGTTTTACCAGATGTAATACTTCGTGCCAGTTGCCCAACCCCTGTTGCATGCGCAACGATAGACGCAGGGCGGCAATGTGGCGCCCGCTTTCGTGGGCCAGTTGGTCAAGCAGGACTTTGGCTTGTCCAAAATCACGCGCGTCAACTGCGAAAGATGCTTCCATCATCAGACGTGCGTTATGGATCTTGCCGTCATGTTCGACAGCGCGCTGTTGCCAGCGTTGCTGGCGATCTTCGTCACGCAGCGCCTTGGAGGCGCGAAGCGCCAAGAGTGCCGCAAGGCCCGGCGCATGTCCGTAGTTCCATGCATCTTCAGCCCGCTTCAACGCGTGGCCGTAGCGCCCTTCGATCAGCAACTGGATCGCCTCGCGCAGCGCGGCTTCGCCTTTTTTCCTCGCGCGCGCTTCACGAAACGCGCGGACCGATGCGGGCAGGTGAACCATCGCCGAAATCAGGCGCAAAATTGCGTAACAGACAGCGAATGCTGCCACCAGCAACAACAGCAGCAAGTTGAGCGACAACTCCAGTCGCCAGGGCGGCAGTACCAGCAGGGCGTAGCCATCGTTGTAGCGTGCCGCCAGTGACAGACCCACCGCCAGTGCTGCCATTGTCAGAAGCCAGAGCAGTGCCCGCATCAGTGACTGCCTCGTACTACCCTGAAATTACGCACCGCATTCAGTGTTTCACTCAACGCCGGTAGATCTTGCGCAACATCAAAACGGTCGAGTCCCTTGAGTGTCGTCAATGCTGATTGCACTTGCCGCGCCTGAGTATCGAAGTATCGCTCAAGCCAGGTTTGCGCCTGATGCAGGTCTTCATGAAAACTGATGCCATCGCGGGCCAGCATGGAAAGCCGGGCATTGATCAGCCGCAGTTTGAGGTTTTCGCGCAGGAAAAATGTCTGGTCCGGCGCCAGCAATGCAGCATCCGGCTGGTCGACACGCTGGATGTGGATCAACTGACGCATCTCGTCCCATAAATCCGTCGCTAGAGCTTTCCAGAATCCGGGCTCGACCATGGACTTCTTCATTGTGGTGGCCGCCGCAACTGTTTTTGGCCGGTGCTCGAAGGCCAGCGGCAATATGTCGATGGACATGATCACTGATTCAAGCTTCAGTGTGACGCCGGTCAAATTGGATCCTGGCAATGCGCGGAGCTGATCGATATCACGTGATATCAGTTTGCGTAGCGGAACGAACTGTGGCTGTGCAGCCCGTGCCAGACGGCTGTCGGCTTCTTGCAGGGCAATCAGCGCAGCTTCGACATTTCCTGCCAACTGAAGTTGTTGAGCTGCAATGGTGAGCGATTGATCGATCTCGGCGAGCAAGCGCTCATCGCGACTGCGGGACAGTTCCTGATACATCGATTCGAGCGCGACCTGCTGGCTTTGGGCTTGTTCAAGACGTACCTCAAGCACGGCAACCTTGCTCTGCAAGGTAAGCAGCGATTCCTGACTTTGCTTCGCCAGCGCGCGCCCTTCCTTGGCAATGCTGTCGCCCTCGGCCAGCCGGTGTGCCATGTCTTCGCGAGCCTCATTCAACTCCAGGCGCGACTCAGTCCAGAAAGAGATCATCAGTGCCGTTGCGACGAGCGCAATCAAGACCGCGGGTTGGCGCAATGCTGTCAGGACTCGCCGCGACAACGAAGGCGAGGCGGACGATTCAGTGGGAGGGTTGGGGGTCATGGGTTCGAAAGTGTTGCAGCAAACCGGAAATCAGGCCGTCGTCGCCTGGACCAGTCACGGCGACTTGGGCAAGACCCAATTCGTACGCACCTGCGGCGATCCGGGCGTGTGGGACAAACACGGGCGTCTTGCGCAGCCAGCTCTGACCAAGTTTTCCGATCATTTCATGAAAATTGCGTAACCCTTCGCTGCTGGTGAGCGTAATCGCGTCCAGTTGTCCGTTACTCCAAAGTCTCATCAGGGGGTCCACGTCGTGTTCCGGTTTTGCACGACGATAGCATTCCACATATTCGACTTTTGCGCCACGCGCGGTTAGCGAATCTCCGAGTAGTTCCCGGCCCCCATCGCCACGGAAAATCAAAACCTTTCTTCCTTGCATGTCCTGTAATTCGAAAAGTTCGAGCAGGGCTTCAGAATCGAAGCGATCCTTGGGTGCAAGGATATTTCCCAGTCCATAGCGGGTCAGCTCGGCCTCGCTGCTTTTGCCAATGGTTGCGATCCTGGTTTTTTCGGGCCAGGCGCGCCGTGCCAGAATCTGATCAAGTGTCTTACAGACCGCATTGGGGCTGATGAATATCGCAAAATCGAACTCTTCAAGGCGGGTAGCCATGCCGAGCAATGGTTGCAGGTTTTCGACATCGAGAATGGCAAGGACCGGAAAAAGTACCGGTGTCGCGCCAAGCCGGGTCAGTGCCTCGGCCAGATGGGATGCCTGCCCGGCAGGGCGTGTGACAAGAATGTGGCGACCGCCAAGAGGTTGGTCCGCGACGACGGTCATGCTCAATACTCCAGCGCAGCGAGGATGTCGTCGGCACCTTGCGCGCGTAATTCGGCCGCGAGGCGCAGCCCCATGGCTTCGGGATCGTCTGCGCTGGCACGCAATTGGGCGTGCGCCATGCGCGTTCCGTCAGGGCTGGCGACAAAGCCGCGCAGCCAAAGGCCTTCGCTGCAAGGCTCGGCGTAGGCGCCGAGCGGAACCTCGCAACTGCCGGCCAATGCACGTGATACGGCGCGTTCAGCGCGTATGCAGGCAGCACTGACTGCATCGTTGAGGGGCAACATCCACGCCGCGACTTCGGGCCTGCTGGATAGCGCCTCAATACCAAGCGCTCCCTGGCCCGCGGCCGGGAGGGATGCTTCCGCCGGCAGCAGGCTGCGTATCCTGTTCTTAAGCCCAAGGCGGGTAAGGCCGGCAGCCGCGAGAATGATGGCGTCGTATTCGCCGCCGTCGAGTTTGCGCAGGCGTGTATCGAGATTGCCGCGCAGGCTGGACACAGCCAAGTTTGGGTACCGCGCATGCAATTGGGCTTCGCGGCGCAGGCTGGAAGTTCCAACGAGCGCGCCGGGCGACAATTCGTCAAGATTGGCGTAGTGGTTAGAGACAAAGGCGTCGAGAGGTGACTCGCGTGGGCCGATGGCGACGATGGCGAAGGCTTCCTCCAATCGCATCGGAACGTCTTTCATGGAGTGGACCGCGATGTCGGCACGTTGGTCGAGGAGGGCTGTTTCGAGTTCCTTGACGAACAGACCCTTGCCGCCGATCTTTGACAGCGGCTGGTCGAGTATCCGGTCGCCACGGGTGGTCATCCCGAGCAATTCAACGCTGCAAGCCGGATAAGCGGAGCGCAGCAGTGAACGTACATGTTCGGCCTGCCACAGCGCCAACCGCGACTCGCGGGTGGCGATGACAATGCGTTGCGGGGTGGCTGAGGCCGGACTGTTCATTATGGACAGCGGCTCAGGATAAGCTGACGCGTGCGAACTTGCGTTTGCCGACCTGAAGCACGACCGTAGTGCCGGCCTTGAGCATCAATCCTTTGTCACTGACTTTTTCGCCGTCAATGCGCACGCCGCCGCCATCGATCGCGCGCATGGCCTCGGAGGTGCTTGGTACAAGTCCCGCCTGCTTGAGCACCTGACAAATAGCGGCAACTGCCACCGTCAACTCGGGCATGGTCTCCGGCATTTCGCTGCGCTGGAAGCGGGCAATGAAGTTTTGCAGCGCTTCTTCGCCTGCCTTGGGGCCATTGTGAAAGCGGCTGACGATCTCTTTTGCGAGTTCGAATTTGATGTCGCGCGGGTTGGTCCCGTCCGCAACTTGCTGCTTCATTGCCGCAATTTTGTCCGCAGGCTGGAACGACAACAGGTCAAAGTAGCGCCACATCAGCGTGTCGGAAACTGACATCAGCTTGCCGAAAATTTCGTCCGACGATTCGTTGATGCCAATGTAATTGCCCAGAGACTTCGACATTTTGTTGGCGCCGTCGAGTCCTTCCAGCAGCGGCATCATCAGAATGCACTGCGGCGTCTGACCATAGTGTTTCTGCAATTCCCGTCCCACCAGCAGATTGAATTTCTGGTCCGTACCGCCGAGTTCGACATCGGCCTTCATCGCAACTGAGTCATAGCCCTGGCATAGCGGATACAGAAACTCGTGGATGGAAATGGGCTGGTTGCCGGCATAGCGCTTGGCGAAGTCATCACGCTCCAGCATGCGTGCCACCGTATGCAGCGACGCCAGCTTGATCATTCCTGCGGCGCCCATCGGTTCGAACCAGGTGGCGTTGAAGCAGATCTCGGTTTTGTCCGGATCGAGAATCTTGAATACCTGGTCGCGGTAAGTCTGGGCATTCTCCAGAATCTGTTCGCGCGAAAGCGGTGGCCGGGTCGCATTCTTGCCGCTTGGATCGCCGATCATGCCGGTAAAGTCCCCGATCAGGAACATCACGTGGTGCCCGAGCTCCTGGAAGTGACGCAGCTTGTTGATCAGTACCGTGTGGCCAAGATGCAGATCTGGCGCGGTAGGGTCGAATCCGGCCTTGATCCGCAAGGGTTTTCCGCCCTTGAGCTTTTCAACCAGTTCCGCCTCAATCAGCAGTTCGTTGGCGCCACGCTTGATTAAAGCCAGTTGGGATTCGATGTCGCTCATTGCAGATCAGTTTGAAGTTAAACCGGGTAAATTGGACCCCTGCGGGGTTTTTGTTAAACTGCCCAACCTTGCAGCCGGCCGGACGACCCGATGACCAAAGAGAAGAACAGGATTTTAGCTTATCTCGGCACCCTCCGCGAAGCGAAGCCGCGCCATCTGCGGACATCCTTGGGTGTTGCTGCCGTCGCGCTGTTGGGGGCTGTTGCTGCTTTCGGTACGGCGCCGGATAGCGGTCAGTTGCTGGCCCGCCAGCGCGACATCGTGGAACCTCTTGCGATCGTTTCTTCGTCGCATGGGGAGGCACTCCAGGCGTTCTATGTTCGCGAAGAGTCGATTCGCAACGGTGACACGGCGGCGTCGCTGTTTACGCGCATGGGCGTCAACGCTCCAGAGACTCTCGAACTACTCCGCGACATGCCGGAGGCGCGCGAAGTTTTTCGCCAGATGGCCCCGGGTAAAACCATTACCGCCCTTGTCGATGGCAACGGCGAACTGGGATCAATGATTTTCCCGCTTAACGGCGACAAGGCGCGGGCTCTGTTTATCGAACGCGCAGGCGCTGACTACAAGATTTCCGAGCTGCCGCTGCAGCTCGAGACGCATGTGTTGATGAAGTCGTCCGAAATTCAGTACTCGTTGTTCAGCGCCACGGATGCAGCGGGAATTCCAGACAGCATTGCAACCCAACTGGCCGATATTTTTGGCGGCGATATCGACTTCCATCGCGGCCTGCGCAAGGGTGACCGGTTTTCGGTCGTGTACGAATCCATCGATCATATGGGAAGACCGATTCGCGCCGGACGCATTTTGGCCGCAGAATTCATCAATGACGGAAAGACGTACCAAGCCGCGTGGTATGAAGATGAGGCTGGCCACGGGGGATACTACACAGCGGATGGCAAAAGCATCCGCAAGGCGTTTCTGCGTTCTCCGCTGGAATTCTCCCGCATCACTTCCGGATTCAGTTTGGCGCGCTTTCACCCCATCCTGCAAAAGTGGCGCGCACACAAGGGAATCGATTACGGTGCTCCAATTGGCACCAAGGTAAAGTCCACTGCCGATGGGGTTGTCGAATTTGCCGGAAGGCAGGGTGGGTACGGCAACGTCATCATCCTGCGCCATCAAAACCAATACTCAACCGTATATGGCCACCTCTCTGGTTTTGCGCGGAGCTTGCGAGCCGGCACCCGGATAACGCAGGGAGACGTCATCGGCTACGTCGGAATGACAGGTTTGGCGACGGGTCCTCATCTCCATTACGAATTTCGTATCAACGGCATTTATCAAAATCCGCTCGCCGTGTCGTCGCAGCCTTCAATGCCTCTGGCACCCCAACAACTTGGCAGATTCCATTCTCAGTCAGAAGCTCAAATGGCCCGGATCGACATGATTCGGAACAGTGACTTGGGCGTGCTGGAATAAGCCGCGCCGCATGGCGGCAACGGAGTTATTTGTCGGGTTGATGTCCCGGCACCAGCATGGATGGTGTCGATGCGGCGCTGCCCCATCGTTGTTTGCAAAACCCGCCGGGTAATCTTCCTGCTGTCAGCGGTGCGCGGGGACCACGCACACTTGGCGCAATCTATCCCGCCTGAAAAACAAAAGGCGCCCGCAAGCGCACTTTTCTAATCAGTGGAACGCCTCAGGCAGAGAACGATGAGCCACAACCGCACGTACTGGTTGCATTCGGGTTCTTGATCACGAACTGGGAACCCTCGAGCCCCTCGGAGTAGTCGATCTCCGCACCCACCAGATATTGATAGCTCATTGGGTCAATCAGCAGCGTGACGCCGTCCTTTACCATGGCGGTATCGTCGTCATTGGCAACTTCATCAAAAGTGAAGCCATATTGAAAGCCCGAACAACCACCGCCCGAAACAAAGACACGCAGTTTCAAATCGGGATTGCCTTCTTCAGCAATCAGTTCCTTGACCTTGTTTGCGGCGTTGTCGGTAAAGACAAACGGTGCCGGCATTTCCAATTCAGCAGGTGCATTCATTTTGTTTCTCCAGTGCGTCCCGGGACTGATCAATTGTCGGAACATTTACAAGCAAGGTCAATGACTTGAGGCAAGTTTCAGTTCAATGTTCTTGGCGCTTATGCCCTGATGCACCAAGCGTCCCTGAATCACGGCGCCCAAGTGCATTTCGATCATACTGTACTCCACATCTCCTGTGACACGCGCCCGCGGTTGAAGTTCGACGAACTCGCTGCAATGTACTGCGCCGATCACTGTGCCGTTGATCACCAGATGGGAAACGCTGACCTCGCCCTCAATGCGGGCATGTTCACTGATAACCAGCGTGCTGGGTTGGTCGCCGATTGCGCGAACATTGCCTTT
Organism: Sterolibacteriaceae bacterium; assembly: GCA_025360425.1. Lineage (GTDB taxonomy): Bacteria > Pseudomonadota > Gammaproteobacteria > Burkholderiales > Rhodocyclaceae > JANYCD01. Next base: position 83,912 of record JANYCD010000076.1, read on the forward strand.
TACTTCGCCATCAATGCGAAGTCCGCCGGCAAAACTCACGTCACCCTCGACCCGGGTTCCGGCACCGATCAGGCTATCGATACGACCTTGCGGCTTGTTGCTCTTGGTAAACATGGCGCTCCTTTATTAAAGAGAAGCTTGCTGGGTTGCGACAACGATGCCGTTCTGAAGCAAACGAACTTCGACTTGCTTCACCACCGTATCGGCCGGAACCTGGAAAATACCCTCAATACGCCGAAAGCTTTTGAAGCTGACCAAATATTTCTGTGCATCTGGTTGTCCGGGCGTGGGAATGGACAGGATAGCAGTTTTGCCGTCCCGCAATACGGTAACCGCCAGTTGCAGCTGGCCCTGGAACTCCTTGCCGCGCGTTAGCCCTTGTGCCGCAAGCAGCATCTGATAGCGATAGGAACCTTTGGTCAGCTCAGGGTCGATTTGAAGTCGATGAATGCCAAATCCCTGCGTTTTTGTTTCACCGCTTGCAAGGTTCTCGAAAACCGCCAAATCTTCTCTTAACCGGCTGTTATTTGTTTCCAACGTCTTAAATTGCTCGCCAAGTTCCTGGCGTGCAGTACGCTCGATTTGCAGTTTGCTTTCGCTGGAGCTTGCGGCTTCGCGCATTCGCTTGATTTCTTCGTCCAATTGGCTGACTCGTACACGCAAGTCGCTAAGCTCCTGATCACTTTGGCGCTGATCGAAACCGGCGAAGCTACGACCGGCATCGTATATCCATCCCGCCAAGGCCAAGGCCAGCGCCAGCATTATCACTGTGGCACCAAGCCGCCAGTACCAGGGTATGTGGGTACGCACGGTGACGCGTCGCGCGGAGATACCGAAACGCCCGCGCAAACGGCGCAGCATCACGGCAATACGGGAACTTGCGAAAGACCTAGACATTCGTCAAAGTCGAACATGATGTTCATATTCTGTACCGCCTGTCCTGCAGCTCCCTTTACCAGATTATCGATGACCGAGAGTATCACCAGGGTGTCACCGCCTTGCGGCCGGTGTACGGCAATGCGGCAAGTGTTCGCAGCTCTCACCGAACGGGTTTCAGGATGAGATTTTGGCGGCAGCACGTCGACAAAAGGCTCGTCGGCATATCTGGTTTCAAACAAGGATTGAAAATCCTCTTCCCGGGTAATGCGCGCGTACAAGGTTGCATGGATACCGCGAATCATCGGCGTCAGATGGGGCACGAAAGTAAGCCCGACTGAATGGCCGGCTGCGGCACTCAGACCCTGCCGTATTTCGGGTAGATGCCTGTGACCGGGCACACCGTAAGCCTTGAAATTATCCGACGCCTCAGAAAACAGAATATTCGTTTCGGCCTTGCGCCCCGCGCCCGAAACGCCTGATTTGGCGTCGGCGATCAAATGGCCTGTTTCTACACAGCCAGCTTCCATCAGTGGGAGGAACCCTAACTGCGTTGCGGTCGGGTAGCACCCCGGATTGGCAACCAGGCGCGCATTGCGGATCATGGCCCGATTCACTTCGGGAAGTCCATAGACTGCTTCGGATATCAACGCCGGGCTGGCGTGCGTCATGCCGTACCAGTGCTCCCAAACCTTGACGTCCTTGATGCGAAAATCCGCCGCCAGATCGATTACCCGAACCCCTGCATCGAGCAACGCCTGAGTTTGCTGCATGGCAATGCCGTTCGGGGTGGCAAAGAACACCAGATCACACTTGTTAAGTGACGCTTCAGAGGGATCGACAAACTTCAGCCCCACATGTCCGCGCAGACTTGGAAACATTTCCGCAACGGAGGTTCCCGCTTCGCCACGAGAGGTGATGGACGTCAACTCGGTTTGGGGATGTTGGGCGAGCAGGCGCAGTAGTTCCACACCCGTGTATCCGGTACCACCAACTACCCCAACCTTGATCATCGAAAACTCCTTGGTGCTTGACTGACAATGGTAGCCCACAGACGAAAAAGCCGCCCGAAGGCGGCTTTTTCGATCTCCGGAAGCTTAACGCTTCGAGAACTGCTTGCGCCGCCGCGCCTTGTGCAGACCGACCTTCTTTCGTTCGACTTCGCGCGCGTCACGCGTGACAAATCCTGCTTGCGACAAAGCTGGCTTCAGCGCGGCATCATATTCGATCAATGCCCGGGTAATTCCGTGCCGCACCGCGCCCGCTTGACCGGACTCGCCGCCGCCGGCGACGTTGACCATGATGTCAAATGTCGCAGCATGCTGAGTCAGCTCAAGTGGTTGCCTTACCACCATACGGCCAGTTTCACGGGAGAAAAATACATCCACCGGCTTGTCATTAACGACGATCTTGCCGGAGCCTGTTTTCATGAATACCCGCGCCACAGCAGATTTGCGGCGACCGGTTCCGTAGTAGTAGTTCGTAGCCATTTCGGTTCCTTAGATCTCAAGCGCCTTGGGTTGTTGGGCGCTGTGGGGGTGCGTGGCACCGGCATAGCATTTCATTTTCTTCAGCATGGCGTAGCCCAATGGGCCCTTGGGCAACATGCCTTTGACTGCCTTTTCCAGGACGCGGCCAGGGAAACGCTGCTGCAGCTTGGTGAAATTGGTTTCGTAAATCCCACCGGGATAGCCGGTATGACGGTAATACTTCTTGTCCTCGGCCTTGTTCCCGGTGACGCGCAGCTTTTCCACATTGACCACAACGATAAAATCACCGGTATCAACGTGAGGCGTGTAAATGGTTTTGTGCTTGCCGCGCAAACGATGCGCAACTTCGGAAGCCAGCCGGCCAAGAACCTTGTCCGTCGCATCAACGATGTACCAGTCCCGTTGGACTTCGTGGGACTTGGCAGAAAAGGTTTTCATGAAAAATATTCCCTCTGAGCAGGAAGCGGAAAGCCGACGATTTTAAAACAGCAAGGGTTGTGGTGTCAAACTAATTTGGTGTGTGGCTCTGGGCGCAGACAAAAAAACGCAACTCAATCAGGATTACGTCGAATTCATTCCATAGATCGAGTGAGGAGGAGATGCTGACCAAGAACCAGCGCTTTTTGCAAAAACGGCGGGACTGGCGACAGAAGAATTATCAACGATTGTTCAGCGCAGGACAATAGTGTTTTGTGCATCGCATCATTATTTATCAAGAATAACGTCAGGTTTTGAAAATCGGGTGTTGTTGTCTATACACATGATAAACTTAATGAATATGTTTCTTTTATGTCGGATTTTTCTATTTGACACGATCGATGTGCAGCACAAAATTTGTGCGTCGCGCCATTATCTGCGATTGGCCGACAAATAAGAACGTTAAAATCGGGCCTCAAAACACGACCCATCGTGGAAAGGCACTTGTATGAATTGCACCGTCCGTTGGCAACCTGGCGGCATGAGCTTCATCGCTGAAACCGGTAGTGGACATATCCTGGCGATGGATGGCGCCCCCGAAGCCGGAGGGCGCAACCTTGCGCCACGGCCGATGGAGGTGGTTTTGTCCGGAACAGGCGGATGCACGGCTTTTGACGTCGTCCTCATCCTGCAACGAAGTCGCCAGGAAGTGACGGGTTGTGAAGTGAAATTATCGGCCGAACGAGCCGATACAGACCCCAAGGTATTTACCAAGATTCATTTTCATTTCCTGCTCAAGGGGCGAGATTTGAAACCGTCGATTGTGGAGCGGGCCATCAAGATGTCGGCGGAAAAATATTGTTCCGCATCGATCATGCTCGCCAAAACGGCCGAGCTGACTCACTCGTGGGAAATCGTGGAAGGCTGACCGCTAAATGTAATAAGCGGTCTGCGTCAATACCCGGGAGGACAGTTTCATCGCCAGTTTCATTAACGGAGGCAGTTCCCGGGCGCCGAGTCTTGTAGCAGTTTCGGCATGCCGGATTTCATCCTGCTTCATTTGCTCGAGGATTGTCCGCGAACGGCGATCTTGCAATGGAAGCTGTTGCAGGTGACTTTCCAGGTGTTTTTCAACCTGATGCTCGGTTTCCGCGAGGAACCCCAAGTTCAAGTCGTCGCCAAGCTTTCCCGCAATAACGCCGAGCGCCAATGCCCCGGCGTACCAAAGCGGATTGAGCAGGCTTTTGCGGCTTCCCAATTCGGTGATGCGTTGCTCAGTCCAGTTGAGGTGTTCAGTTTCCTCGAAGGCTGCATTTCGCAATGCTTGCCTTGTTTCAGGACTGCGAGAAGTCCATGCCTGTCCTTGATAGAGGGCTTGGGCACAAATCTCGCCGCAATGGTTAACCCTCATCAGCGATGCAGCGTGTGACCGCTCTGCGTCAGACATTTCCGCGTCAGGAATGTTGGCACCGGGCAGGGCGCGTACGGTTGGTGCCAGGGCGAAAAGAGTCCGTAAACCCTTGTCGAACTCGGTGATGAATTTGTCAATCATGGTTTCCTGGTGACGGAAGATTCACGCGACGTAGGGCGTTCAAGCCTTCGTGAACGGAGCCTATCGGCGCGCCTGATGGACAAAATACGTCTCTGTTGAGAACTGCATGATGGCGATTGAGTGGCTTGTTTTCGATCAGTATCCATTCACTGTTACGCAGTTTCGACCAGGTATGGTCGTCATGACCGATCGCAAAGACCTTGTATTGGCGTTCGCTGCAATGAATTCCCTCGAAAGTCACGTTGGTGCCGCCGCCCGGTGCCTTGATCACCAATACGAAACGCACCACCCCGTCTGCACCGATGGTCAGGCTGGCTTTGTCGATGGCAAATCGATTCTTGCTCATTGATCCAACGGGAAACTCGACGAGATTTCCGTCCTCGGGGAAAGCAGGAAGAGTGACATGGCTCTCCTTCCACTCGATTTCTTCCGGAGCGTTGTATGGCAGTTCTTGATCCGCTGCTGTATAGAACGACATCGCCCAGGTGGCGAAAGGCATGGTAATCCGAAGCAGGTGTCTCACGCCTGATCAACCGGGCCAGGCTCTTTGGCCGGGCGTTGGGTCGCGTGAACAAACAAATGGCGAGCCAGCTCGTTTAGCGCTTGTTCATAGACTTCTCGCTTGAATTCGATCACCGAATCCAGCGGCACCCAATAGTCGTTCCAGCGCCAGGCGTCGAACTCCGGTTTCTCGGAAGCTCGCAGGCATACGTCCGAGTCGCGGCCAACCAGCCGCAATAGAAACCAGATTTGCTTCTGCCCCTTGTAGGCGGAACGCCAATCGCTCCGGATCCACTGCTTGGGCACGTCATAGCGCAGCCAATCGCGGGTACGCCCCAGTACGCGGACATGCTCCGGCATCAGCCCAACCTCTTCCTGGAGCTCGCGATACATCGCTTCTTCGGGCGTTTCGCCCTTTTTGATGCCGCCCTGCGGAAATTGCCAGGAGTGTTCGCGGATTCGTTTGCCCCAAAAAACCTGATTGTGCTCATTCGCCAAAACAATGCCGACGTTCGGGCGGTAGCCTTCACGGTCAAGCATGATGAATCCTTCGAATGTGTAGTTGAGCCAATTCTTCCACATTTGTAGCGGTGTGGAAAGCACGATGGGGGCGCTAAAATCCAAGCTTTTGATTGGAAAGCACTGAATGCGCGCCACCCGGTTCTTTATCGCCACCCTCAAGGAAGCTCCCGCCGACGCCGAGATCGTCTCTCACCAGCTCATGATGCGGGCCGGACTGATCCGTCGCCTGGCCGGCGGCATCTACACCTGGATGCCGATGGGCCTGCGTGTTCTGCGCAAAGTGGAAGCCATCGTTCGCGAGGAAATGAACCGCGCCGGCGCCATTGAGTTGCTGATGCCGGCCGTGCAACCGTTCGAATTGTGGGAAGAGTCCGGCCGTGGTCCCAAATACGGTCCCGAGCTGCTGCGCTTCAAGGATCGTCATCAGCGCGACTTTGTCATCGGCCCCACGCACGAAGAGGTGATCACCGATGTCGTGCGGCGCGAAGTCAAAAGTTATAAGCAGTTGCCGCGTCATTTCTACCAGATACAAACCAAGTTCCGCGACGAAATCCGGCCACGCTTTGGTGTCATGCGCGGGCGCGAGTTCCTGATGAAGGATGGCTATTCCTTTCACGCCTCATACGAGGACCTAGAGCGCGAGTACCGCAATATGTACGAGACTTATACGCGGATCTTCACGCGCCTCGGCCTCAAATTCCGTGCTGTTGCTGCGGACACCGGCTCAATAGGTGGCACGGGCTCGCATGAGTTCCACGTGCTTGCCGATTCCGGCGAGGACGCAATTGCCTATTGCCCAAACTCCGACTACGCGGCGAATGTCGAATTGGCTGAAGCGCTGGCGCCAAATACTTCGCGCTTAGCCGCAACTCAGACGATGCAAGAGGTCGATACGCCGGGCAAAACCAAGTGCGAAGACGTATCCGCACTCCTCGATATTCCGCTACAGAAAATGGTCAAGGCCATAGCAGTGGTGCACGCACAAGGCAGCTTCGCGCTGTTGCTGCTGCGAGGCGACCACTATTTAAACGAAATCAAGGCGCAAAAAATTATTGGTGAGTTCCGTTTCGCCAATGATGAAGAAATTAAATCTACGCTTGGATGTCGCCCGGGTTATATAGGGCCCGTCGGCGTTAATGGTGTGGCGATATACGCTGATCATACCGTAGCGGCAATGAGCGATTTTGTCTGTGGTGCTAACAAAGATGGCTTCCACCTGAAAGGTGTCAATTTCGGTATAGGTGGTTTGGTTGATGTCACCGGAAGCAATGTCGCCGATCTCCGCAATGTTGTAGAGAGCGATCCCTCGCCCGATGGCAAGGGCATGCTGTCGCTGTGCCGTGGCATCGAAGTCGGCCATATCTTCCAACTCCGCACCAAGTATGCCGAAGCGCTTAAATGCCAATTCATCGACGAGCAGGGCAAAGAGCAGGTCATGGAAATGGGTTGCTACGGCATCGGCGTCTCGCGCATCGTCGGTGCTGCCATCGAACAAGGCAACGACGAACGCGGCATCGTGTTCCCTGCCGCCATTTCACCATTCGAAGTCGTGATCGTACCGATGGGCTACGCCAAGAGCGAAGTCGTGCGCACCGCTGCTGACCAGCTATTGAATGAACTGCTCGCCGCCGAAATTGACGCCATCCTTGACGACCGCGACGAACGCCCCGGCTCAATGTTTGCCGACTGGGAACTGATCGGTGTGCCGCACCGTATCGTCGTTGGCGAGCGTGGTTTGAAGGAAGGCAAGCTCGAATACAAAGGCCGCAGCGACGCCGACGTACAAATGCAGGATATCGGCAGTGTCGCCGGCTTTATCAAACAACGTTTATGCGACTGATTGCGGCCATGGCGCTGGTCTTTTGGTCGGGGCTTGCCCTCGCCGGCAACCAGCAATATGAGCCGCTGGCCGCCAGTGTGCAGGCTGCATTGCACGATGCAATTTCAGACCAGGCCGCACCCGAGCCGGATTTTCCCAGCATCAGGGAAAAAATAGACTGGCTCACCGACATGTCGCAGCGGCTGAGAACACGCATGCCGGATCGCGAAGGTCGTCTCGATTTTCTTAAAACGGTTTATTACGAAGCCAAGCGCGCCGGCCTTGATCCGCAGATGGTGCTGGGACTAATCCAGGTGGAAAGCGGTTTCCATAAATATGCGACCTCGGGTGCCGGTGCGCGCGGCTACATGCAGGTTATGCCGTTCTGGATCAAGCTGATCGGTCAGAAGGACAACAACCTGTTCCATCTGCGCATCAACCTGCGCTACGGTTGCACCATCCTGCGCCACTACCTCGATATTGAAAATGGCGACCTGTACCGCGCACTGGGCCGCTACAACGGCAGCCTGGGTCAGCCGGAATATCCCAACATGGTCAGAGCGGCGTGGGAGAAGCAGTGGGCGTGGCCGCCTCGGTCAACACAAGCGCCTTAAGCAGGAAACGTAATTTTTCGCCGCGAAACCCTTAACTCTGCGGCGGCACGTAACCGCTGGCGCCGTCTGCCCCCTCACCAAAGAAGTGCTTCTCGACTTGCTCCGCCAGATATTTTCGCGCTTTCGGATCCATCAGGCTAAGCCGGTTCTCGTTGATCAGCATGGTTTGTAGCTTGATCCATTGTTGCCAGGCTTCTTTGGAAACGTTGGCATAAATGCGCTTGCCCATTTCTCCGGGCATGGGTGGAATGTCGAGCCCTTCGGCTTCGTGGCCGAGTTTGATGCAATTGACCATACGTGCCATGGTTTATCCTTCCGATTGTCCTGTTTCAGAGATGCAAATCAAAGTGCCTTGATCAGGACTTTTGATTTACGCCGATAGTTGTAAAGATCGCGCTTGAGGTCGGGCAAAGCTTCAACGCCCGTTTCGGAGAAGCCGCGTTCGGTGAACCAGTGGGCGGTGCGTGTGGTCAGCACGAACAGCCGCTTCAATTTCATTTTCTTGGCTCGGGTCTCGATATGGTGGCACAGTTGCTCGCCGTAGCCGCAGCGGCGGAATTCCGGTATCACCGCGACACAGGCGAGTTCGCCGGCTTTCTCGTTGGAGAATGGATACAGCGCCGCACAGCCGACAATCACGCCGTCATGCTCGACGACCGAGAAGCGTTCGATTTCGGTTTCGATTAACTCCCTGCCGCGTTTGACCAGTGTGCCATCCGTTTCCAGCGGCGCGATCAGACCGAGTACGGCGCCGACGTCATCGTGCGTCGCTAGGCGCAAGTGCGCCAGCGGTGCGCGGGTCATCACGGTGCCTACGCCGTCGCGGGTGAAGAACTCCATCAGCATGGCGCCGTCAGTCTTTCGATTGAGAAAGTGCACCCGGCCCACGCCATCGCGGCAGGCGCGTGCTGCACCGGGCAACACCCGCGCCACTTCGGCTGCTTGCTTGGTACGCCTGGTCAGCAGCGCATCGGCTTCTTCGACGGTTATTGCATCGATCAATTGCCCCTTCTTGTCCACCACGCCAGGCGCATCGCTGAGAAAAACCAGCTTGTCAGCCTTGATTGCGACAGCCACTGCCTCGGCCACTTCATCCCAGGCGAGGTTGAAAATTTCGCCGGAGGGCGATGCGCCGATGGGGGTAATCAGCACCACGTTTTCCTGCGCCAGGTCAGCCTGAATTTCCTCGGCGACGATCTTGCGCACAGCGCCGGTATATTGGTAGTCGACACCGTCGACCACGCCCACCGGGCGCGCGGTGATGAAATTGCCGCCGGTCACGCGCAAAAAACCGCCCGCCATCGGCGTGTTGGGCAGCCCTTGCGACAGCAACGCTTCGATTTCAATGCGAGTCACACCCATGGCGCGTTTGACGCACTCCAGCGCCGGCCCGTCGGTAACCCGTAGTCCTTTGAAAAAGCGTGGTTTGAGTTTGCGCGCCAGCATCTCGGCGTCGATCTGGGGTCGTGCGCCATGCACCAGTACGAGGTGGATACCCATGCTGTCGAGCAGGGCGATATCGTGGATCAGCGCTTGTGCACCATCACCTTGCAGCACCTCGCCGCCGAAAGCAATGACAAAGGTCTTGCCGCGAAATGCATGAATGTAGGGCGCAGCCTGACGCACCCAAGCCACCAGCCGGGCATCGGGTTCCTGCGGAACGGGCTTGATTTCAGTCGTCATGTGCATCAATCGAGTGAGATCCTATGATAACAGCGCAAGACTCAGGACTTGCCTTTGATGGCAGTCTCAAGTCGTTCGCAAATTGTCTTGAGAATTTTGATCCGACCGTAGTTTTTGTCGTTCGCTTCCACCAGAGTCCATGGCGCGATTTCGGTGGAGGTGCGGTCGACCATGTCGCAGATGGCCGCCTCGTATAGCGGCCATTTCTTGCGGTTGCGCCAATCTTCAGCAGTAATCTTGAAGCGTTTGAAGCGGGTCTTTTCCCGTTCCTTGAAGCGCCGCAACTGCTCTTCCTGGCTGATGGTCAGCCAGAACTTGACAATGATTGCGCCCGCTGCAGTGAGTTGATCCTCAAAGTCATTGATTTCGCCGTAAGCGCGCATCCAGTCCGCCTCTGAGCAATAGCCTTCGACGCGCTCAACCAGTACCCGACCGTACCATGAGCGATCAAAAATCGTGATCCGCCCATGTCGCGGCACATGACGCCAGAAACGCCACAAGTATGGCTGGGCGCGCTCGTCTTCAGTTGGTGCGGCGACCGGCACGATCTGGTACTGGCGCGCATCCAGCGCCTGGGTAATGCGGCGGATGCTGCCACCCTTCCCGGCTGCGTCGTTTCCCTCGAACAGCAGGATCAGCGAATGATCCTTGAATCGCGCATGGCGCGACAGGAGATTGAGCTTCCCCTGCCAAAGTTCGAGTTGCTCGTCGTATTTTTTCCTGGCGATCTTCTTCGACAGGTCGAGCGCGTTGAGCAGGTTGGTGTGGTCAATCGCGTGGAGCATGGCTGCGGCATTGATCCGCGATGTTTTGTCGCCCTTCCACTTCAGCCGCTTTTTCAAAGACTCAAGCAGTGTTGTTGCGACTTCGACCGAACGGTAGCGCGGGTTCTTTCCGGCCACCACAATCCACGGCGCGTGGCCCTGGCTGGTGGTGCGCAGCGCGTGCTCGCTGACGTCCATATAACGGTCGTACTGCTTGAAACGGCGCCAGTCGTCGTCGGTCACACGCCAACGCGTCTTGGGATCCTTCTCCAGCTCCTTGAGTCGCGTTTTCTGGTCCGGTTTGGAAAGATGGAACCAGAACTTCAAAATCAGCGCGCCCTCGTCCGCGAGCATTTTTTCAAAGCGTTTGATTTCAGAAAGCTGCTTGTCGAATGTCACGGTCTTGGTGTTGCCAAGCACGCGCTGTACGACGGCGTCGGTATACCAATTGCCGAAAAAAATGCCGATCTTGCCTTTTGGCGGCAGCGTTTGCCAGAAGCGCCACATCGGCGGTCGCTCCCGCTCTTCATCCGACGAGACAGGGAAAGCGTGGGTCTCGATGTGACGCGGATCCATCCATTCGGAAAGCAAGTTGACCGTCTCGCCCTTGCCCGCACCCTCGACACCGTTGATCAGAATGATAATCGGGAACCGCTTGGCTTGGAGCACTTCATATTGCACGTCAAGCAGATCGGCGCGTAGCTTCGGCACCGTTTTGTCGTAGGTTTTTTTGTCGAGCTTGTGGCCCAGTTCTGCTGATTCGAACATTGCGCTTCCTCCTTGCCTAAATATCACCCCACAACGCCATGATCACTGCCAGCGCTGCCGGCCCCGCTGTTTCAGTGCGCAACACCCGCGGGCCGAGGCTTACGGCGACAAAGCCAACGCTCTCGGCCGCCAGAAACTCACCATCATCAAAGCCGCCTTCCGGTCCAATCAGTATCGTCACCGGACCTGTCGGTACAGCCAGATCACGTGTCCGGCGTGGGGCACGGGGCGACAGGACCAGGCGCAATTCATTGTCGCGTGCGGGTTGCGCGAGATATTGAACAAGATCAAGAACCGGCGCCACAGCGGGCACGCAATTCCGCCCCGATTGTTCGCAAGCAGCGATTGCGATATTGCCCCAATGTTGAACCCGGCGTTCGCTACGGCTACCGGAAAGGCGCACGACACTGCGCCTGGCAGCGACAGGCTGTATTGCTGCCACGCCCAGTTCGACCGTCTTTTGCACGATCCAATCCATCTTGTCGCCTGCGGCGAGTCCTTGTACCAGGGTGACCTGCAACGGAGGTTCACGATCTGTGGCATCGAACACCTCAAGGGACACGTGCACTGTCGGTTTCAGCCGCTCAATGCGTGCCAACCATTCGCCGCCGCGACCATTGAACAGAATGACCTGATCGCCTGCGTCGAGACGCAACACGCGCGCCGCATGGTGCGCAGCTTCGGCAGGAAGGTCGAGGCTTGCGCCAGGGGCAAGAGGAATGGGGCAGTAGAAGCGGGGGATCATGGGTTCATTTTTTCAAGATAATAGAGCTTGTCCTGCCGGGGAGCTGGAGTTCGTCAAAACAAGGACTTGGCAATAACTGGCCGTTTCCCCGATAATCCTAGGTTCTTTGTATCGACCCTGCGCCCGCAAGTCAATCATGTCCGCCACTTCCCGCGATTTCGAGCCCCCCGTGTTCAACAACCTCACCAGCGCGATCCGCGCTTTGGCCATGGATGCCGTGCAGAAGGCCAACTCCGGCCATCCGGGCGCGCCCATGGGTATGGCGGAAATCGCCGAGGTGCTGTGGAATCACCATCTGCGCCACAATCCGGCCAATCCCAAGTGGCCCAACCGCGACCGTTTTGTGCTTTCCAACGGCCACGGCTCGATGCTGCTGTATGCGCTGCTGCATTTGACCGGCTACGATCTGAGCATTGACGATCTCAAGCAGTTTCGCCAACTGCATTCAAAGACGCCGGGACATCCAGAATACGGCTACACACCTGGGGTCGAAACCACCACCGGCCCTCTCGGGCAGGGCATCAGCAATGCCGTGGGCATGGCCCTCGCCGAAAAGTTATTGGCGCAAGAGTTCAATCGTCCCGGCCATGACATCGTCGATCACACCACTTACGCTTTCCTCGGCGATGGTTGTTTGATGGAAGGTATTTCCCACGAGTCCTGCTCGCTGGCGGGTACCTGGGGCTTGGGCAAGCTGATCGCTTTCTGGGATGACAACGGAATATCCATTGACGGTCACGTCGAAGGCTGGTTCACCGACGACACGCCAAAGCGCTTCGAAGCCTATGGTTGGCAGGTGATCGCAGACGTTAATGGCCATGACGCAGCGGCCCTGCACAAAGCCATTGCGGCAGCCAAAGCCGACACCGACCGACCGACGCTGATCTGTTGCAAGACCGTGATCGGCATGGGCGCGCCCAACAAGCAGGGCGGCGATGACGTGCATGGTTCGCCACTGGGCGAAGCCGAGGTCGCGGCGGCGCGTCTCAGCATCGGCTGGAACTACCCGCCGTTCGAGATTCCGCAAGCGGTGTACCAGGCTTGGGATGCAAAGAAAAAGGGTGCCGAACAGGAAGCTGATTGGCAGCAAAAATTTGACGACTACGCCAAGGCCCATGCGGCGCTGGCGGCGGAGTTCAAACGGCGCAATGCAGGCGTGCTGCCGGCTGACTGGGCCACTATCCAGCAATCGCTGCTCGCCCAAACCAACGAAAAGGCTGAAACCATTGCCTCGCGCAAGGCCAGCCAGAAATGCATTGAAGCCTTTGCGCCCAAGCTGCCGGAAATGCTGGGCGGCTCTGCCGATCTCACGGGGTCCGTGTTCACCAACTGGTCGGGCTCCAAAGCCGTCACTGCGGACGGCACGGGTAACTACATCCACTATGGTGTGCGCGAGTTTGGCATGTGCGCCATCATGAACGGCATCGCTTTGCACGGCGGCTACATTCCTTACGGCGGCACCTTCCTGATGTTCTCGGAATATTGCCGCAATGCCATCCGCATGGCGGCAATCATGAAGCAGCGGGTGATCTACGTGTTCACCCACGACTCCATCGGCCTTGGCGAAGATGGACCGACGCATCAACCGGTGGAACAAATATCCACATTGCGGCTGATGCCCAATCTGGATACCTGGCGTCCCTGCGATACGGCTGAAACCGTTGTCGCCTGGTCGGCTGCCATCACGCGCAGCGATGGCCCGACCTTGCTGGCGCTGTCGCGCCAGAACCTGCCCTTTGTCAAACGCGACGCCGCAACGCAGGCCAACATTGTCAAGGGCGGCTACCTGATCTCCGGCTGCAAGGGTTCACCCAAGGCGATCATCATCGCGACGGGTTCGGAAATGAGTCTGGCGCTCAAGGCGCAAGAAAAACTGGCGGAAGAAGGCATCGCGACGCGCGTTGTCTCCATGCCTTGCACCAGCCTCTTCGACCGCCAGGATAAGGCTTACCAGGAAAGTGTCTTGCCGAAAGGCGTGGTACGCATCGCTGTCGAAGCCGGGGTTACTGACCTGTGGCGCAAGTACGTCGGCCTTGATGGCGCAGTAGTCGGCATCGATCACTTCGGTGAATCCGCGCCAGCCGGTGAGTTGTTCAAGGAGTTTGGCTTTACGGTGGAGAATGTGGTGGCTACCGTGAAACACGTGATCCAGTCCATTTTTTCAGGAGTTTCAGCATGAGTATTAAAGTCGGTATCAACGGGTTTGGCCGTATTGGCCGCATGGTGTTTCGCGCGGCGGTGCAGGACTTTTCCGACATCGAGATCGTCGCTATCAACGATCTGCTCGAACCGGACTACCTGGCCTACATGCTGAAGTTCGATTCCGTGCATGGTCGCTTCCAGGGCGATGTTTCGGTCGAGGGCAATACCCTGATCGTCAATGGCAAGAAAATTCGTTTGACCGCCGTCAAGGATCCCGCGGAATTGAAATGGAATGAAATCGGCGCCGATGTCGTGGTCGAATCCACAGGCCTGTTCCTGACCAAGGAAACCGCCGAAAAGCACATTGTTGCGGGCGCCAAAAAAGTCATCATGTCGGCGCCGTCGAAGGACGACACACCGATGTTTGTGTACGGCGTGAATGACAAGACCTACGCTGGCCAGAGCGTCATTTCCAATGCCTCATGCACCACCAATTGCCTCGCCCCGGTCGCCAAGGTGCTGAACGACAACTGGGGTATCAAGCGCGGTCTGATGACCACGGTGCACGCCACCACGGCGACGCAGAAGACCGTTGATGCGCCCTCCAACAAGGATTGGCGCGGTGGCCGCGGCATTCTCGAAAACATCATCCCGTCGTCGACCGGCGCCGCCAAGGCCGTCGGCGTGGTCATTCCCGAGCTGAACAAGAAGCTCACCGGGATGTCTTTCCGCGTACCCACTTCCGACGTGTCCGTAGTTGACCTGACCGTGGAGCTGAAGAAGGAAGCGACTTACGCCGAAATCTGCGCCGCCATGAAGGCCGCCTCGGAAGGCGCCATGAAGGGCGTGCTGGGTTACACCGAGGAAAAAGTTGTTTCCACCGATTTCCGTGACGAACGCTGTACCTCGGTGTTTGATGCCGAAGCCGGCATTGCGCTGGACAGCACCTTCGTCAAGGTGGTTGCCTGGTACGACAACGAGTGGGGCTATTCCTGCAAGGTGCTGGAGATGGTTCGCGTCATCGCCAACTAGCAACGAAGCCATGAAGTTCAAGCGTCTCTCCGACTTCGATCTCAAGGGCAAGCGCGTTTTCATCCGCGCTGATCTCAACGTACCGCAGGACGAGCACGGCAACATCACCGAGGACACACGCATCCGTGCCTCGATTCCGGCGATCGAATACTGTCTCAAGGCGGGTGCTGCGGTGATGCTGACTTCCCACTTGGGGCGGCCGGTCGAGGGGGATCTGAAGCCGGAAGACTCGCTGGCGCCAATTGCCAGACGTCTGGCGGAATTGCTGGAGCGCAAAGTGCCGCTGATCGGCAACTGGGTCGACGGCGGTTTTGAAGTGAAGACTGGCGAGATCGTGTTGCTGGAAAATTGTCGCGGCAACAAGGGCGAGAAAAAGAATGACGATGCGCTGGCAAAGAAGATGGCCAAACTCTGCGACATCTATGTCAACGATGCCTTTGGCACAGCGCACCGTGCCGAAGCGACCACCTACGGCATTGCGAAATATGCGCCGGTGGCCTGTGCCGGACCGCTGCTGGCGGCGGAGCTCGATGCGCTCGGCCGTGCCCTCAATAACCCCAAGCGCCCGCTGGTGGCCATCGTGGCCGGCAGCAAGGTGTCGTCCAAGCTGACGATACTCAAGTCGCTGGCGGAAAAAGTGGACCAGTTGATCGTCGGCGGCGGCATTGCCAATACCTTCATGGCGGCCAACGATCTGCCGATTGGAAACTCGCTTGTCGAACTCGACCTCGTCGAGGAGGCGCGCAATATCATGGACATGATGGACAAGCGGGGTGCATCGGTGCCGATCCCCGAAGACGTGGTGGTCGCCAACGAGTTGTCGTCGCTGGCACGCGCCAACCGGGTATCGGTCAAAGATGTTGCGCCCGACGACATGATTCTCGACATCGGTCCGCGCACCTTGGCTAAGTTCGCCAATATCCTGGCCCACGCCGGTACCATTGTCTGGAACGGTCCGCTCGGCGTGTTCGAGTTCGACCAGTTTGGTGGCGGCACCAAGATGTTGGCCGCGGCCATTGCACATTCCCCAGCCTTTTCCATTGCCGGCGGCGGCGATACGCTGGCGGCCATCGCCAAGTACCACATCGAAAAACAGATCGGTTATATCTCCACCGGCGGCGGCGCGTTCCTTGAGTTTCTCGAAGGCCGTACATTACCCGCCGTGGAAATCCTTGAGCAGCGTGCCGCTGCTCAGTGAGGAGTAAAGAGTAAGTATGAGTAAAGACACTGGACGCAAAACCCTCGCCATGCGACAGTTTGTCGACAATGGCAGTATGTCCGCAGGTTTACTCCTCACTCCTCACTCTTCACTCCTCACGCTCTAATCCATGTTGCGCGCCACCAAGATCGTCGCCACCCTCGGTCCCGCTTCCAGCGACCAGAAAACGCTTGCGGCGCTGGTCGCTGCCGGGATCGATGTCGTGCGGCTCAATTTCTCACACGGCAGCGCGGATGATCATCGTCAGCGGGTCGAGACCGTGCGGCAGGTGGTGAGTGCGCATGGCCGTACCGTTGGGATAATGGCCGATCTGCAAGGACCGAAAATTCGTATCGGCAAATTTGCCAACCAGAAAATCTACCTCAAGGCAGGTCAGACGTTCATTCTCGATGCTGAATGCAAACTCGGCAATGACGAACGGGTCGGCCTGGATTATCCCGAACTGATCGATGACGTTGCAGCGGGTGATGTGTTGCTGCTGGACGATGGCCGTGTGGTAATGGATATCGAACGCATCGAGGGCACGGAAATTCACTGCCGGTTGCGTCATGACAGTGAACTCTCCAATAACAAGGGCATCAACAAGCAGGGCGGTGGCTTGTCCGCGCCCGCGTTGACGCCGAAAGACATGGAGGACATCAAGACCGCGGCCAGCCTCAATGTCGACTACGTGGCCGTGTCTTTTCCAAAATCCGGCAGCGATATGCGCCTGGCGAAGGAGTTGTTGCACGAAGCTGGTTCCGATGCGTTGGTGATCGCCAAGATCGAAAGAGTCGAAGCGGTTGCAAATCTGGAAGACATCCTCCATGCCACCGACGGCGTGATGGTGGCGCGGGGCGATCTGGCGGTGGAAGTTGGCGATGCTGCCGTGCCGGCGTTGCAGAAGCGCATCATCCGCATGGCGCGCGAGCACAACAAATTCGTCATCACCGCCACGCAGATGATGGAGTCGATGATCCATAGTCCTGTG
Organism: Sterolibacteriaceae bacterium; assembly: GCA_025360425.1. Taxonomy (GTDB): domain Bacteria; phylum Pseudomonadota; class Gammaproteobacteria; order Burkholderiales; family Rhodocyclaceae; genus JANYCD01. Next base: position 101,026 of record JANYCD010000076.1, read on the forward strand.
CCGACCCGTGCTGAAGTCTCCGATGTCGCCAACGCCGTGCTCGATGGTACCGACGCGGTGATGCTTTCGGCCGAAACAGCCTCCGGTGACTATCCGGTGCAGACCGTGGAGTCGATGGTGCGGATTTGTGTTGAGGCGGAAAAATCCGCCGAAGTTTCGCTCGACCGGCATTTTCTTGATCGGGTGTTTACCCGTATCGATCAGTCCATTGCCATGGCGGCATTGTTCACGGCCCATCACCTCAAGGTCAAGGCCATTGCGTCCCTCACCGAATCCGGTTCGACGGCACTGTGGCTGTCGCGTCTTGATTGTGGCGTGCCGATCTACGCGTTGACACCGAAGATTCGCACCCGCTACAAGCTCAGCGTATTGCGCGACGTGCACCCGCTTTTGATGCGTCACGTCGACGAAGACCGCGACGAATTGCTGCGTGAGGCGGAAGAAGTGCTGATCCTCGCCGGCGCAGTGGAACCCGGTGATCTCATCGTCATGACCATTGGTGAACCCATTGGCCAGGCGGGTGGAACCAATACCCTCAAGCTCGTCAAGGTCGGCGAGCATCGACCCAAACACTAACGTTACCCATTAGGAGACTGCCATGCCTCTCGTATCCATGCGCCAACTGCTCGACCATGCCGCCGAAAACAGCTACGGCCTGCCCGCGTTCAACGTCAACAACATGGAGCAGGTCTGGGCCATCATGGAGGCCGCCAGCGAACTGGATGCGCCGGTGATCATGCAGGCTTCGGCCGGCGCCCGCAAATACGCCGGCGAAGCTTTTCTGCGCCATCAGATACTGGCTGCGCTCGAGACCTATCCGAACATCCCCGTCGTCATGCATCAGGACCACGGCCAGTCGCCTGCCATTTGCCTTGCCGCCATCAAGTCCGGGTTCACCAGCGTCATGATGGATGGTTCGCTGATGGAAGACGGCAAGTCCATTTCCAGTTACGACTACAACGTCGAAGTTTCGCGCAAGGTGACCGAGATGGCCCACGCCATTGGTGTGACGGTCGAAGCGGAACTGGGTTGCCTCGGTTCGCTCGAAACTATGAAGGGCGACAAGGAAGATGGCCACGGCGCCGATGGCCACATGACGCGCGAACAGTTGCTCACCGACCCTGAACAGGCCGCCGATTTCGTCAAGCGTACGCAGTGCGATGCGCTGGCCATCGCCATCGGTACCTCGCACGGCGCCTACAAGTTCACCAAGAAGCCGACCGGCGACATTCTTGCCATCGGCCGCATCAAGGAAATCCATGCCCGTATCCCCAACACCCATTTGGTGATGCATGGCTCGTCGTCGGTGCCGCAGGAATTGCTGGCCGAGATCCGCCAGTTCGGCGGCGACATGAAAGAGACCTACGGCGTGCCGGTCGAGGAAATTCAGGAGGGCATCAAGCATGGTGTGCGCAAGATCAACATCGACACCGACATCCGGCTTGCCATGACTGGCGCCATCCGCCGTTACCTTGCCGAAAATCCCACCAAGTTCGATCCGCGCGATTATCTCAAGCCGGCGCGGGAAGCGGCGAAGAAGATTTGTCTGGCGCGTTACCAACAGTTCGGCTGTAGCGGGCAGGGTGGCAAGATCAAGGTAATGGCGCTGGAAAAAATTGCCGATCGCTACAAAAAAGGCGAGTTGAATCAGATCGTCAAGTAGGTTCGGCATGACGCAACCGCTTTTTGAATCGAACATCGCCAGCCTGGCGCTGCTTGGCCGTGGCAAGGTACGCGATATCTACGCTGTCGACGCCGACAAGCTGTTGGTGATTGCCAGCGACCGCCTGTCCGCCTTCGATGTCATCCTGCCCGATCCGATTCCGGATAAAGGGCATGTGCTCACTGCCGTGGCCAACTTCTGGTTTGGCAAGCTGGCGCATGTCATCCCCAACCAGATCACCGGCATCGATCCAGAAACTGTGGTGGCAACCGATGCAGAGCGCGATCAGGTTCGCGGTCGTTCCATCGTGGTGAAGCGGTTAAAGCCGCTGCCGATCGAGGCGGTAGCCCGTGGCTATCTGATCGGCTCAGGCTGGAAAGACTACCAGGCCACGGGCAGTGTGTGCGGCATTGCCCTGCCGGCCGGGCTGCAATTGGCCCAGCAGTTGCCGCAACCGATCTTCACGCCGGCCACCAAAGCCGAAATGGGCGCGCACGACGAAAACATCAATTTCGCTGCGGTTGAAAAACTGATTGGTGCTGAATTGGCGGCCAAGGTGCGTGACGTGACCATACGTCTCTATCGCGAGTCAGCCGCCTTTGCCAGGGTGCACGGCATCATCATCGCCGACACCAAGTTCGAGTTTGGGCAGGATGAAAATGGCCGCCTGTATTTGATCGACGAAGTGTTGACGCCGGACTCGTCGCGTTTCTGGCCGGCCGATCAGTACAAGGTTGGCATCAGTCCACCCAGCTTCGACAAACAGTTCGTCCGCGACTATCTGGAGACACTGGACTGGAACAAGCAGGCACCGGGTCCCAAGTTGCCTGCAGAGGTCATCGGAAAGACTGCCGCCAAGTATCGCGAGGCCTATACCCGGCTCACCGGCAGCCAGTTATAAGGCGCCTGAACGTTTCGGGTTTACCCACATACCGCACACCCCGGGTCGCGCGGCACTCTGATTGAGCGCCACTCCATGGCCAAGCCGTCAAGCAGCAGCAATCGACCAGCCAGTGAGTCGCCACAGCCAATCACCAGTTTCAAGGCTTGAGCGGCCTGTACGGTGCCGATAATGCCGGTCAGCGGTGCAAAAACACCCATTACCGCGCAACGGACTTCCTCGACGTCGTCGCCCTCGGGAAACAGGCAGTTGTAGCAGGGCGTATTACTTTGGCGTGGATCGAACACGGCGACCTGTCCATCAAAGCGGATGGCGGCTCCCGACACCAGCGGCTTGCGCGCCGCAACACAAGCGCGGTTGACCGCGTGGCGCGTGGCGAAGTTGTCCGTGCAATCAAGCACAACATCGACGTGCGCCACTTCCTGTTCCAACCGCTTGCCTTCAAGCCGCTCGGTCAGTGCGACGACGTGACATTCAGGGTTGATCTCGCGCAACGTCCGTTGCCCCGAGAGAGCCTTGGCTTGTCCGATGGAGTCGGTGCGATGGAGAATTTGACGTTGCAGGTTGGTCAGGTCGACTGTATCTCCGTCGGCGAGTACCACTGTGCCAATACCGGCCGAGGCAAGATAATAGGCAGCGGGGGAGCCTAGTCCGCCGGCGCCGATGATGAGCGCGCACGCGTTCGAAAGTCTTTCCTGCCCGTCGATACCGATCTCCGGCAGCAGGATGTGACGGCTGTAACGCAGGAGCTGATCGTCGGTCATCGGAGCACGCGCCCGTCTTATGATTGTTCGCGCGGCTTACCCTTCCTTACGCAAGCCAGGCAGCGATCATTTTTTCTGGATGATTTGCCAGGCCTTGAGCAGGGTCAGCGCCTGATTCAACTGGTAGTCATTTTTGGCAGTGGGTTCGACTGGCGGCATCATGCTGCTCTCGTCATCGCCTTCATCCTTTGGCGCCTTGGCCTTGTTTTTCGGTTGCGCCTTGGGTTTTTCGGTCGCAACGACCTTTTCCTTGTCGTTGTCGAGATGATGTTCCAGATCGGCCTCGCGAATCATCGCACCGCGAGTTTCGCCGTTGGCGGTTTCTTCAACCACGATATCGGGAGTGATGCCCTTGGCCTGGATCGAACGACCGCTTGGCGTGTAGTAACGCGCCGTGGTGAGTTTGATGGCGGTATTGTTGGACAGTGGCAGCACGGTCTGAACCGAGCCCTTGCCGAAGGTCTGGGTGCCCATCAGCACGGCGCGCTTGTGATCCTGCAATGCGCCCGCCACGATTTCGGAGGCGGAGGCTGAACCACCGTTGACCAGAACGACCAGGGGCACGCTGCGCACACCGGCCGGCAGGTTCTTGAGCATGTCATCCTGATGTCCGCGCAAATAATCGTCGGGGTCGGCAATGAACTTGCGCTTGGAATCTTCGGTGCGCCCGTCGGTGGATACCACCAGACTCTTGGGCGGCAAGAAAACAGCACTGACGCCGACCGCACTGTTAAGCAGACCGCCTGGATCATTGCGCAGGTCAAGCACCAGACCTTTCAACCCGTCGCCGTTCTTGGCATCTTTTTCCTGCTGATAAAGTTTTTGCACAGCCTTGACCAGTTCGGCGGTGGTTTCTTCCTGGAACTGGGTGATGCGTACATAGCCATAACCTGCATCAAGCGACTTGTATTTGACGCTCTGCACCTTGATCTTGTCGCGCGTCACGGTCACAATCAAAGGTTTTGTTTCGCCCTTGCGCACGATGGTGAGGGTGATGTCTGTCTTGGGTTTGCCGCGCATGCGCTTGACCGCATCGTTCAGGGTCATGCCTTTTACCGGTGTGTCGTCGAGCTTGACGATCAAGTCGCCGCTCTTGATGCCGGCACGCCATGCGGGCGAGTCTTCAAGCGGCGATACGACCTTGACGAAACCGTCTTCCATACCGACTTCGAGGCCCAGTCCGCCAAACTCGCCCTGGGTGCTGACCTGCAAATCCTTAAAGGCTTCGGCATCCAGATAGGCCGAATGCGGATCGAGGTTGGAAAGCATGCCGCTGATTGCATAAGTGATCAGTTTCTTGTCGTCCACCGGCTCGACATAACCCTGCTTGATGGCGCTGAAGACGTCGGCGAAGCTGCGCAATTCGTCAATCGGCAACCCCTTGGTATCTTCCTTGTCGGCGTTGGCCGAAAAGTTGAGGCTGATGAGTATGCCGACGATGACGCCGAAACCGAGCAATCCGAACTTTTGCAGCTTGCCGCGCATGAGTTTCTTCCGTGAGGGTGAGGGGTGAATTCATCGCAAGGACGCCCATTTGAGTGGGTCAAAGGCTTGCCCTTGTTGCCTAAGCTCAAAGTATAAACCCGATTCCGGATTGCCACCGCTGTTGCCCACGGCGGCGACCGTGTCGCCGGCCTTGACCTCTTCGCCCGTTTCACGGAAGAGGGATTGATTGTTGCCATAAATGGACATGTAACCGTCGCCATGATCGAGGATCAACAGGTTGCCGAAACCCCTTAACCAATCGGCGAAAACAACCCGGCCCGCGGCGACAGCTTTGACTTCTGTCCCCTCGACCGCACGTATGAACAGCCCTTTCCCTGTTGATCCGTCCTCGGCGCGCGAACTTCCAAAACGGCTGGAAATTTCCCCTCGCACAGGCAGGCGCAGCTTGCCACGCAGACTGGCAAAAGCACCTTGAAAGGCTGAAGGCTCCGGCGTTTGCTGATTGCTGACGCCGGGAGTGGCCGCAACAGCTCGTTTGCCGTGTTTGCCTGATCGGCGGGTAATGCGAGTGAGTCCGTCAATAAGCTTCGACAACCGTGCTGCGTTGGCCTTGAGCGTTCCGATTTCATGGTGTTGCGCCTTGATCTTGTTGGAAATTTGCGCCAGCACCGCTTGCCGTTGTTGCTGTCTGGCGAGCAAGGCCGCGCGACTCTCTTCCTGCTTGCTGCCAATCTTCGTCAGCTCGCTGTTCTTGCTGCGGGCGCTATCGGCAAGGCGTTGCTTCTCGACCAGGGCATCGCGCAGATCGCCGAGCAATTGGGCCTTGGCGCGCGACAGCAGGACCAGGAAATAACGGTCACGGGCGATCTGGTTTGGGTCTTCGCCGGAAAGCAGGAGTTTCAGCGCATCCGATTCGCCGGGCACGTTCTGGCGATAGAGCAAATGTGAGAGTTGCTGTTGCTGCGATTCGATCTGTCCCGACACACGTCGTGATTGTTGTTCCAGTTGATCGAGCTCGGCATGCACCGAATTACGCTGCTCGCTCAACTGACGCAGGCGCCGATTGGCGGCGGAAATCGCCGATTCGGTTTCGCGCAGTTGATCGCTGACGTTAGCCTTGGACGCGGCGTTCCTGGCAAGGTCGCGGCGCACGCTGTCAATGCGCTCGCGCAGTGCCTTGAGATCGGTCGACTTGTCGTCAGGTGGTACGGCCCATGTTGCGGCCGACAGCCAGATGACCAGCAAGGGCGCCAGCCACAGCGCCCGGAGCCACACCTATTTTGCCTTCCCTTGATTGGCCACCGCTTCCATTGCAGCCTTGATGGCTGCGGGATCGCCCAAGTAATAACTCTTGATCGGTTTCAGCGCGGCATCCAGTTCATAGACCAGCGGTTGCGCCGTGGGAATATTGAGACCGACGATGTCCTCATCCGGCACTTGGTCGAGGTATTTGATCAGGGCGCGCAAGCTGTTACCGTGGGCGACGATGACCACGCTCTTGCCGGTCTTTACCATTGGCGCGATGGTCTCGTGCCAATACGGGAGAAAGCGGGCTACCGTATCCTTGAGGCATTCGGTATGGGGAAATTCACCAGCTTTCATGTCGGCGTAGCGTGGATCGTCGGGCGTCAACCGCGGGTCGCCAACTTCCAGCGGTGGCGGCGCGGTGGCGTAAGCACGGCGCCAGACCAGCACCTGTTCATTGCCGAACCTGGCGGCGGTTTCGGCTTTGTCGAGACCCTGTAGCGCGCCATAGTGGCGTTCATTGAGGCGCCATGCGTGGTACACCGGAATCCACATGCGATCCATTTCTTCGAGCACAGTCCACAGTGTCTTGATCGCGCGTTTCAGCACCGAGGTATAGGCGATATCGAAGGCAAAACCTTCCTTTTTCAACAACTGTCCGGCGGTCCGGGCTTCGGCCAGTCCATGTGCGGTTAGCTCGACGTCGGTCCAACCGGTGAAGCGGTTTTCCTTGTTCCATGTGGATTCGCCATGGCGAAGCAGAACGATTTTGTACATTGATTGTCAAGAAAAGCGGAGATTGCGGGGCGGGCGGGGAAAGCCATTCTATAATATCCGCTCGGTTTCCCGCATCGTCACAAGCTGCGCGATGCGCTTCAAGGAAAGGTCGGCAGATGTTGGAGTTCGTGCAACAGAACGTCATATGGGTGGCGCTGGCTGTCGTCAGCGGCGGCATGCTGCTCTGGTCGCTGGTCAAAGGTGGCGGCAATGGCATTTCACCGGCGGAGGCGACACTGTTGGTCAATCGGGAAGATGCCGTTGTGCTCGACGTGAGGGAGACCGGCGAATGGAACGGCGGGCACATTCCCAACGCACATCACATCGCACTCGCGCAACTGGACAAGCGGATGGTCGAGTTGGAGAAATTCAAGGGCCGCCCCATCGTTGTGTACTGCGCCAGCGGCGGTCGCTCAATCTCGGCCATCACGGCGCTCAAGCGCGCCGGTTTCGAAAAGGTGTTCAATCTCTCCGGTGGCGTGGGGGCCTGGACTGATGCCAATCTTCCCTTAACCACCAAATAAGGTCTCGCGCATCATGGCCAAAGTCTTGATGTATTCCACCGCGGTGTGCCCCTTCTGCGTTCGCGCTGAGCAACTGCTCAAACGCAAGGGCGTCACCGACATCGAGAAAATTCGTGTCGATCTAGAGCCAGAACAGCGCATTGCCATGATGGAACGCACCGGTCGTCGCACGGTTCCGCAAATTTATATCGGCGAAACCTATGTCGGTGGTTGCGAAGAGCTTTTTGAACTGGATCACGAAGGCAAGCTCGAACCCCTGCTTGCCTCCGCCGCTTGATAAAATGCCGCCACTTTCACGACCACGGTAGTCAATCATGAGCGATCCGCAGCCCCGCTTCAGCATCGAAAAACTCTACGTCAAGGATCTGTCCCTTGAGGTTCCCAACGCGCCGCAGATCTACCTCGAGCGCGAAGGACCGGCGATTGACCTGCAACTTCAGTCCGGTTCCAAGGCCATCGGCGAAAATGCCTACGAAGTTTCTGTGACCGTGACGGTCACCGCCAAGTCTGCGGACAAGACTTTCTTTCTGGTCGAAGCCGGACAGGCGGGAATCTTTCACATCGAGGGCGTACCGCCAGAGGATATTGCACCGATCCTCGGCGTGGCCTGCCCCAACATTCTCTATCCCTACCTGCGCGAAGTGATTTCCGATGTCGTCAATCGGGCCGGGTTTCCACCGGTCATTCTTGCGCCGGTGAACTTCGAGGCGCTCTACCAGCAACGCCTCGAAGCGGAAAAGCAGCAAGTCCCGACTCCCGCAACGACCATTCAATAGACCGATGCTGCACCGGTTTGCCTTTGTCCTCCTGAGCGTTCTCGCCGGGTCGGCACTGGCGTTGGAGTATCGCGCCGTCAACGAACCGTCGATCCTGTATAACGCTCCGGCCACCAAGGCCGTGCGTCTGTTCATTATTGCGCGGTATACGCCGGTGGAAGTGGTGGTGACGGTCGAGGGATGGTCCAAGGTACGCGACATCAAGGGCAATCTGGCGTGGATTGAATCGAAGTCGCTGAACGCAGGCCGGACTGTGCTGGTGCGTGTGAAAAAAGCGCAGATCTATGCCCAGGCCGATGAAAAATCCACCAAAGTATTTGAGGCGGAAAAGGATGTCGCGCTTGAACTGGTGGATGCAAATCCGGCGGGCTGGGCCAAGGTGAAACACCGTGATGGTCAGGCCGGTTTCGTCAAGGTGGCCCAAGTCTGGGGACTTTAGTGCCAGTAGTGGAATCTATGGTACCAGTTTCTAGCCGATGAATATCACCGTGTTCGGCGCCGGGGCATGGGGAACTGCATTGGCGATCAACTTTGCCCCCCGCCACCGGGTTACGCTGCTGGCGCGCGATGCAAATCAGGCAACGGCCATGCAGGGCGCGCGCGCGAATAATCGTTACCTGCCCGGTTGCCCTTTTCCTGAAGGCTTGCGCATCAGCGCGAAGCCTGAAGTCCTCAACACCTCTGATCTGATCTTGATCGCTACACCCGTGTCGGGCTTGCGCGATGCGCTGCTGCTGCTGCTGCGCCATGCGCCGGCAATTCCTTTTCTGTGGGTTTGCAAGGGGCTGGAAACCAACACCGGCGCATTGCCGCACCGGATGGTTGCCGAAATGCATGGCAGCGTACCGAGCGGTGCGCTCTCCGGCCCCAGCTTTGCCCAGGAAGTGGCGCACGGCCTGCCGACTGCCATCACGCTTGCTGCCGAGAATCCCGATTTCGCACGCAAAACTGCGCTGGCCTTGCATGGTTCGCGGTTGCGTATTTATGCCAGCGATGATCTGGTAGGTGTCGAGGTCGCTGGTGCGGTGAAGAACGTCCTTGCCATCGCCAGTGGCATCAGCGATGGCCTGGGACTGGGTCTCAACGCCCGTGCTGCTTTAATCACGCGCGGCCTGGCCGAGATCACCCGCTTCGGTGTGGCGGCGGGCGCGAAGCGGGAAACTTTCATGGGGTTGGCTGGAATGGGCGACGTGATTCTGACCTGCACTGGTGACCTTTCGCGCAATCGCCATGTTGGACTCTCACTGGCGGCGGGACATACGCTAAAGCAGGTGGCTGAAAGCCTGGGGCATGTGGCTGAGGGGGTCAACGCGGCACGCGAAGTTATCCGCAGGGCTTTAGCCATGGGCATCGAAATGCCGATCTGCGACGTAGTTTGCGCGGTACTTGATGGTCGTCTGACAGCGCAGGACGCAGTGGAGCGGCTGATGGAGCGTGACCCGACGATCGAGTAGCCATCATTTGCCGCCGCAGAAGCCAAGCTGACGCCAGGCTTCGTAGACCACGATGGCAACGGAATTCGACAAGTTGATGCTGCGACTGTTGTTTGCCATCGGCAAGCGGATTCGGTTCTGCGGCGCGACCGATGCGATGATGAAATCCGGCAGACCGCGCGTTTCCTGGCCGAATAGAAACACGTCATCGGCGGCGAACTGCACCGCATCGTGACGTTGCGTGCCCTTGGTGGTCAGCGCGAAAATCCGCCGGCCGGCAAGCGCGGACAGGCAGGATTCCCAATCGTCATGGACGAGGGTATCGACAAACTCGGCGTAGTCCATGCCCGCCCGTCGCACCGCCTTGTGGGTCAAACTGAAGCCAAGCGGCTTCACCAGATGCAGGCAAGCCCCGGCATTGGCACACAGACGCACGACGTTGCCGGTATTGGGGGGGATTTCAGGCTGATATAGAACGATGTGGAACATGGTGTCAGTTGCTAGAATGCGCCTCGGGTTGAATTGAATACCTAAACTCGGCGCAGCTTAAGTTTGCGCCATACCGGAGATTGTAGATGCCTCGTCCCCCGGAGCGAATCCGTCTCGGCGACCTGCTGATCCAGCAAGGCCTGTTGACCGATGAGCAGCTCAAGCTCGCACTTGGCGAACAGAAACGCAGCGGGCGCAAGCTTGGCCGCATTTTTGTCGACAGTGGCTACGTTACCGAAGAAGGGATCGCCAAGGCGTTGGCGCGTCAGTTGAAATGCGATTTTGTGGATCTGCGCACCTTCAACCCGGATCCCCAACTGATCAAGCTGCTCCCCGAAGTTCCGGCGCGGCGTTTCCGTGTGCTCGTGCTGGGCGAAACAAACGGCATGTTAAAGGTGGGCTTTGCCGACCCTACGGACATCGCGGCCTATGACGAGGTCTCTCGTCTCGTCAAACGCGATATTGAACTGGCGGTGATCATCGAAAGCCAGTTGATGCCGCTGCTTGATCGCGTCTACCGACGCACCGAGGAGATTTCGGGGCTGGCCAAAGAGCTCACCCAGGAGATGGGCGACATTCCCATCGAGTTCGGTGCCGTGCTGGGGATTGCTCCCGGTGCGGAAGAGGCCCCGGTTGTCAAACTATTGCAGACCGTGTTCGAGGAGGCGCAAAAAACGCGTGCCTCCGACATTCATATTGAACCGCAGGAAAAGTCACTGATCATCCGTTTTCGTATCGATGGGGTTTTGCATCTCCAGACTGAATCCGACAGCAAGATCGCTACTGCCCTGGTCCTGCGGCTGAAACTGATGTCCGGTCTGGATATTTCCGAAAAACGCCTGCCGCAGGATGGTCGCTTTGCCATCAAGCTGCGCGGGCAGACTGTCGACGTGCGGATTTCAACCATGCCGACGCAGTACGGCGAGTCAGTCGTCATGCGACTGTTGGCCCAGAATACGGGTTTGTTGGAACTGAATCGTCTGCACATGCCGCCGCACTTGTTGGAGCGTTTCCGCCAGGCGATCAGCCGGCCCTCAGGCATTGTGCTGGTGACCGGCCCGACGGGTTCGGGCAAGACGACGACGCTTTACGCTGCACTCAACGAACTCAATTCGCCAGAAAAAAAGATCATCACCGTCGAAGATCCGGTCGAATATCGACTGCCTGGGCTCAATCAGGTCCAAGTGCACGAAAAAATAGACTTGACCTTTTCCCGTGTGTTGCGCTCCGCATTACGCCAGGATCCGGACATTGTTCTGATCGGAGAAATGCGTGACCAGGAAACCGCAGAAATCGGCATGCGCGCTGCGATGACAGGCCATATGGTGTTATCGACCCTGCACACCAACGATGCATTGTCGACACCGATCCGGCTGCTTGACATGGGGGTGCCGCGCTACATGGTGGCGCTCTCTATTCAGATGGTACTGGCGCAAAGGCTGGTGCGCGTGATTTGTGAAAACTGTTCAGCGCCCTACACTCCGGCGCCGCATGAGAGAGAGTGGCTGCGCTACGAACTTGGCGATCAGGTCGATAGCCACTCCTATCGCCATGGGCCGGGCTGTGCGCATTGTTCCAACACCGGGTATCAGGGCCGACAGGCTGTGTATGAGTTTCTTGAGATGACGAACGCTCTCGTTGAAGCTGCCAATCAGGGTGATCCCAATGAGTTTATCCGCATCGGTCGCGAGCAAATGGCCGGCAACACACTGCGCAAGGATGCCGTGCGCTTGGTGTTGGAGGGCAGGACCGCAGTCGATGAAGCCATGCGCATCAGCAGTCAACTGGAGGAGTAGATATGCCTCCCCACGCTCGTGACACCAACTCGCTGCCCCCCGCGGGGAGGCGTATGCCCTCTTGGGGCGGCCCTGCGAGGTTATAGTGCCGGCATTTTCCTATCGCGGGCGCAACAGTTCCGGAGAAATGGTTCAGGGTGCGCTCGAGGGCGCTTCTTCCAGCGCAGTCGCCGACTTGTTGTTCGGTAGTGGCATTACCCCGCTGGAGATCAAGCCTGCCCCGGCCGGAGCTATCAAGACGGGGAAGTCTTCGGGTTTCAGCCTGGAACTGTTTGCCGAGCGCATCGAACATGTGGATGTGTTGCTGTTCACCCGGCAAATTTATACCTTGTTGAAGGCGGGCGTCCCGATCATGCGCGCACTGACTGGGCTCCAGGAATCCAGTGCCAACCAAACAATGAAAAAAATGCTCGGGCAGCTCCGCGAAAGTCTGGACGGCGGCCGTGAACTTTCAATGTCCATGGCGCGACATCCCACGGTGTTCTCGGGTTTTTATCTTGCCATGGTGCGCGTCGGAGAATTGACCGGTCGGCTTGAAGAGGTTTTTCTGCGCCTGTTCGACCATATGGAGTTCGAGCGCTACATGCGCGAGCAGGTCAAGTCGGCGTTGCGTTACCCGAGCTTCGTGGTGGCGGCAATGGTCGTCGCGATGTTCGTGGTGAATATTTTCGTGATTCCTCAATTTGCCAAGGTGTTTGCCGGCTTTGGTGCAGAGCTTCCGCTGATGACGCGGATACTAATCGGGTTCTCGAATTTCATGGTGGCCTGGTGGCATCTGCTGCTGCTTGGCATGATCGCTGTGGCCATGGCATTTGTCGCTTGGGTGCGCACCACTTCCGGCCGATACAAGTGGGACAAGGTCAAGCTTCGATTGCCGATTGCCGGCAAGATCGTGCGCAAGGCGACCTTGGCACGGTTCGCCAGAAGCTTTGCACTCGCTTCGCGTTCGGGGGTTCCCATCATTCAAGCCATGACCACCGTGGCCAACACGGTTGACAATGCCTATATCGCCGACAAGGTGGAGCGCATGCGCGACACCATTGAACGCGGCGAGTCGCTGTTGCGTGCGGCAATTATCGCTGACGTATTTACCCCGGTGGTATTGCAGATGATTGCGGTCGGAGAAGAGTCCGGCGCGCTTGACGACATGATGGATGAGATTGCCGGTATGTATCAGAGCGAAGTCGAGTACGAGCTCAAGACGTTGTCGCAGCAGATTGAACCGATCCTGATCATCATGTTGGGTGTCATGGTGCTGATTCTTGCACTCGGCATCTTCCTGCCGATCTGGGACCTCGGCAAGGTCGCGATGCATAAATGACGTGGAACACCAAAAAGGACTCGCCAATTTCGAGCTGGCCGTCATCGCGGTGCTGGTCGGCCTTGCCGGGCTTGTCTTCGTCGCGGTGGAAGCGCAGTCAGAGCGTTATGCGGTGGCGCTGGCCATACGCAACATGCGTACCGGCCTGCAATTGGCCATGGCCGAAAAATTGATGCACGGCGAGGACGCGCAATTTGGCGAGCTTGCGGCGAGAAGTCCGCTGGAGTTCATTGGTCAGCCGGATGGAAAAGGCGGCGGAGCGCGGGGTGATTGGAAGTTTGACGCCGGAAGCCGCGAACTCGTCTATCGGCCGACGCTCCGGCTGGCCTTTGAAGGACGGAAAGAATTTCGCTGGCGCATAGAGGGAATCGCCGGTGCCCATGGGAAGATTAGCGGGCTCAGGTTGGCCGAGATTGCGCCCGGACAAAAAGGGCGCTAGAAGGAGAAAAGTGATGTATCCAGAGAGTGTGTTATTTTCACGGGCAGGTTTTAGAGAGGGCAGAGAGCTATGAATCCCAGGCACAGTGCATCCCAGCAGGGCTTTACCCTGATCGAGCTGATCATCGTCATCACCATCATCGGCATCCTCGCCGCGGTGGCGATACCGCGCATGATCGATGCGCAGCGTGATGCCAGGACCGCGAAGGTCAACGCGATCTATGGGTCGTTGCGTTCGGCGACGGTGTTGGCGCGTTCGCGTTGCGATCTGGACCTGGCCAACCCTGGGGGGGTTGCCACGGCTGCCAATTGCACCGCCAATCCGCCGTTGGTGAACATGGATGGGCACTCGGTCAGGATATCGAATCACTATCCGACCGCCACCTTTGACGGCATCGATGTCGCCGCCGACATGAACCTCAATTTTGACGGGTTAATTGCCACCAATACCAGCGGTTCCAATCAAGGAGTTGTGGCCAATGGGCGATCCTACGACATCGCCGGCGGAACAGCGCCCCACTGCCGTGTGACTTACCTGGAAGCCGTGCTGATAGGCAACGCGATTCTGTCACCGTCAATTTTTCCCGACACAACCGGTTGCTAGCACGCCATGAATGCCGGCTTCTACACGTGATATCCGTCACAACAAGCCGGTGTTTTGCCGTTTTATTGCCAATTAAGAAGTTTCGCCGGTGGTAAGATTCGACAGGGGATTTCTGTCTGCACATTAATTTTGAGGAGTAAAGAGCTTATGCGCAACAATCAACAAGGTTTCACCCTGATCGAGCTGGTCGTGGTGATCGTGATTCTGGGTATCTTGGCAGCGACGGCGTTGCCCAAGTTCATCGATTTGTCGGGAGATGCACAAACGGCATCGACCCAAGGTGTTGCGGGCGCAATGGGTTCTGCAATGGCGATCAATTATGGCTCGCACAAGGTTAACTTATCGAAGGGCCAAGCTGTGACCGATTGCAACACGGGGGCGCTAATCCAAGGAGGTTTGCCGTCAGGCTACTCGATAGCTCCATCGGCTATCGCCACCGACGCAACGGCGACCTGCACGGTCACTGGTCCGGGCGTCAGCCATACTGCAACTTTCACTGGATTGGGCATCAGCCCCTGATGCCGAACGGCCTCAGCTAATTCTGTTGGTCCCATAAGACCCCGAGGTGGTGAACCTCGGGGTCTTTCTTTTTCGCTTCCGATAATGCGTAGCTGATGGCCTGGCGTTGTTGGCCTTCCCTGAACGCAAGGCCAACGGTGGTCATGAGTTCATCAGCATCACGGCCCCGGCCAGCAAGCAGGCGCAGCACCGCACAATGCGTAATGATGACCGGGTCGGGCCAGATGCGCATGGCTCTTTCGCAAACAAAAGCCTGATCGCGCGCCAGTTTTTTTTCTGGTTGCAATAGCTCTCCCAGCGCAATATTGGCGTAGGCGCTGAGGCCGGAATGGTTGGCCAAATGCACGACGACCTGCATCCGTTGCCGCCACTCGGCCTCCGACGGCATGCGTGTTGCTCGGTAGTTGGTGGCGTCATCCAGCGCGCCATAGTCAAGCCGCAGCGGGATTAGCGCGAGGATTGCACCGGCGAGACCCAACCGCAGCAGGTTGCTGGAGTCAGGAAAAACGGTGATCTTCGACCGTGCTGCGATGGCTCCCGCAGCAAGCGCAGCCAGCCCCAGAAACTCCGCATCCCATAGCGGGTATTCCAGCATGCTGTGCAAGCCAATAATTGCCAAAACATCTACCGCCCACTGTTCCGCGCCCGCTTCGTCCAACTTGATTTGGCGTGCCCACCGCCAGAGCAGGAACAGACATACCAGCAGCACAGGCAAACCAAAGTCGGCGGCAACCTGGAGCAGGGCGTTGTGCGCATGCTCGGCACCGGGATAAGTGATTGCTCCGGCAGGTGCTTTGGCGGCTGCCTCCACCATGCGCCAGGGAAAGTTGCCAATGCCGTTTCCGCTCAACGGGTGATCGGCGATCAAGCTCAGCGTGTCACGCCAGAGCGCAATGCGGGCGTCGCCACTGATCGACTTGGACGACAATCGATCGAGGATGGCGACCGTATCGGCCGCTTGGCCGACAACGGGCCAGGTCTTGAGCGCGACACTGCCTGCGGCGAGGGCGATCAGGCTGCTCAGCACAAGTACGGTTCTTTGCCGAAAGGCATCCGAACCCGAACGCTTGCGGACTATCAATCCGACTGCCAGCAAGAGGAGTCCCTCCAAAATCGCCATCCTGGAGATTGTCAGTCCCGCGGTGAAGCCCAAGGCAAGCACTGTAGGCAACGCCGCACGCATCGAGAGACGACCTTGGGCCAACAGATAAATGGCTGCAGCAATTCCGATCCAGAGGTGGCTCGCCAGGAGGTTGGGCTGCGCGATGTTAGCGACAATTTGTCCAGTTGCCGCTGGAAACAATATGCCGCTCGGCAAGGGAAAATGGGTGTACTGCATGATTCCCAGCATGGCGCTGAGCAAGCTTCCAGCAAGCGCAGCGGTAGCCAGCGCGCCAAATAACGAAGCCGCACCCAGTTGCTGCTTGAGTGTTGCGCCGAGAATCAGCATCAGTCCGCCCCACGCAAGATAGCCACCTTGAAACAGAACGGCTTCGCGGTAAACGGGAATACCGGCAAGCCACTGGCCCAACACGATGAGCAGGAGAAAGCCCGGCAATGCCGCCAGTCCGGGGATGGCCACGCGCAATGGGCGAAACAGCGTGACTGCGAATGCGGCGGCGGTCCCAAGGAAAAACGCGGCCCATTCTTCGTAGAACGAAGGGATCGGATTGTGGTGAATCGGGACCAGAAACGGGACCGTGACCATCAGGGCGAGCAGTCCAAGGACTGTTGCACCAGGCAGGGCCGTTGATGCAAAGGAGCGACTCCACGACAAAAAGTGGTCATCCACAGTGATCAGCCCTTCTATTGGGAGCGACAGTCTCGGCGAGCCGGAATATTCGACATCGTGTCGCATGTCGTCGGGTAACTTTGCCTGCACGATGCTAACATCCAACCGCGATGAATTTGGTCTGCCTCTGGGTTTGGATTCGGGGAAATAGGCGCATAAAAGACAATTGACCGCGATTCATCGGAGTGATTTCCGTATTGCGAAACGGCCTGCTCAGGGAAAATAAGTCGTTAACTTTTTGGAAGGTGAGGGAAGCGCGAGGGTATGCCAGCCAAGAAAGACGAAAACGCAAGTGATGGCTGGACTTCAGTCACGTTTCCCGCTGGCCGTATCGAGGTGACTAAAGTGCACCTGCGTACCGGCGAGAAACCCGTGCTTGTGAGTTGGGACTTGTTCGCGCTGGAAAGTGAGGAGCTTGAAGCCCTGAAGCGCCTGCGCAGCGTCAAGCGCATCGGGCAGGAGCGATGTACGACCTTGCTGCGTTATGGCCAATATCAATTGTTGCAAACCGAAGCACCCGATGTTCCCCAAGCAGAATTGCGCGAAGCGATGCGCTGGCGTGTCAAGGAGTTGGTCGATTTTGCGATCGATCAGGCGGTGGTTGATGTATTGAACATTCCTTCTGCCAAAGCCGAGGCGGGGCGCGCATCGCAGGTTTTTGTCGTGGCGGCCAGCCATGCCCAGTTGACGCCGCGAATCCGCTTGTTTCAGGAGGCAAAGCTTCCCCTTCAGGCCATCGATATTCCCGAACTTGCCCAGCGCAATGTGGCGGCACTGTTTGAACAGGAGAACAGGGGCCTGGCAGTGTTGACCTTTGACGAAGATGGCGGTCTGCTGACCTTGACTTATCAGGGAGAGTTGCTGGCGTCACGCCACATCGACACCAAGCGTGCTGAACTGGCCGCAGCCAGCGAGGGCGCAGGCGGTCTTTACGATCGGGTGCTGCTCGAAGTTCAGCGTTCGCTGGATAACTTCGAGCGCGCTCACAGCTATGCCACGATCACGCGCATTCTGGTGGCAGCCCTGCCGGGGGGCAATGCTTTCATCGACTATCTGAAGGCGAATTTATACCAACCGGTGGAGGTTCTGGATCTGGCCCAAGCGATGGATGTCAGTGCTGTGCCGGCACTGACCGATCCGGCGCGTCAGGCTGAAGCCTTGCTGGCCATCGGAGCAGCAATGCGAAGCGAGGCGCCGATTCAATGACGCAACAGATCAATCTCTATGATCCGGGTCTGCGCCGCAAACGGGAATTCATTTCAGCGGAAAGCCTTGCATTGGTGTCGATTTTGCTGTTGTTGCTGGTTGGGTTCACAGGCGCCTGGTCGCGGTCGTCAGCGAACACGGTGGAAACTGAAGCCGCTATCCTGGAGCCTCAGGCCAAGGTGCTCGCAGATCAGTTGCCGGTGCTGGGCCAACAATTGGCGTCGCGCAAGCCCGATGCAAAACTTGAACAGGAACTCAGCCTGCTGAAGGCACGGGTGGACAGTCGCATCGACATTCTTGCTTTGCTTCGGCAGGGGCTGGGACCTGATGCCATCAGCTTTGCCGAGTATCTGCGCGGTTTCGCCCGGCAGACGCCGAGCGGTCTTTGGCTAACGGGATTCGCGGTGGAAAGTGACGGGGCAGGGATGAGCATCAAGGGCAGGACTGTTGATCCGGCACTGATAGCGGAATACATCAAGCGATTGGAGCGGGAAAAAGCTTTCCACGGCCGTAAGTTCTCCGCGCTTCAAATTAGTTTG
The DNA here is from genome assembly GCA_025360425.1 of Sterolibacteriaceae bacterium. Taxonomy (GTDB): domain Bacteria; phylum Pseudomonadota; class Gammaproteobacteria; order Burkholderiales; family Rhodocyclaceae; genus JANYCD01. The sequence goes on from JANYCD010000076.1 coordinate 119,259, forward strand.
CCGCCTGCGGCTGTCGGCAGTACCGTGGCCCCCTCTGTCGGCAACGCGATTAGCACTGTGCCGGTCAGGCCGCCGTACCATGAGTTCACCTTGATTCCCGCTTCGGGATCCGCAACAACCCTTGGCGCGAACGGCAACGATGCGCGGCCTTCCGGATTGCAGACCTCGATCTCTGCCATTGCGCCCGAGGCCGCGCATGGGCTTGCGGATGCGACAGGCAAAGCGACGGGAGGGCAGCGATGAAGGAGCAATGGAAAATGCTGTCGGCCCGCTTCGCGGCCTTGAACCAGCGTGAAAAATCGTTGATTGCCGGGGCGTTGGTGGTATTGATCCTGTTTAGCGGCTACAACTTCTGGATCGAGCCGGCGCTGTTACGCAAGGCCGCCGCCGAGAAACTGGTCGTTCAATACAACGCCGACATCATTAATCTTGGCGCCCAGGTGGCCGCTTTGCAGGTCCAGTTGAAAGACCCCGACGCGGTCAATCGTGCCGCCGTCGTGGACTACCAGAAACGTTTCGTCGATCTCGGTCGCCAGTTGTCGGAATATGACAAGGTGCTGGTGCCGCCAGAAAATATGGCGGTATTGCTGCAGGCATTGTTAGGCCACCATCGTGGCCTGGAACTGGTGAGCCTGAAAACACTGACACCAGTACCGGCCGTCGCTGCGCCATCCGACAAGACCGGGGTGAAAGCGGCTGAGCCCGAAAAGGTCGCTGTTCCTGTTACAGAGAATATTTACAAGCATGGCGTTGAGATCAAGGTGTCCGGCGGTTATCAGGACGTGTTGAATTATGTGAATGAAATGGAAAATTCACAGCAACATTTACTGCTCGGAAAAATCGACTTTGTCGTCGCTAAATATCCTCGCGTTGAACTGACCCTTACCGTTTATTCATTGAGTCTGGACCGTACATGGCTGGTTATTTGAAGCTGGTTTTATTGGGTGGAATGATGGGCATGGCCGGTTTTGCGGCGCTGGCGCAGATCGCCGATCCTACCAGGCCCGCGGTGGACGAGAGTCAGGGCTCAGTTGATGGCGCAAGCGGCGCAGGGCAGCCCTCCAGCGGCTTGCAGACTATCATTCGACGCAAAGGCGCCAAGCCGGCGGCGATTATCAACGGCGAGTATGTTGAGTTGGGAGGGCGAGTGGGAGAGTCGAGGTTGTCTGCAATTGGAGAGGACTCAGTAGTGCTCAGTGGGCCGGATGGGAAAGAGACTTTGGCGATGACGCCGGGCATCGAGAAAAAACCGATCAAACCGGTACTGAAAAAGAAAGCTTCCGGCAAGACGTCGGGGAAACCGAACAAACAAATGAGGTCAGAATAATGGCGATTCGGCTCTGTGCTTGGGGGATATTGTTGCTTGTATCGGTGACGGCGTGTACGCCGCCGACCGTCAAGACTGAAGTCAACGATCGCATCGTTGACGAAATGCACAAGGCGGCGGGCAAAGGCCGCAAGGCAGCATCTGCCCAGTCCGCAGAACAGGCGTTGATGCCTCCGTTGGCAGTCGAAATGCCCAAGAACGCTGGTGATGCCGAGGCGCGTTTCGATCTGTCGCTGGTCAACGCGCCGGCCAACCAGGTGTTCATGGCCCTGGTGACAGGCACGCGATACAACATGTTGGTGACGCCGGAAGTGGCCGGACAGATTACGGTGAGCCTCAAGGACGTGACCGTGCGCGAGGCGCTCGACTCCATTCGCGAGTTGTATGGCTACGAATATCGCATGCAGGGTAATCGCATCACCATACTGCCGAACACCATCCAGACCCGGATATTCCAGGTCAACTACCTTGACTCGCGGCGTCAGGGGGCGAGTGACCTTCATGTAACGTCCAGTTCGATTACCGGCAGCGGAGCCGGCGCAGGTGGTACCAGTTCGGCAGGGACTTCGACCACGGCGCCAACGGCTAGTGGCGCCGGCCAGAGCAATTCGGAGCTTCTTACAAGCCAGGTGCGGACCAGCAACGACAACGACTTCTGGAAATCGTTGTCCACGGCACTGACCGCCATCGTCGGAGCGGCGGACGGGCGCAGCATCGTTATCAACCCCAATTCAGGGATGATCGTTGTAAGGGCGCTGCCACGGGAAATCCGCATGGTGGAAAACTACCTGAAGGCCACTCAAGTCGTGGTGGAACGGCAGGTCATGCTGGAAGCGAAAATTCTCGACGTTAGGCTCAATGACGAATATCAGTCTGGGGTGAACTGGGCGTCGTTCAGCGGCGCCAAAAATCGCGCCACTTTCGGGGTTGTCCAGCCCGGGAGCATATTGCAACCCACATTGAATGGGGCGGGGCAGCAATTGACCTCACCGGACGGCACCGTGTTGGCCGGTGTTGGCGGGGAGGTGGCGACCACGCAGACCGGGTTGGGATTCATGGGGTTGGCATTGCAGACCAAGAACTTTGCCGCGCTGCTGAATTTCCTGGAAACGCAAGGCTCCGTTTCGGTGCTGTCCAGTCCGCGCATTGCCACCATCAACAATCAGAAGGCCGTGCTGAAAGTCGGCAGCGACGAATTGTTCGTCACCAATGTGACATCGACAACGACCACGTCTTCAAGCGGCACCACCAACGCGCCAAGCCTCACGTTGACGCCTTATTTCTCCGGCATTTCGCTCGACGTGACGCCGCAGATCGACGAGAACGACAATATCATTCTGCATGTGCATCCAGCAGTCAGCACCGTGGCCGACAACACCAAGATCATCGATCTGGGAACGCTGGGAAAATTTACTCTGCCGTTGGCCAAGAGCAGCGTCAACGAGACAGACAGCGTCGTTCGCGTCCAGGACGAACAGATCGTTGCCATCGGCGGACTGATGACACAGGATCAGACCAACGACCGTTCGCAGATCCCGGGCTTGGGTAGCGTGCCGGTGGTTGGCAATCTGTTCGGTCAGCGTTCCAACGGTTTGCACAAGCGCGAATTGATCATCCTGCTTAAACCCACCCTCATCCGGGACGATCGTGTCTGGGCGCGCGATATCGAACAGACTGCGGAACGGATGCAGAGCCTCAGCCCGCGCCAGCTTCACATGGACGAGTAAGTTTCCCGATGTACCTGGCGCATTTCGGTCTCACAGAACTGCCCTTCGGAATCACGCCCGATACCCAGTACATCTATTCCGCCAAAGCCCATCAGGAGGCGCTCAATACGCTGATGCTCGCTGTTGAGAGCGGCGAGGGTTTCGTCAAGATCACGGGTGAGGTCGGTACCGGAAAAACGGTGCTCTGCAGAAAATTTCTGAGCCTGCTCCCAAAGCCTTATCACGCGGCCTACATTCCAAATCCGCAGCTTGATCCCCGGTCATTGTTGATTGCCGTGGCGGAGGAATTGGGTGCTCCTGTGGCGGGTGAGGCGATGCATCTTATCAAGAGCATCAGTCAGCGACTTCTTGCATTGGCGGCCGAAGACATTACTGCCGTGTTGTGTATCGACGAAGCGCAGACCATGCCCATGTTGACTCTGGAAACCCTGCGCTTGCTGTCCAATCTCGAAACTGAAAAACACAAACTGATTCATATCGTACTGTTCGGTCAACCAGAACTGGACGAGAAATTGTCGAACCCGTCGGTGCGGCAATTGCGGCAGCGAATCGCGTTTCACTATCGGATGCCACCGCTGCAGCGTGGCGAGCTGGATGACTACCTCGCGCACCGTCTGCGGATCGCCGGCTACCGCGGCGAGCCCGTGTTTAGCGCCATGGCTCGGCGTGCGCTGTATCGGTTCTCGGGCGGCACACCGCGACTGGTCAATATTCTTGCCCACAAATCCATGCTGGCTGCATTTGGACAGGGCCGGCCAGCGGTCGGGTATCGACAGGTCTTCGCTGCGGCACGCGATACCGACAGTGCGCGATACTTTTTCTGATAAGCCGAGGAGGTCTGACATTTGAGTCTGATGAACAAAATGTTGCGTGATCTGGACCAACGCCGCGCTTCCGAGCTGGAGAAGGACGCGATTTCCCGACACGTCCGCACCTTACCTCCCTCGAAAGTTGTTCCATGGAAGGGGCCAGCGCTGACCATCGTCGGTGCGATTGCAGGTGCTGTTGTGGTCTGGCTGGGATTGACCTGGCGGCAGGAGGCTATCCCGCCACTTCCTCATGTAACAGCAGGATCCGACGTAATAGTGCCACCGCTCCAGCCACAACCGATTTATCCGTTGGTCGAACAGTTCCACCAGTCCGCCAAGCCCGAATCCGGGCAGGCTCGTCAGGAGTTCCAGCGACCCGTTCCGCACAAGGGGGATGAACACGCGTCATCCCTCAAGCTCGATCGCACGCTTGTGATATCCGGTACCAGATATCAGGAGCCCGCGCCATCGGCGCCGGCTGTTGCACGCGAAGTCGACGAAACCGCCGTGGTTCAGTCACGTATTGAAAAACAACCTCGTACTCCGGTTGCGTCAGAAGCATCCGATGCCGAGTACCGCAAGGGCATGAACGCGATCAAACGTGGCTTGGCTAGCGAGGCAAGCACTTCGTTGCACGCTGCTCTGCGAATAGAACCAGGCCACCTGGCGGCGCGTCAGGCTTTGCTAAGTATTCTGGTTGATCGGAAACTATGGGATGAGGCCCAGGCAGTAGGGACCGAGGGCCTGGCCCTTGATCCCAAGCAGGCCGGATGGGCCATGCTCGTGGCACGCTTGCAAGTGGAGCGGGGCGACATGCCTGCCGCAATAAAGACCCTTGATGAACATGCCCAATACGCTGAACGTAACGCCGATTATCTCGGTTTCCATGCCCTGCTTTTGCAGAAGGCGAAACGTTTTGCGGAAGCCATAGAGCGATATCGGAATGCGCTGGCGCTGAAGCCCGGCGAAGGCCGCTGGTGGTATGGACTGGGGCTCGCGCTCGAAGCCAGTCAGCGTCCGCTCGAAGCGAAGGAAGCGTATGCGCAGGCCCGAGCCTCAACCAACTTGCCTGCGGATCTGGCGGCGGCAGCAGAGCAGAAGAGCCAATGATTCGCTGGTGATCTTTGCAAGAGCGCGGGTTCCAGTTCGGTCCATTGTTGATCGGTGCGCTTAATTTCTTAACGTGCGCGCTGCAACCCAGTTGGTCACCACGATGGCGCCATGTTGTTTCAGCATGCGAGCGAACTCGTCCAGCGTTGCGCCCGTTGTCATGACATCATCCACCACGATGACGCGCTTGCCAGAAAGGTCAATCTGACATTCGAAGGCGTTGCGAATATTCTTCCGTCGTTCCTTCCAGGGCAGGCTGGCTTGAGGGGCGGTATCAGTGATTCGCAAACAGCCATCAACGAGCAGTGGCAAACCGAGACGTCTTGCCAGTGGCCGCGCGATTTCCACGGCTTGATTAAAGCCCCGCTCGCGCAAGCGCGTGGCTGACAAGGGTACCGGCATCAACAGGTCACCCGCTGCAACATCGGCTTCGAGCATCAGCATCGCAAGATAATTTGCAACCGCCAGGCGATGGGTGTATTTCAGTGCCTGTATCAGATGATCAACAGGGAAGCCATACACCAGCGACCCGACCGTGAAATCGAAATGTGGTTGGCGTTTAAGGCACTCGCCACAGGTTTCTCCGACAGGCGTAGGCAGTGCGCAGATTGCGCAGCGGGGCTTCGACAATTGCGGCAGTGAATCGCGGCACTGTGCGCAAAGCAGATTCTCGGCGGAAGGTTGGCCGCACAGGAAGCAATCCTGCGGCAAACACGAAATCATCGCTTTGCGCACAATCCCCGCGCCAATGGACAATCCCAGCCCCTTCCACGATAATTCAGCCATTCCCCATTTTACCCAGCAGGACATTCCATGACTGTCGCCACTGCCATCTCTGCCCAACATCGCACATCCCCGGTTCCTGCTGTCCGGCGCTGGACCACAACCGAGATCGAGGCGCTGTTCCGTTTGCCCTTTGCCGATTTAATGTTTCGCGCACAGGAGATACACCGGGCACACCACGACGCAAACACCGTTCAGCTTTCCACGTTGCTGTCGATCAAGACCGGCGGCTGTTCGGAAGATTGCGGCTATTGTTCGCAATCGGCCCGCCACGAAACGGTGGAACGGGAACAGTTGCTTGAACTGAACGAAGTGCTGGCCGCTGCGCAAGCCGCCAAAGCGAAAGGTGCCAGTCGTTTTTGCATGGGTGCAGCGTGGCGTGGCCCCAAAGACAAGGATCTCGACCGCGTCATGGAGATGGTCCAGGCCGTCAAGGGCCTCGGTCTCGAAACCTGTGTCACCTTGGGCATGCTCAAGGAAGGTCAGGCCGAGCGCCTGGCGGAGGCTGGCCTTGACTACTACAACCACAATCTCGATACCGCGCCGGAATTTTACGGACAGATCATCACCAGCCACACCCAGGCCGACCGTTTCGACACGCTCGGCAAGGTGCGTGATGCAGGCATCAAGGTCTGTTGTGGTGGCATCGTTGGCATGGGCGAAAGTCGGCGTGGCCGCGCGTCCCTGATCGCTGAGCTGGCCAACATGACTCCGCAGCCCGAATCGGTGCCGATCAACAATCTTGTTCCCATTCCCGGCACCCCGTTGGAAAATGCGCCGCCGCTGGAACCCTTCGAGTTTGTGCGTACCATCGCGGTTGCTCGCATCACCATGCCCACCAGCTATGTACGTCTCTCCGCCGGACGCCAGGAGATGAGCGATGAAATGCAGTCGCTCTGTTTTCTGGCCGGCGCCAATTCCATCTTCTACGGCGACAAGTTGCTGACCACCGGCAACGCCGAAGCCGCGCGCGACCAGGCGTTGTTCCAACAGCTGGGAATTCACCCGCTCTGACTTGATGCGTGCCCACTTCGCCCGCGCTGCCGCCTCCTACGACATGGCGGCAGTGCTCGCGGGTGAGGTCGGCCGGCGCATGGCTGAGCGTCTCGACTACGTGAAGGTCGATCCACGCTGCATGGCCGATATCGGTTGCGCCACCGGCGACGGCATTCGCGCACTCATCAAGCGTTACCCCGGAGCACTGCCGCTCGCCGTCGATTTCGTCAGACCCATGTTGGCGGAGCTCAGTCGCCAAACGTCCTGGTCATCACGGTTGACGCGACGCTCCCCCCGACCAATCAATGCCGACGTCGGTCGTCTTCCGGTCAAGACTGGAACATTGGGATTGGTGTGGTCCAACCTGATGCTGCATTGGCTGGAAGACCCAGCCCCGGCATTTGCCGAAGTGCATCGGACTCTGGCAACCGAGGGCCTGCTGACTTTTTCCATGCTTGGTCCCGACACGCTCAAGGAACTCCGTCTGGCCTGCATCGCCTGCAACATCGAACCGCCTCTGCGGCGGTTTCTCGACATGCACGACGTTGGCGATCTGCTGGTGGCGACCGGTTTTGCTGATCCGGTGATGGACATGGAAATAATTACCATGACCTACGACAGTCCTCTGGGGCTGCTGCGCGACCAACGCCAACTTGGCGTGCGCAATGCGTTGCTCGGCCAACTCCCCTGGCGCGAGTGGCGCCGTGTTTTTCAGGCTTGGGCAGCAAACAAGCAAGAAGGCCGCTTGTCCGCCAGCTTCGAGATTGTCTATGGCCATGCCTGGAAACCACAACCGAAGAGTATCGCCGACGGGCGAATGATCGTCCGCTTCGAATCGCGATGAAGCAGGCCAAACAAAGGCGGGTCAAGCCGCGCAATCCGCTGGCCGCATTGGCGGTGATGAAGAAGGGCGGCGCCCATTTGCGTGTAGATAAGCGGGCATCCCGTGCGCGCAAGAAGGCTGAATCGAGAAGACAGCTCGATGATCATTAAAAAACAAAGCGGCGATCAGGTATATTCAAGCTTGCTCTTGCCAAGTGTGTAGTATTTGATACTCATTTTCCCTCCACGCAGTTATCTTGAGGGAAAGCAAAAAATCGAGAACAGACATATCCACATGTCAGCCCCAAGCGTGAGCCGCGATAATATTGAGAATGGTTCGATAAGAACGCGGATCGGTGCGCCCGCAGTTGGCCGCGATCAGGGGTTCACGCTGATCGAGCTGGTGGTGGTGATCGTGATCCTCGGCATCCTTGCCGCAGTTGCGATCGGCAAAATGGATTTCAAGGACACCTTCAACCAGAAAGGCGCTCGTGACAAGGCAGTCGGCGCGCTGCAATTTGCGCGCAAGGCAGCGGTAGCGCAGCGGCGCAACATCTGTGTCTGCTTTGGGACCAAAGCCGGCGCCATCTGCACTGCGGGCAACCGGGTGACGCTGACCATCGACACCCGGGTACCTGAATCCGGCGCGGGCTTTTGTGACGGAACCAGCGAACAGCCAATGCAATTGCCGTCGGTGGATGCGAGTTGTGGCGGTGCGACCAACGCGGTATGCGCCCCCACGGGGGTTGCGTTCGGTCCCAGTTCCCCCACCCTGGTGTTCGATGCCCAGGGAGGTGTGCCGTCCACCGTGACCAGCACGGTCACCGGGCAATCGGCGATCACCGTTGAAGCAGGAACCGGCTATGTCCATTGACCGGACATTGTGCGCAAGGAAGCGATCTGCCGGCGTTACCATCGTCGAGTTGATCGTCTTCATCGTCATCGTCAGCGTCGCGCTGGCGGGCGTGCTGTCGGTGCTGAATGTTTCAGTGCGCAGCAGCGCTGACCCGATGATACGCAAACAGATGCTGGCGATTGCCGAGGCGCTGATGGAGGAGGTCTCGGCGCAACCTTTCACCTATTGCGACCCGAGCGATGCGAACGCGCCTTTTGCCACTGCAGCTACCGCCGCCCAGTGCCCGACAGCGGTACAGGGATTGGGACCGGGTGCGACTGGACAAACAACACGAACAGTCGCAAGCATCACCAATCCATTCAACAACGTTGCCGACTACAGCGGCCTGGCAACGATCAATCCGGTAACGGATGTAACCAACACCTACACCTACCCTGGATATTCGGCAACCATTAGCATTGCCACTGCGGATGTGCTGGGTCCGCTTGGTTTGACGATCACGCCCAACGACGCCACGGCGGCCAACCTCAACCTGTTGCGCATCACCGTCACCGTTAGCCGAACCGGCAGTTCCGACAGCCTGACCCTGGAAGGCTATCGGGCCCGCCATTCACCGAATGCCGTGCCATGAAATTCAAGCGCAAAAATCGCACGCGACAGTCAGGGTTTACGATGATCGAGGCCATCATGGTCATCGTCATCACCGGCATCCTCAGCAGCATGGTGGCGGTATTCATCAAGTCGTCGGTCGACAGCTATATTGACGCCGAGCAGCGGGCGGAATTGACCGAAGCCGCCGATCTGGCGCTGCGTCGCCTGTCGCGCGAAATCCGCCTTGCACTGCCCAACAGCCTGCGCGTGACGACCGTTGCGAATGTCACCTATATCGAGTTCATTCCCACCAGCGACGGTGGCCGCTATCGTGATACGGGCGATGGTTCCGCGGGCGGTACGGTGCTTGATTTCGTGACCGCCGCCAACAAGAGTTTCGATGTCCTGGGCCCGGTGCCGACGCTGGCCACGGGGGGCAGTGGCGACTTCATCATTGTCTACAACCTTGGGCAGGTGCCCGCCGATGCTTACGGCGGCGGCAACCGTGCACAGGTGAGTTCGGTGGCCGGCAGCACGGTAACGCTTGCCAGTAATCCATTTCCAGGTCCGCCGGCGTTGCCTTCCCCCAATAGCCGCTTTCAGGTCGTGCCGTTCGCTACGCGTGCTGTCACTTATGCGTGTCCAACCACGACGGCGGGCTTGATTACCAAACGATGGGGCTACGGCTTCATCAACCCGCAGCAAACGCCACCGGCGGGCGGCTCGACCGCGACCGTGGCGCTTAACGCGACTTGCCAGGTCGACTACACCCAGGCCGCGTTGCAACGCAACGGCATTCTTTACGTTCGCCTCAACATCATCAACGCGACCAGCGGCGAAACCGTATCGGTATTCCAGCAGATTCACGTGGACAACGCACCATGAGGCCAAACCACAAAGCGGAACGGGGTTTCGCCATCGTCACCGCCATTTTCATCCTGGTTGTGCTGGCGGCGCTGGGTGGATTCATGGTGACGATTGCCACCTCGCAACAAATCGGCTCGGCGCTCGACGTGCAGGGTGTGCGTGCCTATCAGGCGGCAAAAGCCGGATTGGAATGGGGTATCTACAAGCGCCAGCGCGACGGCATGGCGTGCGTCACCGGCGCCGGCACTACCAACTCGTTCGCACTTCCGGCGGGCGCCACCACGTTGTCGGGTTTCAGGGTCACGGTGGTTTGCACCCAGTATGCCGATCCACCAATCACCGGCGGCCCGGCGGTTTACCAGATCGAATCGACGGCCTGCAATTTCCCCAGTGGCGGGGCGTGTCCGGGTACGGTCGGAGCGACCAATTACGTAGAGCGACGCGTAAAGGTGACATTCTAGGCAGTGCAGCCCGGGTTGCACTTTTGTTCATTTTCCATCCGTACTAGACTCAAACAATGCGGTCCACACTAAACCTCCTGCGCTGTGTCGCGATCCTGGTCCTGGGCCTGTGCTCCACGGGCGCGTGGTCGGCGACCTACGGCTATGCCCAGACATCGCTGGCATGGATCAACAACACCACCCACACCGATGTCACCTGGGGCGGTTCTGCGCAGTGCGCCGCCTGGAACAGTGCTCCCGTCGACGATGACGGCACGGCGCCGATCAACATCGGATTCACCTTTAACTACGGCGGGACCAACTACACCCAGGTTCGGGTCAACTCCAACGGCCGTCTCCAGTTCAACAACAATTATTGCGGCTACGGCACGCAAGCCATCGGGCCGCCGCCGACCTATCCATATCCATACCCCGATGCGAACATGAATAACACCATGCGTATCTATGG